>JBJTTJ010000093.1:0-12130 GCA_046080125.1 Cuspidothrix sp.
ATCGCTTGCGTTCTCAAGGTCGTCGTCTCTTATAGAACTAAATGTACTCAAAATGTAATATCCTGCCTCTTCTCAAAAGACGCAATACTACATTCACATTACACGCATCCAAATCAATATATATCTACATTTACAGCAAATTGCAATCAAACGTGCTACAAACAGAAGAGATGAAAACCATTACCAGACCATATTCTTCACTTTACTTTTGTACTGGACTTGATCGCAAACTGCTGTAATAAAGTATTTTTTACTCTCGGTTAATTTGTCAAACCAATTAAAGCTAAAAAATCCTAGATCCACTATTATCAAGCCTCTTTCTGGCAGTTTTTCTAACAAATCTTCTCCCCAGTTTTGGTCATGACTTTTAGGATTTGGTTCATACCATAATTTGACGGGATTTTGGGTAAAGGCTTCGACAATCATCATGATTTTTCCACCTAGTTTTGATGAATTATCTTCGCTTATTTTTAATCTTTTTCTTAGCTGCTCTAGGCTTGAACCATCTGCTATCCATATGGTGTTAAACTTTTTTTGTAGCTGCTCCCATTTCTTTTCTAAAACTGTTTTTGATTCAGTTTTGGCAATTTTTTCTACAACTTGATTTAACAATTGTACAAAAATTTCCGCAGGCGTATTCATTAATCTTTTTGATACTGCTTGTTTGCTAACTTCCATGTGACCCATAATAATCCTTCTTCTTTTAAGACTCTTGCTGCTTCTGCCCCGGCTATTTGCCGATAAACTAGACTGAGAATTAGTGCTACCATTACTGGTAAGTTTAGCAATCTATCTCTCATTGGTTTATCATTGTTTCCCGGTAAATATTTTAATGGTGTAAATAGACTTGGTTGTAGATATTTTGTTAATTCTTATTCAATTTGTGGTAATGTTGGTGATGGTGTTTGCTGCTGACGACGTAAATCTGGATTTACATTTTTTCTTTTTCTTGTTTGAGTCATATTTTTAGAAATATTGCGTGTTTTTTATGATTTTATTATCCTCTTTTTCTGTTCAATTGCCATTCCTTCTCGCTTGCTAGTACAGCTTGGCAGAAATAAACCAACCATTTTTAATCGTCAAAAAGCTTGCTCAATATTACTTTTGACTTTTGACTTTTGACTTCCGCTCTGCGGCGGTTGTCAGTTGTCATTGGGAAGGGGATGTTGATATTCTTAGCTGTTGGCTTTTTTCATAAAAAAACCAGGTTTGACCCTGGTTCTTTTAGTTATTATTACCTGAATTTTAGGCTTTGTTACCAGCAAAAAAACTCAGGTGGTAAGGTGTGCCCTTGGCTGGGTGAATTTGCACTTCACGAATAACGGTTGTACCAGTCCACTCTAATTCAGGAATGCTGAGTTCTACTTCGGTTTTGTTGGGTGCAGCTTGCTTGAGTAAGCGTTCTACAACTTTAGCGTCAAGAACTAGAGAAATTGATTCAATACCTTTGTGTCCATACAAATTGGCAGGAATTAAGCCCGAACGACGTAAGGCTTTAGGTTTGCTACCTTCTGGACGTTTTTTAGATTCTACTGCGATCGCCATATAATTTGTTAGTTGTTAGTTGTTAGTTATTTTGCAACTGACCACTGACCACTGACCACTGACCACTGACCACTGACCACTGACCACTGACCATTGACCACTGACCACTGACTAAACAGGCGTACCGTTGGGGTACAACAGTGCGCGTTTTGGTCCGTGAATGGGGTCTTCTACAATGATAGTTTGATCACGACTTGCTCCCAAGGAGATGATTGCGATCGGCACTTCCATTAATTCAGCTAAGAATCTGAGATAGTCCAATGCTTGCCGTGGTAACTCTTCCAAGGTACGACACTCACTAGTTGGGACTCTCCAACCGGGGACGGTTTTGTAAATGGGACGACAGCGAGCAAACTGACGGGCGCTGGTGGGGAAGTGTTCGCAGCGTTGGCCATCAATTTCATAGGCCACGCAAACTTGGATTTCTTCTAGTTCATCGAGGACATCTAGTTTTGTAATGGCCATACAGTCCATACCATTGATGCGAACTGCATAACGCCCAATGACGGCATCAAACCAACCACAACGGCGTTTTCTGCCTGTAGTTGTGCCAAATTCCGCACCGCGATCGCCGAGTAAGTCACCAATTCCCCCATTTAATTCTGTGGGAAATGGCCCTTCGCCGACTCTGGTAGTGTATGCTTTCGATACGCCAATGACCCGGTCTATCATTGTTGGACCTATACCCGTACCCACGCAAGCCCCCCCAGCGACAGGATTAGAAGAGGTGACATAGGGGTATGTCCCGTGATCTAAGTCCAGCAGTGTTCCCTGGGCACCTTCAAACAAAATATTACGCCGTTTTTGCACAGCATCATATATTTTTATTGATGTGTCCACCACAAAAGGACGCAATTTTTCTGCATAACCTAAATATTCTTCAATTACGGCTTGGGGGTCAAGAGGGGGAATATCATACAACTTTTCTAAAATTGTGTTTTTATAATTGATTGTCCATTCTAATTGCTTACGTAAGCCTTGGGTATCCATCAAGTCTAACATCCTGATGCCCGTCCGCTCGGATTTATCGGCATAGGTAGGACCGATACCTCTACCGGTTGTGCCAATTTTATGATTTTCTCGCCGTTCTTCTGATGCCTGATCAATTAACCGATGGTAAGGCATGGTAACATGAGCCGTCTCTGAAATCAACAGATTAGCCGTAGAAATATTTAATTTTTCAAGTTGTTCGAGTTCTTTTATCAAAACCCGTGGATCTATAACTGTTCCACAGCCGATAATACACTCGGTATCTGGATACAATATACCAGAGGGAATTAAGTGCAGTTTAAATGTCTGACCTTGGACTACTATGGTATGTCCAGCATTGACTCCCCCCTGGTAACGCACCACCACATCTGCGGAGCGGCTGAGTAAGTCAGTTATTTTACCTTTTCCTTCATCGCCCCATTGAGAGCCTATGACAATGACGTTAGCCAAGAGATTATATTAAAGGGTAAAGTTTCCACAAATATTAATTATTAACAGATTTTTTAGGTTTTGTCAAGAACTTATTCATGGGGAATTGGTAATTGGTCAAATTCTTACCCCTATGATATTAACTACCTGATCAAATTTTTTCTGTCATATTCAGATGAAGCATTTGTAATTTTACCTCCAGGACTTACAGAAAACAGAAGGAAATTAGGGGTAATCCATGAATTGTCCCTAGGCTTTGAATCAGCTTTACAGTTACATTTTGCGAAGTCCTAACCTCATCAGTAGCTTGATGATCTTACTTGTTTTTTAAGAGGATTATTAGCGATTAGTACGAATGACTACTGATAAGCAAGGAAAAAGAATGATAAAGAAAATAGAGGACGATAATGTATGGCTGAACTTGATGATATTAAAAGTTTCCAGAGTTAAACCGGAAAATTATCAAAAGTTGGGTATGGTATTGCAAAGAAACAGCAAATGTAATGATAATGCCATGAACAAAACTATTGAAGTCCACCCAGGTGTATCAGCCCTAGTTAACCGGGCGCTAGAATTAATCTTGTCCACAGTGGAAACTGCCGTTAGTGAACGAGGGCGATTTACCATTGCTTTATCTGGTGGCAGCACACCAAAACCATTGTATGAAGCCTTATGCAATCAGAACTTACCCTGGGATAAAATTCATGTATTCTGGGGGGATGAACGCTATGTACCAGCAGATCATCCCGATAGTAATGAACTGATGGCGCGAGGTGTATGGTTGGATCAAGTAGCTATTCCGGCGGACAATATTCATCCTATAGGGACTTTAGCTGGTAATCCAGAAGTGGATGCAGCTAAATATAACCAGCACCTACAAACATTTTTTAAGTCTACATCTGGAGAGTTCCCCCCATTAGATGTAGTTTTATTGGGAATGGGTGATGATGCCCATACTGCATCTTTGTTTCCCCACACGGAGGCTCTGAAGGTATGCGATCGCTTAGTTACTGTGGGTAATAAAGATGATAACCTCCGCATCACCTTTACCTACCCATTCATTAATGCTGCTCGGAATGTGATTTTTTTGGTTGCTGGTGCTAACAAAAGACCGGCTTTGGCACAAATCTTTGCACCAGTAGCTGATGATTTCACCTATCCATCTCGCCTAATTAAACCCCAGGGTAAACTTTACTGGTTGTTAGATGCAGATGCCGGTTTAGAACTTAAACCCTAATTATGATTCTTGAGATCTGCATGATTAAGGAATAATCATCAAGAATCAACTGATTCTCCATCTCAGTAATTTTTAGCATGGAAATAATGCTAAAGTTACATCTGTACTGATGCTGTCATATTTTTACAACTACCTTCACTAAGGCTTAAATCCATGATCGTCTGTCCTAATTGTAATCATCCCAACCCAGACGGCGCTGTTCAGTGTGAAGCTTGCTATACGCCGTTACCAGCTACAGCTAAATGTCCTAATTGTGGGGCAATCGTACAATCTGATGCTGCTTTCTGTGGTCAGTGTGGCTATAACCTCCATTTTCATGCCAGTGCTGTGGGAGCAACTACGGCCGCGCCTCCAATCGCCCCAGCCGCTTTGGTAACTCCTGACCCGATTATGGAACTGTTAAAGGCGGATGCTTTAGGACTTGCTTCGGCCGATCTGCCACCAACAGATGTAGTTACCTCGCCCACACCACCGGAGGTATTACAGGAACAGGCTGTTTATGTTCCCCCCATACCAGAACCAGAGGTTTATATTCCCTCTGTACCCGCACCTGTGGTTCAAGAAGAAGCGGTTTATATTCCCTCTCCTCAACCCCTAGTGTCAGCAACAGAAGTTTACATTCCCGCCACACTCACACCCCCACCGGCAGCACCAGAACCAGAAGTTTACATTCCCTCTGCTCTCACGCCTCCACCCGTACCTGTATCTGCACCTGCACCTGTAGCTAAGGAAGAGGAAGTTTATATTCCCCCTGCTTATGTACCGCAGATCGATCCGATGACAATTCCTGAACCACCAACAGCTACTGCACCAGCGAATGTGTCCAAAACCCAATTACAGCAGGTAGTAGCTCGGTTATTCCATCTCCAAGCTAGTCAAGAAATAGAATTACCACAAAATTTATCGCTGATTCATATTGGTAAACCTAATGATCGCATTCCTCCAGATATAGATGTTTCTGGATTTGCTAATTCTGAGATTGTATCTCGGATTCACGCAGATATTCGCATTGAAGGTGATTCTTGTTATATAGAAGATGTGGGTAGTTCCAATGGTACTTACATCAATAACTTGCCTCTCTTACCTGGAAATAGACACCGTCTTCGCCCAGGCGATCGCATTAGCTTAGGTAAGGGCGATTTAGTTACTTTCTTGTTCCAACTCTCTTAATTGCCAATTAGGAATTTGACAACCTATTACAAAGAGTTAATATCTGAGGGTGGGGTTTACCCGCCCTTTTTTGATCAAGACTCAATATCTGAAAAATTCTGGATATTACAACGATTCATCGCCTTTTCTACTCCTTGTTTAAAACTAAATTCTACGCACTCTACAATAAAGTCTAAAACTTGGGACATGACTTTATTTTCAGTGGCCGAAAATCGTCCTAAAACATGAGAGACAGTATGAGAATTATCCCCATCTATTGCACCTTTGGGTTTACCGATACCAATTCGTAATCTGGGGAAGTTTTGGCTATTGAGATGGGAAATAATGCTTTTCATGCCGTTATGTCCACCCGCAGAACCAGATAAGCGTAAACGAGTTTTTCCCAAGGGTAAATCCAAATCGTCGTAAATCACTAATACTGATTCGGGAGGTAATTTATACCAACTGGTTACAGCTTGTACTGCTTGCCCAGAACGATTCATATAGGTTAAGGGTTTAAGTAAGCGGATTTTACCCCTACCTGGTGCAGTACCTTCACCAAACTCGGCTTGAAATTTGCGATTTTCAGCTAGAGAAATTTGCCAAGCACGAGCGAGACTATCTATAGCTGCAAAGCCAATATTATGACGAGTTTGATCATATTTCGGTTCTGGGTTTCCTAGTCCCACAATTAGCTGGGGAATTACCAAAACCTGGGGTTTTACTTCTTCATCCTTCATCCTTGTGTGTTTTCCTGGTGATTTTTGCCAGCTTCAATGTGTTTTGTTTCTAATTCGGCGGTGGTTTGGACAGTTTCTTTTATCTGTTCGGCTTCTTTTTTGAATTCATTTTGAAATTCGTTAGAAGCGTCTTGAAAACTGCGAATGGTTTTCCCTAAACTGCGGCCAATTTCTGGTAATTTCTTCGGTCCAAATATTAATAGTGCCACTACCATAATTACGGCCATTTCTGGTAAACCAATACCAAATATATTCATTTTGCTCTCCTGTAAAGAAAAAACCCGGACAAGCCGGGTAGAAGCTAATTTTCATATTAGCGCTATTGCTAAATAGGTATTAGCCACCTAAACTGCGCCAATCAACAAGCACATCCTGAATTAACAGAGACTTGTTATAAACTTGGAGAATAATTAACAGAAATACCAGAAATAAACCCATAAAAGCACCCATTAAAGGTGTTGTTCCCCAACCTGGAGACACTTTACCATACTCAGCATTTAAGGGTCTGAGAATATCTCCCAACCTAGTCCGTTGTGCCATAGTTCACCTAAGATCAGTTGCCAAAGCTTTTTTTAATTTTCTTAGACATTCCTCAGCCTGAATAGACTGGGGATTCTTGGGTTGTGTTTATCTGTATTAGGTTAACCTAGGTACAGATTAAACGATTCGTGATCAGTCATAGTCACGAATAATCGCCCAAGCTTTATATCCATTAGCGGATAAGTTCCCGTTTGTCTGACGGTACGCGGATTACTCCAAAAGCTTTTATTAAATTATCGCAGTTTGTGATATTTGTTTAGCTATATTCATAAAGGTTTTCGCCACTTTTACAAAACTATATAATTTGCTGTCTGCTTATAGGGCAAAATTAGCTGATAGTTTAACGGATATTCTAGGTCAGTCGAATAGGATCAAACTCAGACAGCTAGAGACTTTCAGTTATGCCAACTGTCACCTGTCACCTCCTATCGTTACTGATCTGATATTTAAGTTAAATTTTGTAATATTCTATAAATATAACTCTCATAATATGTATCTAAATTTATGGAATTTGAACCCGCTACAGTGCTAGGAATTTCCTTTTGCGCGGCGCTTGTTGCTATTACTGGTATGGCAATTTACACATCTTTTGGACCCCCTAGCCAAGAATTAGATGATCCTTTTGATGATCACGATGATTAATCTATTTGATTATTAGCAGTTTTCGGTGGGCAATGCCCACCCTACTAATTAAAATTTTACCAATATCATTTATGATTTCTGTATCTTCCACCGGTGTGTAAGATATCTTAGTAACTTGATTGAAATTATTTCTAGACTTGTGATTAAAAACGACATTTGGATTACTGAAATGGCTCAAAAAGGTATGATTTCGCCTTTTGAGTCTAGTTTAATTCGTCATTCTGAAGAACTGCCCGTAATTTCCTATGGACTTAGTAGCTTTGGGTATGATATCCGGCTATCTGCCAATGATTTCCGTATTTTTAGGCATATTCCCGGTACTGTAGTTGATCCTAAACATTTTAATCCTGAAAATTTGGAAGTAACAAAACTCCATCAGGATACCAATGGTAGCTACTTCATCCTTCCAGCACATTCCTATGGACTTGGAGTTGCTCTTGAAAAGCTAGAAATACCAGATAATATTACAGTAATTTGCATAGGCAAAAGCACTTATGCACGTTGTGGTATAATTGCAAATGTAACTCCTGCTGAAGCGGCTTGGCGCGGTTATTTGACTTTAGAATTATCTAATGCTTCTAGTGCTGACTGTCGTATTTATGCCAATGAAGGAATAGTCCAGTTAATGTTTTTAGAAGGATCGCCTTGTAGCGTTAGTTATGCTGCACGTCAGGGTAAGTACCAAGATCAGTTAGGTGTTGTAACTCTAGCTAAGGTTTAAATTTTAAAAACAAACCATCATTTACCTTTCTCTACATTTTCTTTGGGAGGATTTTGTGGTACTTGCTGCTGTAGAGGTTGCACAATTTGAACTGCTGTTAAAAGTATAGTAGCAATAGTTAGGAGGATGATCAAATAAGTTTGATTGGCTTCTATAAAATCTCTGACTTGATTGAATAAACTTGTTTTAGAGTTGCCAGCAATTTTTTTACCAGGCTTCGTATATGGAATACTTCCTTCTCCCACATCAATTATATACAATGTGCAAAAAGGTTGATAGTCAGAGTTCCAAAAACTGGATATCGTGGAGATAGTTCAGCAGTATATCGTAAAGGTAATGAATATCTGATTGTCAGGCCAGACAAATATGGTAGCGAAAAGATAGTTACTTATGGAGTTAACGATGACTGAAGCAGTTTTAGATCAGCAAGAAGTGATAAAGAGAAACATTATTCAATTATTATCACAATTAACAACTGTTTATCAAAATACCCGCAGCGAAAGAAAGGAAATTGTTATTCAGTTTCCTCCAGATAATGAAGAGTTTTCATTATTAGAAGAACTTGAACTTTTAACCGTAGAGTTAAGAGGTTACGCTAGTCAAATTACAGCTACGGGTCAAATAATTAATAAAGAGCAGGTAATTTCTCAATTACAAGCAATGCGAATTTTTAGTGTGTCTTCAATTGGTCAATTTTACTTTCAAAATAATGGTAAGTATGAGGAAATGAAGAATTATATTAGGATGTTGGATTATTTGCGCTTATTATTGTTAGAATATTTGCAAGCTGGTTAAAATATAAAAATCAAGTTAGATTTTTTTAAGCCATATTCTTAACATTACTTTAACCGGAGATGATATATATTATGAATCGCTCTCGAATTATTCAACCTGAACAAAGTTATACATTTAGTAAATATTTTGATTTACCATTTTCTCCAGAGGATATTCTGGCGGAACTTGGTTGTGGTTATCAACGTGAAAGGCTGAAATTACCAACAATAGAATCAACACCTAACTATATTCAAGAATTACAGCGAGTAATTGAACGTAACCTGCGACGGGTTAAATTACTAACGGAAGATGCACGTAAACAAGTAATTATAGCACCGATTCTTTTAGAAGTTTGTGAAATTACAGAAACTCAATTAAATATTGAATATCCTATTAGGGTTAATCATCAATTAAAAGGTAGTTTAGATTATTATATTAATAAAGGTAAAGGTTTATTAGTGGTTGAGGCTAAACAAGCAGATTTGAGTAAAGGATTTACACAATTAGCTGTGGAATTGATTGCTCTTGACCAATGGATAAATTCAGACAAAACTATGCTTTATGGAGCAGTAACTACTGGTGAAGATTGGCGATTTGCTATATATAAACGTCAGGAAAAGGAGATAATTGAAGATATAAAATTATATCGAGTTCCTGAAGAATTAAATGAATTAGTTAGAATTTTAGTAGCCATAGTTAGCAATTAATAAAGGTATGTTGCGATTCATCAAAAAGTAGGTTGGGTTAAGCGACAGCGCAACCCAACAAAAGCATTATACATAATGTAAAGACATTCTATGGAACGACCTACACTATTTAATAACTTTATTTTAACTATATGAATGTAGATTCAATTTTATGGGTTTATCCTGTTCATAAATAAACTGTTCTTTCATTAATAAAGCAATTTCAGCTTTTTGCAATTCCACACCTAAATAGAGTGCATGGGAAACTTGTAAACCAGCACAATCTGTAAATATTTGCTGAGAAAGTTTATGTGCAGATTTACCACAATAACAATTAACTACTTCTCCAGAACCAGGAGTTGTATGTTCTACAATAATAGAACCATCCTGAATAGTAATAATAAAACTACCGGCAGGATCAAAATAGTATTTCCTATGAGCAATTTTAGTATATTGGGAAGAAATTACATTGGCGACATTTTCAAAGCAGTCATCATAAATATGGGCGCTTTGACTAATGGTAATTAATGCTCCCATTTTTAATGGGAGATGAGTTTTTTTAACTAAAGAATTATAAATATATTTTTGTAAAGCTCTTAATCCCATTGCATTTGCTGGCCAAGCTGAAAACATATCATTACTGCGAAAAGTGGCAGTTAAAGATAGTTCATTATCAACTATTCTCACCCAAATATGATTAAGACAAGGTGGACTATCATTATTATCTTGACTAGCATCCCATAAAGACATAACTGCCCTAGCAGAATCAATATCTTTTGCTAGTTTTTCAATTACTTGTTCAATTTGATCACGTCCAAACCAAGAGCGTAAACGTTGCCCATAGGTGTATTTTACCCCTTCCTGATTGGGAGCATCGTCTAAAATTTGGGAAATATATTCTTCTAAAAAACTTCTGTCTATTGGTAAATAATTGGGTTCAGGAAAGTAGAAATCATCGGGTTCATCAGTGACAACTGCCATTAAATCTATCAATTCCTGCCATTTACCATCATAGCCTGTGGGTCTAATTGTGCCTGTGGTTTTAATTCTGTGAATGATTTTTACCCAAGTTTCAGCAATGGTTTTACCTTCTATTCTGTGGCCATAGCGTGTTCCTGGCAAAACACTTGGTTCTATTGTAGTCATAGGAAATTCTATAGGTATTCCCCAAGGTGGTAAAGGTTCTTTTTGAGCATAATATTTAATTTTTTCAACAGCATCAGGGATTGATTTCGCTTCTTGAATTTGCACAGAATGACGTAATTGTTCTAAGGTATTTATATCAATATCAAGATCAATATAACCAGAAATAGGAGAGCGAATTACCCAAGATTTTCGTCCAGTATCGCTAATACTTTCTTCCACACCATAGCGGAAAAAATCGCCTAAACATTGACAAGCACCTGCATTTTGATCTTCTTTGGTAGCATTAAGGATGACCAAATAGCGGACATGAGGATTTAATAACAAGTTGCGAATTAGTAAATTTATACCTCTAGTTGGTGAGTATAATTGTCCAATTACAGCGTAATTACTTGAGTGCAGATGTTTAGCTACAGATTGCTTTACCATCCATCCGGTAATGACTGCGGTTTGACCACTACCATAAATTAGCTGATTTGGCTTGTGTTTTGCTGTGTAATAAAATTGGGTAAGTTGCTCCATTTGTATGTTATTCTAGTTTAGATGCCTTAACCTTAGCAGATTTACGCCGTCGAGGACACAAAATCAGAGAAATTGCACCGTGGGGTAATGGAAATGCGATCGCTGCTACAGAAGATGATACTTTAGAAGCAGCAGCAGAGCCTCGTGGTGAAGGTTTACCTAAAGGTTACTAAGCAATTAATAATTGATCATTCATAATTCAAATGGAACACGCTATTTCAGGTTTAGGAATCTGTATTTTCATCGCTATCTCCTACTTTATTTCTGTTAACCGTCAGGCTATAAGGTGGCGTACAGTTATCTGGGGATTAGGGTTAGAATTTGGTCTGACTGTGGACAAGTTGGGGCATTATTAGGCAAAAAAACAATTCTTAATGAGTTTATTGCCTATTTAGATTTAGGAGAAATGATCAAAAAAGAAACCATCTCTCAAAGATCAATAATTATTAGCACTTATGCTTTATGTAACTTCGCTAATATTGGTTCGATAGGAATTACTATTGGTGGAATGACAGGAATAGCACCCAACCGTCAGAAAGACCTAGCCAGAATGGGTTTAAAAACCATGTTTGGCGGATTATTAGCAGGTTTTATTACCGCCAGTATTGCGGGAATATTGATTTAATATGAATTTTTTAACAGTAAATTATTGAGAAAATATTATCATGAAAATTACAAAAATCACGTCTCTGAAAACATCAATGCAACTTTTACTTTTTGCCATTGGTTTCACTGGAGGTCATGTTTTTGCCCAAACCTTACCTCTGACCTCTAACTTAATTGGTTTTGATACACCTGAAGGGGAAACATTATTAATTTCTAGTCAAGCAAAAAATGATTTTTTCCCATTAAGTACACAATTTGTTACCCAAAATAATCAGGCATATTGTGGAGTAACGACGGGAAATTTTAGTTTGACAATAACGACAGCGTCCTTTTAATCGTAACCAACCGAAAACTGGGATATTATCATAGACCTTTAACCTATTTAAGCACTGCGGACAACGGGACG
>JBJTTJ010000094.1:0-2395 GCA_046080125.1 Cuspidothrix sp.
TGTTAATTGCTCAACTGTCCCTTTCATTGTTTGTGCTGGCGCACAAAATTACTCAAGGGACGTTTCACAATTAACCCTCCATTCCTCCCATCACCAAACTGAGTACAGTTTTGGTGGGGGTCTCCTGGAGGTTTAGATGAATCCTAGAGATGATTAGGATATAAATACAAACAGAGATCAGGTAAAACTGATTGATGAACCCTCAACAACACAACTATTTCAGCTAATATACATGAACCAATCTGCGAAACGTTACTCACCGCTCCAAGCAGCCCTGATTGGTGGAGCGATCGCTACAACTGCTACTACATCTGTACTTAGTCAAGCTTGGACACGATCCGTTCATGCAGCTTTGCAAGATAGTCCTAAAGCATTAGTTGACCAAGTTTGGCAGGTGGTGAATCGTGAATATGTTGATGAAAAATTTAATCAACAGGATTGGCAAGCAATCAGGCAGAGCTTATTAAGCAAAGACTATACTTCCAAAGATGAAGCATATCTAGCGATCCGTAAAGCTTTGCAAACGCTGGGAGATCCCTATACTCGGTTTATGAATCCTAAACAGTACGAATCCCTGACCAGTCAAACATCTGGGGAAGTCTCCGGGATTGGTATTCGGATGGAAGTGGACGAAAAAACCAAGCGTCTCACTGTTGTGGAAGCTATGGAAAATTCCCCAGCCCTGAAAGCTGGACTGAAATCAGGTGATCAAATTTTAGCAATTAATGGTAAATCCACCCTGAAAATGTCAGTGGAAGATGCTTCAAAATTAATTCGTGGTCAAGTGGGTACTGCTGTAAGTTTGGATGTAGAAAGACCAGGTAGTAAATTTAACGTCAAACTTACCAGAGCTACCATAGAGGTTCCTACGGTTCGTTATGGTCTCAAGCAAGAGGGTGGTCGGAAAGTCGGTTATATCCGATTACAAGAGTTTAGCTCCCATGCTGCGGATCAAATGCGTAAAGCTATTCGCAACCTGAACGACAAAAAAGTTGATTCCTACGTTTTAGATTTACGTGGTAATCCCGGTGGATTGTTAAATGCGAGTATAGAAATCGCTAGAATGTGGCTAGATGATGGTCATATTGTCAAAACCGTAGACCGCAAAGGATCAAGTTCTAACACTAAAGCTAACCGCACAGCTATCACCAATTTACCCCTAGCCATTTTAGTTGATGGTAATTCTGCCAGTGCCAGTGAAATCCTCACCGGCGCACTCAAAGACAATAAACGCGCTGTAGTTGTGGGTAGTCAAACCTTTGGTAAAGCTTTGGTTCAGTCAGTACATGAACTAGCAGATGGTTCAGGTTTAGCTGTCACCATCGCCCATTACTACACACCCAATGGCACAGATATTAACCATAAAGGGATTACACCGGATATCAAGCTAGATTTGACCCAAACACAGGAACGCCAATTGGCTTCCAATCCAAATTTAATCGCCACAACTAGTGATCCCCAATATGCTCGCGCTATTGCCGTCCTTTCTAATGGCAAAGTAGCAGAAAAGGTCACAAATGAAAATCCTCAGTCTATTAGCGTCCGTGCTGAAGATTTGAAATTTTAGAATTTAAGTTTTAATTCCACCCTTTGGGGCTAAGGTGTACACACAAGTCCTATCTGTCTATGTTTCCGTTTGTTTAGCCCCCTAAATCCCCCATGACCCCATGGGGGTAAGGGACTTTGAAATTATTATTTCCCCAGAATTGGAGGGGGTTAGGGGCATTCTCGTCCTCGATTGCATTATATTCGACGGATAACCAATATAGTATAAAGTTAGGTTCTTAAGAATTTATAATAGGGAGATATGTTATTATGGGTAGACAATAATGATGGAAAAAATTTATACTGAAACACTAGAACAAAGAAAAAAAGCAGCATTACAAACTGCTGAAAAATGTCGGCAAATTCTCCTAGAAAAAGGAGCAAAAGAAGTAATATTATTTGGTTCTTTATCAGGAGAAAGTCCTTGGCATTGGCAATCTGATTTAGATTTGGCAGTCAGAGGAATGTCAGAACAACAACAATGGGAGGCTTATACTTCTTTAGAAAAAATTGCACCTAGTTGGTTAAAAATAGATTTGGTAGCGCTAGAAGAAATCCCAGATTTTGTCCGTTCTCGCATTCTCAAAGAAAAACCCATGCCTACTAATAAATATTTAGCCCTAAAAACTCGCATTGAAGATGAGATGATAGCTTTAGAGCAGAATTTTCAAGCTATGAAAACTGCTTTGGCAGCAAGTGATAATGTCCCAGAAATCTTTATCACTCCCACATTATCCAGCTATATTTGTGATTTTTATACAGCTTGTGAGAGAATTAGTGAAAGAGTTGCTGTCACTTTAGATGGTGGCATACCAAAAGCAGAAAATTGGCATGAACAACTATTATTACA
>JBJTTJ010000095.1:0-7162 GCA_046080125.1 Cuspidothrix sp.
GTTTGGCACCTCGATGTCGGCTCATCGCAACCTGGGGCGGAAGTACGTCCCAAGGGTTGGGCTGTTCGCCCATTAAAGCGGTACGTGAGCTGGGTTCAGAACGTCGTGAGACAGTTCGGTCCATATCCGGTGCAGGCGTAAGAACATTGAGAGGAGCCTTCCTTAGTACGAGAGGACCGGGAAGGACGAACCGCTGGTGTACCAGTTATTGTACCAACGGTAGACGCTGGGTAGCCAAGTTCGGAGCGGATAACCGCTGAAAGCATCTAAGTGGGAAGCCCACCTCAAGATGAGTGTTCTCACTACGAAAAGTAGGTAAGGTCACGGGCAGAACACCCGTTAATAGGCTTTATGTGGAAGTACAGTAATGTATGTAGCAAAGAAGTCCTAATAGACCGAGGGCTTGACCTCTGATTTTTTGACTCTTTCTCAAGTGCAGTCTTCAGGGACTCTGTTGTTAATTTCAAATTTCAATTCTTATTTTTGACTTTTGACTTTTGACTTTTGACTTTTGACTTCCGCAAGGTTTTCCTGGTGTCTATGGCGCGGTGGAACCACACTGATCCCTTCCCGAACTCAGAGGTGAAACGCTGCTGCGGCGACGATAGTTGAGGGGTTGCCCTCTGTCAAAATAGCTCGATGCCAGGTTCTATTTTTAGTACAAAAGCCTCCTCTCTTGGTATGCTGAGAGGGGGTTTTTGTTTTTTGTGGTTTACCTACCTAAGATAACTTCGCCACCGGGAGAACCATAAAAAATCACCCATGTAGCAAAATCTTCAGTAAAGTTCCTGAACCGATGATCAACCCCAGCAGGTACGAAAATTACATCATGGGGTTGAAAAGAATGTTCTTTACCATTTTGTTCAAAAAAACCACTGCCGGAAATCACAATGTATAATTCATCCTGAGCGTGAGCAATTTGCCTGTCCTCTTCCTGGGGCGCATAGTAACGTAATTTCATACTGCCATGAGAGAAAACCAGGGCTGAAAGTTCTTCAGGGAGCAACTGCTTTTTACGGGCGAACTCAGATGTGAAATGATGTGATGTGCTTGTGGGTAGGAACAATTTCAGACCTCCAAGTTTGATATTGATCTAAACCAGTTTGGATTTTTGAATTTTCTCAAGAGTGGCTATACTGTTTGTAGTGTATGGGGCAAGCATTGTGCAATGCTAGACCGAGTCAAGGGTTGAAACTGCTCAAAGGGTTGCTGATTCAAGCTTAAGCAGCAGTCCTCAAGAAATTCTGTAACTAAGGGAATTTTAGAAGTTGCTAGTTGTGACCAAATACAACTGGTAAGCTCCGGCATGATGGGATAACCCAACAGAGCTAGCCCCTTTAGCCACCAGTACGCTGCAGTTGGTGAGTCCTCAATATTAGCAGGATACTTAATCCATTCTAACAACTGCTCGGCGATCGCAACTGCATGGAGATGATTATCCGAGATTGCCTGGTCTTGTTGAATGTAAAAATCCGCAATGGCGGAGATAAGCATATTCATTGTATCCTCAAACTGATAATCTAACCGTGATTTCACAGAACGCAATGTAGTAAATGCTAGAGTCAATTTGGGATTGAGTTGTTCCACCAGAATCCGATTATATAATGACAAAAATGCTTCTATATCAAAGTTCTTATCAGGAACATCAGGTTGATTTAGTGATAAGTAAAGTCGTACACCATCACTATTGGCAGGAGTTTTGGTAACAATATCAGAAGCCCATATCACGTGCCGCCGACTAGTAGAAAACTTTTGACCTTCTAAATTAAAAAAGTAGTTAATTAAAAATCCATCATCAGCCTTATAATCGTCCAATCCTTTTGCTATTAAATTTTTGCCAAAGGCTTGAGCGAGTACGTTATCAATGCCGAAACTACAAATAATTTTCACAGAAGAAGACTTGGAATAAGGATTCTCTTGTTTGCCAGTCAATGCCGCATATAAATCTCCGTGCATCAGATTATAAATATATTCGGTCATAAAGCTGGCAATAGCTCTTTTTTCACCTCCTAAATCAATATCAATTCCCCAATCAAAGTGATGAGTCAGTTTAAACCATCCATCCTGTTTCTCGATGTGTTTTTGGATAATTAAACGTACTGATTCAGACAAATGATATCGATCAAAATCGGATAACGTTAACGGAATGTTAGAAGTATTTAAACAAAGTTGACGTACCGGACGAAATTTAACCGTCTCCCCTGCCACAGAAACCTGATTTAAAATTGCATCAGGATAAAAATATCCCCCACAACCCTCACAGGAAAAACCTCCCATACCTGCACCACATTCTGGACAGGTTCCTGATACAGCATAATCTGGTAAAAAGCGATTTTCACGTTCAGAATAAGGGGAGTATTCATCAATCGAATGGATGACACCCTTAGCCTCCAGAACAGCAAAAATTTCTCTATGTTTTTGCTCATAATGATCACACCATTCAGGATCTAGTGGATTAGTAAAAACATCATGGAGGATATTCATAGCTTGTAAATCCTCTTTAATTAGAGAGTGATTCTCTGTGGCTACCTCCGCCGGGTGAGAAACTTCAATTTCGGCACGACGAACAACATAGGAATTATAGGCATCAATCCCGAAAATAGTTGCTGTTGAATGACCTTGACGACGGCGATGGCGTGCGACTATGTCTGCACTTAAGTAAGGACCAGAAATATGTCCTAAATGCAGTCTTCCATTGGCAGCAGGATTAGAGGGAACAAACAAGTAATCCTGGGTTTGAATAGGAGTTTGAAAAATCGTTTTCATGTCCAAAATTTAATCAATCAAAAATTAAGTTCGGGTCTTGTTTTTAGTTGTAAATAACCTGAAATAGCCGATTAGCAAATTATAAGCAACCAGATAAGATACAGATTTATCTGCTCTTAATAGCTATTTTGTGTATAATTACTAGTTGGTATTAATTTTGTTAATGCCTTATGAGCGATCGCCGGAGCAAGACGAACTCCGCGACCATTTCCACCAGTAGCAATAAAAACTTTTGAAAGGCGATTATGTGGTATTATTACTGGTTCAGAATTGGAACTGTAACAATCACAAAAAACATCTCGATCATCATAGTAATCAAGTAAATTCGGCGCATAGCGTTCAAGAATTCTACGCCCATTGCGTCGATCCGCATCGGAAATCAGCAGTTTTTGATCTGGTTGAATATCCCACTCATCGGAACGAATACTAAACAAAAATTGCTCATCAGTAGGCAGTAAGAAAGCATCTTCTTTTGGAAAAAAGATCACTGGACAATTACCAGGTGGAGACACATCAAGCCGCATTGTGACAATTTTCTTGTTACGACAGCTGACCTCAACACTGGATCGCGTCATCTGGTGGAACAGTGACCAAGGTCCTAAAGCCAATAATACCTGTTCTGCTTTAATACCAAAGACTCTATTTGTATTCAACCATAATTTGTCCTCTGGCATGATTTGTACGGACTCAACGCTTGTATACTTAAAACAATTAACGTTGGCAAATGTCCGTAATTTTCCAACTAAAGATTTAATTAATCCTAGTGGTTCTATATGCAGGACATCACCACCATAGAGCAGTCTATGGGCATTTGTTAACTGAGAGAGTGGTAGGGAGAAGCGGGGATCATCTGGCTTAACTTCAGTAATTGTACGAGTTGTATGAAGGATGGGATCTGAAGAATCGCCAACATAAATGATTGGTAATTGGCGAATGGGTAAAGTAGGATTCTCCCTGGCTAAATTAAGATAAAACCTGTCACTTTCACTGGACAACTCCCCTACCAAAACTGTGCTGGCGAGGGTACTAGATAGTGCCGCAGCATACTGTGAAGCACCTAAACCAAATTCACCTCGTTCTACTAAAGCTATTCTTATATTGGGATAGGTGATCGCTGCTTGATAAGCTGTCAAAACTCCAATAATTCCCCCGCCAACAATGCACAAATCATATCCAGGATCAGCAGTTTGTTCAGCAGAGAGTTCTTGAACCTTCATTTGGTCCACCAACAGCAGTAAATTACCAAATCTTCCTGACCAGTATTTGTCACCTGATGGGATTCTTGGGAATCATAAAAAAGGTAGTCACCTTCAGAAATTTCTAATGGCTTTTGATTGTAGTATAAAATACCCTTACCTCTACCTACAATCCATACTTCACGCACATCATGACAATCAGTAACTGAGGTTGCCCCGGGTTTAACAATAAACTGACCAGTCAAGAAAGGTGCGACATCATTTCCATCGCGTTTGAGTTCAGCATCAAAAAAGCGGACTCCCTGAGCATTAGACCAAGTTGAAACGTAAGGAAGCTTGGGAAACTCAACAGCTTGATTGAGTTTGTCTGTAGGAACATCTGGCAGTAATTGTTTTTCCTGTGCTTTAATCATGATCGTAGTTCAAAATGAATTAAGAATGAATTAAGTGAGTTTGTGATTACATCGGAGAAATTTCAATTTCTAGCTGAGAGACAAGGCGATCGAAGATGTGACTGAGATTTTCTTCCAGGGGACATTCAGCAATCACATAAGCAATCTTGTACTGTTCATAAGCTTCCGTTGGGGGACGCATGATGCTACCAACTCCAGCAATCTGTGTAAAGTCTCTTGTATTAGGATGTTCGCAGATTTTTTCTAAACCATTGAGGCGAGTAATCTTCCCAGGACTTGGTGGAGCAATCACCCGTGAACCTACACGGCGTGTAAAAGTTTGTGTGTAATCTTGCTGTTCAAGAGGAACACGCTTACCCTGAATCACATAATCTAGTAACAGCCGATAGGGTTGAATTTCACCAGAAGATGCCATTGGTATTAAGTGAGAATTAATACACTCTCCACCTGGTCTAGCCCCGATTTCAAGAATCCGTAATCCATGGGAAGTCACCATAAAATCAATATGAAAACCTCGCCAATTAATACCTGTAGACTTCATCACAGCATATGCCATTTCCCTGACTTCGTCCTGAATTTCGGGTGCAAGAGTTGAAGGTAATACATTTTCGTACTGTAGCTGTAGTCCTAAATCAATACGTTTATCGATAATTGCAAACAAATATATTTCACCATCAACTACCATTCCGGCGATAGAATGTTCACTACCGATAAGCATTTCTTCAAGTAAGTCACATTCTCGGTACTTAGCGTATAATCCCCCCTGTGAAGGTGCGTTGTAGTTATAAAAATGCTCCCAAATATCCGCTAGATTTTCAGGCGATCGCACAGCTACAATCCCACGCCCACCCGAATTACCCGCAGGTTTTAATAGAGAAGGTGTACCAATCTTGTTGATTGCATCTTCAAATGAAGCTAAATCCACAACACAAGCGTATTTCGGATTATACTTACCCCCAAGCTCCTCAAGCAATTGTCTGGTTGCTGACTTGTTCCGAGCGAATCGATTTGCTGCGAGTTCACAAGTAGGAAGATTTAACTTAGCTGTGAGATGACTAGTTAATTCCTCTTCTCGATCTTGCCAACCAATTACACCACAGATAGTCAGATTTTGCTCATTAATATAATTAAGGATACAATCAGTAGAGGTTTCGTAATCGCTTAAGGGAGCATAAATATTGTGTGAAAAGCCGTAAGATTGAAACAGTGCTGGGGTATCAGAAGCCATGATAATTTCATAGCCCCCTTCTCTAGCAGTGGTGATTTCTGCAATGCGTTCCAGAGTTAATGCCCGTGTCCCTAAAAACAAAACCAGAGGTTTAGATGCAGATTTAGATAAATTTGTCTGAGGAGTTAACATTTATTAGACCTATTGCGAAAAAGCAACTGTGTAGAAGCAAGAACAACTCACAAAAGTTCACAGCTTAAGCGGACAGCCTCTCTATAATCTCGTAGGCAAGGGTTTGATGTGCATGATCAGACTGAAGTTCCCAGTCAATTAAGCCATCGTATTGAGAGCGTGGATACACCATACGACCTACAAGACTATTAACAATAGTGGCACTCCGCCATGCCATCAAACTCAAATTCGGATCGGCAACTCCCCGTTGTAATCGTGAGCAGTTTTGAGTGTATATCCGATTACTATCTGAACGATCCCATTTAACAGAAAAGTCAGGATTAATTACAGGCTGTCCTTCTCTCCACTCCAAACGATGGCTGAGAGACTTCAAGTAGTCAGGGATACGATACTCAAAACCCGTTGCCAAGATGATCACATCAGAATTTATTTGTACGCTCTCCAATTGACTACGTATAATTAAATGCCAACTGTTATAATCTGGTCGTAATTCCCACAATCGTGCATTAGGAATCAGTTTAGCAATGTTGGGAGATTGTTCCAGAAACTCCAGTTGGTATAATCGCTGATAAATTGAACTTAGCAAGCTTTCAGTAATACCATCGCTAGCAAGTGTTTGTTCTGCCACTAAAGTTTTTTGAACTTGTTGCGGTAATCCATAAAAGTAGTCGCTATAACGGGGTACAAAATATTCATTGGTAAAGGGTGAATCGTCAATTGGCAAGAAGTTCGGACGGGAAGATATCCAGTATAATTTCTTTGGCAGAGCATGAGAATTGGAGAGTAACTCAGAAACAATTTCGGCTCCACTTTGTCCACCGCCAATCACTGTTACTCGTTTACCAGGGAACTGAATTTTCTTCTGTAAATAGTGGATAGAGTGAAAAACATCATCTCCTAAGTGTGGGCGAGCGCAATCAGGGACTTTGGGCGTTAAGCCTGTACCTAGAGCCAGGTGGGTTGTAGCTATAGTTTTTTCTGATGTGTGAACAATAAATTGCTGGTTTGTATCATTAAACTCGATAGTCTCTACCTTCTGGTTGAAGTTGAGGTGAGGAATCGACTGACCTACCCAGCGTAGGTATTGATCAAATTCCTTGCGCTTCACACTGGAAAAACGAGCTGTGAGAAACCGATATAGCCGACCACGTTCAGCAAGAAAGCACAAAAAAGAGTAGGGATTGGATGGATCAACCAGTGTAACTAGGTCTTTGAGAAAAGAATTCTGAAGATTTGCATCGGGAAACAACATACCCGAATGCCAAGACAATTCCCTGCGGCCATCAAAACTGGAGTTTAGACTAAGCCATGCAAAATGACCCAGCAGGGCTGAGTTAATCAGAGACTTAGCAAAAATATGAATAATCTTGAATATTAAACAGTAACTGATGGTTCTTTAGGTGGACGTGATACTGTTTTTTTAACAA
>JBJTTJ010000096.1:0-9675 GCA_046080125.1 Cuspidothrix sp.
TCGTGAATTGCCTCCACTTTGTTATATTCAGTTCTAATCTATACCAAACCCAGGAGAATAGCGATCGCTCCCAGTAAAGAATGACTAATAATGATACTATATAAATTACGAAACTTTACGTAGTTCCAGCCCCAAATTATAGTAAAACCTAAACTACCTAATAAGAATGAGAACAAAATAGGCTGATATTTTTTAGTAGCACTTTTGTATATACTGCTAATAGTGGTGAAAAATAAGATAGCAATAATCGCATAGGTAATCACATTAATTCCTGCTAGAGTACCTCGGAAATCAGAGGAAAATAAGAGACTTTTGGTATGTTCTATACTATAACTTTGAAAAGGCAACCATAGAAGAATACCTAACTCACAAATAATCAGATAAGTGAGGTATTTATTTTTATTAAAGATGGAATCTGGAGCAAAAAGAATATTGGAAACCAGTGCTACAAGTTGAACACCACAAGCAACAATACTGAGAAAATTGAGAATGTAAAACGATCTACTTAGGGAAAAATATTGATGATTTTGTTGCCAAACTTTATAAGAGGTAGCAATTCTTAGAAGTCCTTGAAATCCTGCTTTGTTATTGCTTTTTTGTAGCCGTTTAATGGCTGATTCTAATGCGGATTTTTTGATAATTAAATTGCCTTGTTTGTCAAGAGCTTGATCAATATTAAAAATTTCTTGAGGAATACTTTTGATTTGTAATTCTGAAGTTTCCCAATCTAAATACAGTGTTTTTAGTTTCTCAGATTTAATTGTTGTCATCGCTTGGGAATTAAATTCTAAAAACATCATGCGATCGCTATTAATCTCGAAAAACAATGCCCCCAAAGTAATAAAAATTGTCACCAATGTTAAAATTAAAAAAGAGCGAGTTTGTACCCGAATCATACAATGCACTCTATAAGCTGCAAATAAAGACATCCAAAGAAACAGGGAAGGATAAATGATAATATGGGGGTAAAGTTGAGCGTAAAATGTTAAAGTTTCCCGGCCATGAAACTCGGTGAATATGCCTACAGGTAGACAAATAAGTATAGTAATTGCTATTATCCCTAACACTATTTCCCATTGCCAAGATAACCTTCTTTCAGAAAATAAACGATTCCAAGTTACTTCTTTAGCTAGAGGGTTAGCAACAATTACAGGAAGCCAACTTTTACCGGGTTCAAATTTCTTTTGTAACTGTTTTCTAGCATAATTCATTGCCGCAAATAAAGATCGATCTTGTACAAATGCCTCTAAAAAATACCTTAATAATTCTCTAGCTACGGCAGATTCTACCCTTTCGCGCATGACAATACAATAAGGCAAAGATAGCTCAGTTAATTGATTTGCTAATCCCAAACCATCACAGGAATTAAAGATAGCTATTTGTAATTTTTTCTGAATTGCACCTGTTAATAAATCTTTTAAATCAGCAATTTCAATAATTCCTTTTTCCCCATCTGCGGGATTAATTTGAATCCTACCAATACGTCCATTGCGATCGCTTTCACTATGGCCAGCAAAAAAGAAAATGTGCCAACCTTGACTATCTTGTAATTTTTCTTCTAACTGTTTGCGTGTAGGTTGTCTGAGGATATGAGGATCGCCTCCATGTTGTCGTAAACTTTTAATAAAACTGATTTCTTCGGCAAAATCAAGTTTTTCATCACCAAATACCACTAATATCCTAGCAGTTGCTTTCAATTGTGCAGTTTGCTTTTGTGTCAACCGTTTAAAATTAGTCGCACTAATAGCAACTTCTACCCCATTGCTAGTATACCCTGCCAAAGTGTCCCATTCTTGCCAAGGAAGTCCCCGTAATTGTCTATCTTCTGTTTGAACAATAATTTGAACTTCATCTTTTTGACTTATTTTCTCCCTAAATTGTTCCAAAACCAAACTTACACGAGGATCTGGTTGTCCATTTTCATCAACCCAACCATCCCTACTTAACCATTTGTTTAATTCTGCTTTCAAAGCATTGGCTAATTCTGTGAGATTAATGACCCCAAAAGTGCGATTTTCCTGGTTTTTAACAACTTTGCGATCGCCTTGTAAACCAATATAATCTTGCCAATCTTTAAACTTATTTGATAAAGATTTTGGGAGAGGAGAAAGAAAAGAAACCAGTTCTTCTATTTGTCCATATTGATCATAAATAGCAAGAGTGACAGGTAAAACTTCAGAATTATTGATTTGCACCCTACCACCAATTTTAAAGGAGATTTTCCAAGTCATAAACACTCCTTTTTAAGCAATGAAATATTCTCTAATAAAACTTTCTCCTATCCGTAACTCTACCCAAAATTCCTCACCTGGAGATAATTCTAGGGGTATAGATATCAAATCACCAGATTTATTTACTGTTTCTGTATGTGTATGGGATTCATCTGGTACACTCACTTGCATACCCATAGGTAAAAAAGTATTTTCACTTTGAATAGTGACTATAACATTAACTAATTCCTCACTGGGTTGGGAAACGGAAAGCTGCATTTTAAATATTTGTCCTGCTAGGGAGATATTTTTATTGCAGATAGCATTTCTCAGATTCCGCGTTGCAGGTTGCCAATCTCCCTCATAAATATTATTCAACCAATTTCTTAAATAAGTAATTTTTTTTTCTGTAAATTCTAGGGATATCTCATCATTTTCTGCTGTTTCCACTAGTAAAGATGTTTCTTTCTCAGATAAATAATCAATCAGAGCATCCATAGATTGTAAATCTGTTATTTGTAATTCTTCATGTTTAGTATCAAAAGCAGGTAAAAAACCCAGCAATACGGCTTCTTTTTCTGAATCAGCAATTTCTATAAATAAATAGCCGATGTTATTACTAACAATATTACTAACAATATCAGATGGTAAAATTATTTTTTCTTGTTCTTTTTTAATGACACAACATTCTAAATTACCTAATCCTAATAATTCTAATTCGTTAGCTTCACTCCATAAACGTTGAATGACATTCCATCTTTCTAACCGATTTAGATTAGTCTGAAAACCAAGTATCTGAAAATAAGCATCAGCAACAAATACAGCCAAGGTATTCAAATAAATTCTTTGTTGTATATTTGGTGTAAAATATTGTGCTGCATAAGTTCTAGCTTGGTGGCGAAAGGATGCAGTAATGGGAAAGGTAATAGCTAAATCATGTAATACATTTAGTTTATTTAGTTTATCATTCATTGTTTTCTTCTCCAAATAATTTTTGATTTTCTGCTAACCATTTTTGCAGTAATGGTTCACATTTTCTATTCCAATGGGATCTCAGCGAACCCTGCGGTGATCCAACTTCATCAGCTATTTCTTGCCATTTTTTTCCTTGGATACGGTTCAGTTCAGCAAATAATTGACAGTTAGCTTTTGGGTTATCTCTGATGTGACAATCTTTGAGAACATTATCAGGATCTTCTATAATCCATTGCTTAAATGATTCCCAAGTTGCAATGAGTAAAGTCGCATCTATGGGAGAAACTCTTTGCTCTAATGGATCAATAGATATTTCATCATTTTGTAAGACAGACTGTATGCGATTTTTATAACCGTTGACTGTTCTTATTTCATCTCTGTACTTATTTATTAGACACCTGTTAAACCAGTGTAGAAATAATCCCCGATCTGGATCATACTTCTCACATAATGTTTTACTAGATAAATCAACCAGAGTTTTTTGTAATGCTTCTTCATAAATATCCTCGTTGTTGTCATTCCCTGCTGATGGCCTCCAAATACGTCCTGATTTGAGAAGCGATCGCAGTAAACCGTTAATTGCTTGACGGTGCTGGCGGGTGTCTTTGGAATACTTGCAAGCTTCCTTGACGAGGATTTGCAGGTGGAGGTTTAGATCATCCATATACTTATGACATTTTAGTAAGAGCATCATTAAGTATAGAATAATCTCTACTATTATTTATACGAAGAATAGTTAACTCCTGTTGCAAATATTTGTTTATATTTATTTATGGTTTTTATGGTTTTTATGGTTTTTTGGAGGGCGATCGCCCTGATCCGATATAATAAGTAGTCGTGCAAAATAAATTTCATAGTTAGGAGAGGGAACAGGGAACCCTTAACAAGGAACAGGTAAGGTTTACAGAGATTTTTTCTTGAATAACTATGTGCAATTAATTTTGCCTGGGTACTTAGTATAAACAGAACTTACGCCAAACAGACCAAAAGTAGGGGTGATTCATGAATTACCCCTAGACGAGAATCAGGTTTTTAGTCCAATCTTGCGTAAGTCCTAAATACTATCAACAAGTCTTGATTATGCAGATTAGTGAAGAAATTACAATCAAAGTGAGTCCTAACGTTGCTCAAGCTTATCAAAAAGCAACAGAACGGAAAAAGCAATCTTTGGTAACGCTGGTTAGTTTATTTTTACGAGAGGATCTGAATGAGGAAGTTGATTTTCTTGGTAAATTGATGGATGAAATTAGCGATAGAGCAGTTTCTAGAGGCTTGACACCAGAAATTTTGGAAACAATTATGAATGAATAATCTCCCTAAATAATAATCTGGATTGATATTGGGTTTTGTTGATTCAACCAACCAAAAAGCGATCGCCTCTTATACATTACTATCATCGCATTTTCAACATTATTCAGGACCTACGCGAAAAAGACCGAAAGTAGGGGTAATACCCTTCGGGAAGCAAGGTTTTATTGTTCTACCAGGATCATCCTGACCGATACATTTAAACCAGGTAACTTTATTATTTTTTAACAATCCATAAGTAGCAATATGATCAGTTTGATGTTCTGCAAATTCAACCATACTAATTGATGGACATTTATTGATAATATCTTTAGTAATTATAGTTAAGAATTTCTCAGAACTTAATATTGACTGTGTTGCTGAACCAGTTAATCCAAATATATGAGAAAATGGACGATTATTAGGATAACTTTTGTAATGTTGAGAAATATTTTCTTGACCTGTATGAACAACTTTGACCTTTCTATCTTTTTGAATTTGTTTTTTTGCTCTTTGTAAAGCCGCATTACATTCAACAGATGGTTTTCTATTTTGTGCTTGTGCTGATGATGAAAACAAAAACATAATATTGGTAAAAATTAACCCGGTAGCAATTATCTGATTAAGCCGCATATACTAATCCTTGTATTGACTATTTGGATAGTTGTAAAATTTCTGATTCGGATACTATTTTTACTTTTTATTAATTAACCTTGACGTTCGCGTTCTTCTTGAATCGCTTTTTTCGCTGCTCGTTCACTCATAAAACCAATAGTAGATGCTAACGCCCAGGCAAAAAGTCCGATATGAATTAACAAACCAATAACAAGCCAAAATCCTAGCGTTACCAAAATCAGCAGGTCGTTAATAATAGCTAAAACCAACTAAATAAATCCTTCAACTCTCTTGTTAGTAAACAACAGAGTTCCCAATCCAGGAAATAATAAGTTTAAGAAAATTGCCAGACAACCCATGATTTTTCACCTCATTTTTTGTTGACCAATTAAATTTAGATAAAATCCAGTAGCAATATTATTTCCAACCCATTTCATCCACAGCTTGTAAATAATAATTAATAGCTTCTACCTCCTCTTCTAATCTTTCTACTAAAATTTGCGACTCTATTACTACCTCCATTTCCGGATCACTTGTATGGTCAATCAGCTTATTTTTTAATTCTAATTCTACATTATCTAACCGTGCAAAGTAATCATTTTTTAGTGTTTCTAGTCTATCAACAGCTTGAGAAATTCGATTTTGTAAATTTTGCATTTCATCTAATGTTGTTGAATTAAGATTCTGATTTTTTCCTATATTCTCTATTTTTTGATGCACATGATTTACATACTCCTGATATGTTTTGATAAAATTGTTTTTCTGATCGGAAAAATAGTTTTCTATTTCTACTATATTAATAGCTTCTGTTTTTGAAAAATGCAAATAATTTTTATGTTTCTTTGTGTTTTGTACATATTTCCTCCAGGAACCTATTAAAGGTATCAATAATAAACATACTAGAAAAATACTAAAATCATAATATACTTTTGATATCACTATTAAATTGAGATAAAAACTAATTACAGAAATTCCCAACATAGTAAACGATGCTAGGATCATAAATAACCAAATAAAAGCGATTGTTCCACGGGGAAAGACTAATTTTAATCGAGGTTCTTGCAATTTTAATTGCTGAAGACGCTGATTCATGATAGTTCTTACCACGTCAGATTCTGAGATATAGAGATTAATATTTTGAAGATTCAAATCCATAGTTATCACTCCATATCAATTTCCAGTGGTTGGTACTACATTTAATGCTGTAATTATTGAACTTAATATGTTTTCCAGTTCTTGAAAGTTATGTAAGAAGTTATCTAATTTGCAAGATTTTTCTCCTGTCACCTCAAAAAAAGTCAAATTCCTATTTGTGGTTACAACTGTAAGTTTCTGTAATGGTTTATTATTTTGACGAGTAATGTTGGTAAATTGTATCCAGAAATTAGGAGTATTTTCCTGATTACCTAAAAGTAATTGTACTACTTTTGGTTTAGATGTTTCTGCTTTTTTGGGTGATGTAGTTTCTACAATCTTTTCCATAAACCGATAGGATAGTAGTTTTCTGGAGGCGTTTTCATTGTTTGTAAAAACATAGAAGTTATCTTCTATTTCCATATTTTCTACACTGTATTCCTCGAAACCTCGTTGAATAAATCTTTCTGGTCTGCGTTTATCCCTACTTAATAGTTCTAATCTAGGATAATCTTTGCTAACTGTAATTGTTTTACGGTCTTCTCTGATTTTTTTAGTGGGACTAGGTGCAGCTTTCTTAGGAATTATCATTGTTAAAAAATCACTATTAAGATTTTCTTTTTCATATTCTATTTGATAAACAATTCCTTTAAAATAACAAACAGTTCTTCTATCATATCTATCAATAAATTTATCAATCTCCATAGACTCTTTTTGGGAATTAATTATATACACAGGTTCTACATCTGCTATGTAAAAAGGTCGTTTATTAATTGTAAATGCAAGGGTGTTTTTTTCTGTGTATCTATAAAGTTTGTTGTAAAACAAATTAGCTAGTATTGATTGCATCTGATTTCTAGATGAAATTTGAGGGTCAAACATTATCTGTTCTGCATCAGGAAAAATGATTTTTACAAAGCCTTCAATTGCATCTTTACGAAGATAAAACAGTATATTGTTATATTTTCTGACAAAAAAATCAATCCGGTTTTTAGCCCAATCAATACCACGCATTAACCCATAAATAACACCTGAACATACTAGAGAAACCAGAATATAAGAAAATCCTGAATCTACAAAAAATAGGATTATGAAAGTCATAATACTACAACCCAATATACCAATGATAATGCGTGCAGTTAAAATTAATCCCCCAAAAATTAGCTGATTTTTAATCTTTTCCTGTCTAGCAGTTTCTACTTCCATCAGCCTGGTATTAAAAGCATTACCAGTAAATAAGCTCTCAACTGCATAACTATGTTTTTCATTCATATTCTATCTACCTCAACTTCATTCCCTATACAACAAACTAAACATTAAAATTTACATCAGAATCTTGTCTTTCGTCAGCAGTTGCTTGGAAATAAGCCTTTTGTTGAAATTGTTTGAAAAGAAGTTGTGCAATAAATCCAGTGGGAAAACTCACTAAATAAGTATTAAATCTTTCAACACTATCGTTATATGTTCTTCTAGATGCTGCAATTTCTTCTTCTAGTTCAGCAATTTGTTTATTAAAGTCTTGAAACCCGCGTATGCTTTGGAGTTGTGGTAAGTTTAATATTTGATTCCACATTCTTGATATCTGATTCTCTGTATCAAGAAAAGCCTGTTGGTTTCCCCGTTGTAAATCAGCTTTTTCCACTAAATTAGTCAATGCTTCAAACTGACTAATAATGCTTTTTTGTTCTGCATTAACACTACTAACTAACTTATTAATAACAGCGTGTCTTCTGGATAATTGTGTATCTATTCCAGAAAAGTTTCTCTCAACTCTGGAATTAAGTCTGTTGATTTCATTGTAAATTTTGGATACAAAATATCCTAATAGTCCCAGCATTGCTAAGAGGAAAACAAATGTCTGACCCATGATAGACTCCTTGTAAAAATGTTGATAAGCTGTTGTGCTTTTTAGGTTGGATAATTAATACAAGCAAGATGCTTGTGCTACTGTAACTATCAGCTTAATAGTTTCAATACAAAATATCTAAACCAACTCTAGTAATGAAAAAATCAGCTACTAAAACTATTGGTACTAGCAATAGTGCATTGCGAGAAGATAAACCCAGTACCCCTATGAGTGCTGTATTCAAAAATAAAACAAATGTAGTCCAACAAAAAACAGAAATTAAAGCCATTAATTCTGCTGCACTACTGCCTAATAACCACAACATGAACAGAAAAAAGGTAATAGGAGCAAAACAACAACCTGTAACAAATATGAATTGTTGATAATTACCAGATCCTTTAAATATTTTGCGGGTGATCCACAAAACTGCTATCATCCCTAACACGGGAATTGTGGCAGCTAAAATAACTCGCAAGTGTTCTGAAAAACTTAACTCGGTACTATAACTTGTACCAAATAAACCGCCGAAAGAAAACAATGGTGCAAGGGATTCTATGGTTTTTGATACTGCCATCCAAGCAGCTAAAACAAACAGAATACAAAGGGCAATTCCCGCGTATAAAATTCGACTATCTCCCAAACTGTTAATTGCCGTTTGCAGTCCGTTATTTGGATCATTCCAAATTAGTTTTAACGCACTCCAAACATCTAAAACAGCAGTTTTACCTGTTTCTACTACTAATTGTGGATTTTTGGATTGGGATGTAGGAGAATTAACTATTGAGGGAGAATCTAAATCATCTCTATCAGTTAGTTCATCAGGATTTTGATTTTCTGGTGGTATGGAATTTGACATATTGTTAGGCAGTGGAAAGTAATGTTTTATAAGTGACAATGCCTTGAACTAAACAGAGACTTTTGATATCGCCTACAATTTATATACGGACTAGATTCACCCTGTGTTGCAAATAGTGAGGAAATTTTTTTTGAAATACCTCTAATCTTTGATTCATCTGGGTTTTGGGTTAATTCAGCATCTCCTAAGTAGAGCTAACTAAAGCTAAATAAAGCATCATATCACTTCACTAACAATTAGTAGCCATTTATACAAGCTTATATTAGATTCATAGATTGTTTAAGTCTATGATTTTTATACAAAAAACATTAACTTGAATAAAGTTGACTAGGAGCGAACTGCTGGCAGCAGCGCCTCGCTGTTGCTTTTTAATAACACTTCACGACATATCATACTACAATTCCTTGACGTAATAAATACGATATGGATAAATATTACTTATAGTATTTACGCAAGGTGTGACTGAAAACCTTATTCTTGCGTAGGGGTAATTCATGAATTACCCCTACTTTCTTTCTCTTTTGCATAAGTCCTGACTTATACAGCATACTAAGTAATTTCTGATTTTTGCAACTGTGTGTGTATAATACGGACTAATTTATAAAATATACGTCAACCACCCATCACTTCCCTTCGGGTAAGTGAGGGCTTGTAAAAGCCTAGTTGACCAGACTTAGTTCTTAATCGAACTACGTTAGAGGTAAGAGTTAAAGACCTACCAGGGGATGCGTAGCTAGTTCCCTGCTCTAGAA
>JBJTTJ010000097.1:0-3946 GCA_046080125.1 Cuspidothrix sp.
GTCTCCCGTAGAGCGTGTCACACTGCGGATCATTTCGCCAATAGCATAGGGTAACATAATTCCACAGGTAGCGTGTGCAATTTCCAGAAGCACTATTGCTACATACCACCAGCGAAACTGATTAACGAAATAACAAATAAATAGGAAAGGAGTATCTGGTAATTCGGGCGCATTGGGAGCGCGTTGAAACGATTGAGAAAGTCTTATCTTTTTCATCATGCTGCTGTAAAAAATAAAAATAGATAGACGGCTATATCAACCGTCAGGTCAAGTTTAAGGTGAGGTCTAATAAAATCATCCAAAAGTCACTTAACGCAGAGCATCTCCCCGACGATATTCAGCGCTGATGTCGTCTAATTTTTGTTTCAAATTGTCGTCAAGTGTGACTTCTATAGCTTTTAAACTATCAATAAGTTGTTCTGGACGACTTGCACCGATAATAGGGGCTGTAATAATGGGATTAGCTAAAACCCAAGCCAATGATAGGGTTGTGAGAGATAATCCTGCTAAATCTGCTACCGTGCGTAATTCTTCCACAGTGTTAAATTCGCGTTCATGCCAATAACGTTCTTGATACCGTTCTGCGGCTGCACCTAAAGTAAAACGAGTACCTGCTGTGGGTCCTTCAGCTTGTTTATGTTTACCTGTCAGCAGTCCCCCCGCTAAGGGATTGTAAGGAATGACACCTAAACCTTCTTCTTGCGCTAGGGGTAATAATTCTCGCTCAATTTCTCGGAATAAGAGATTATAGCGGGGTTGGATGGAGACAAAACGAGTTAGATTTCGCACATCTGCACGACCTAAAGCGCGAGCTAGTCGGTAAGCTAAATAATTAGAAACACCAATATAGCGGACTTTCCCAGCCCGAACTATGGTATCGAGAGCCTCTAGGGTTTCATCCAGGGGAGTGGAAGCATCATCAGAATGCAATTGATACAGGTCAACATAATCAGTTCCCAGTCTTCTCAGGGAAGCATCAATAGCATCTAAGATATGTTTGCGGGAAGATCCCTGATCCCAAGGTGCGGGACCAACTTTACCGACAGCTTTAGTAGCAACGATAAAATTTTCCCTTTTACCTTTTAACCAACGGCCGATAATTTCCTCAGTGCGTCCAGCAGTGGGTAAACCACCACCAAGGGGATAAACATCGGCTGTATCAAGAAAATTTATGCCACCTTCGGCAGCAGTATCAAGTATTTTGATGGAGGTTTCTTCGTCGGTTTGTAGTCCAAAGGTCATTGTACCGAGAACGAGTCGGGAAACTGTTAGTCCGGTTTGACCTAGTTTAGTTGTTGGTAATGTCATAGAGCTTTATACTGCGATGCCAGTAAATATTTAAGTAGTAAGTATTGAGTAGCGACTGTCTTGAAAGTCAAGTGCGATTGTCAGCGAAAAAAAACAATCAGAGACAGGCAGAAAAAAACAGAGGAAAAAACAGGAGAATCCTCAGCGTCTAGTACACACTTTGTTGGGCTTCCTTTATGCGGGCTTTCTGCTGGCTTTTAAAAACAAAGGCATTTGCCCTAATTTAGTTTTATCAGGCTCATTCCAGATTGTTTTCAATTTTATCTCTAGTTGGTCAACTGGGTCGTTTCCAAGTTCTGCTGAATAGCGTTTCACAGCAGACCAAGTACGGAAATACTCTAATAATTGCTGTAAATTCCATTCTACCTTCATTGAAAAATTTTTTGGGATGTTAATTTCATCAAACGGAAGGACTAAATCACGATAGCCATTCCTTACTTGGCGATTGCCGCTTGCCCAAAATCGGTCGATCGGCTCAAGTAAATTCTTAGTAATAGTTTCATCAATTTCGTGTTCAATTTCTAACCGACCATAACCCCAAACAGCTAAAATACCTTTGGGTTTTAGTACCCTTTCTACTTCTTGAAAAAACTTTTCTTGGTCAAACCAGTGTATTGCCAAAGCTACCATAACCAAATCAAATGACTGGTTTTTAAATGGGGTATGTTCAGCAGGAGAAACACTGTAGGTTATTTTATGATGTGTGATGCAGTGTTGAATTTGCTCGACACTAATATCAGTTGCTTCAACATGGGAAAAAAATTTTGCACATGAAATGGCTGCTTGCCCATTTCCAGTTGCACAATCCCAGGCGCGGTCGTGATATTCGGAAATTTTGCTCAAAAATAAAAAAAGCTCATCGGGGTATTGAGGTCTATGTTTGGCATATTGTTCCGAATTGAGCGAAAAGCTTTGAATGTTGTTCACTGTTACTCCGATAATAAAGAACTGGAAGCCCAACGGCTAAGTTAAGCGGCAAGCAATTCCTACGGAGTGCTTCGCTATCGCCTCCAACTCAATACCAAAAATATTACAATATTGTCCGCTTTAATGATTTGTTATGCCTTAATCGCTTAACACTGGAGTTTAAACTAAATTAGTAACGCATCGAAAATTAATTAACGCACGCTACAATTTAAGGCTTACTTTACACAGCTACAGTTAGCTGACGACGGCTTTGTGAAACTAGCCATTGTTGCAATATTGGGTTACTATACACCTCATTGGCAATAAAATGATCGCCTTCAGGTAGCACAGTAAAATCTACTTTTGCTCCCGCTTCACGCAAGGTATTAACAACATTTTGTGTATTTTCAATTGAGAGTTTTTCGTCTTTTGCCCCTTGGAATATTTGGATAGGAATTTCCTTGAGTACAGCTATTTGGGTTGCTTCTAATGTTTGAGGTACACGACCTGAAGTGGCTACCAAACCAGCAAAGCGTCCAGGATAGGAAGCGGCGATATGCCAAGCTCCCGCCGTGCCTAAACTGAATCCAGATATGATGATACTGGATGGATCTATAGGTTGGGTGGCAATGATATGATCAAGTAAAGCAATTACATCTTCTGCTCTATCTACCCAAGTTTGTCCTTCAGGAAGTTGAGGAGCAACAAAAACGTAAGGTAGGGATGCTGATGAATCTACAAAAAGAGGAAAACCCCATTTTAGTAAAACATTAATATCTGTTCCTCTGTCCTTTGCTCCATGTAGAAATAATACTAGAGGAGCGAGTTTGTTACTGTTAGCAGGGGAGAAAATATAAGGTAATGAACTATTGCTGGTATCGTGGGATCTTTTTTCAACTGGCATAGTTTTAAATCCTCAAATGTGCGTTTACAAATATTTGACAATATTTAGAACTTCAAAATAAAAAAATATCCAAAAATTTCTGGTGGTGCGGGCATCTTGCCCGCTAATCATCAAGGACGGGCAGGATGCCCATCCCACAAGATTGGATACTCTATTTTTTGGCGCAACCTCACAAAGTCATTTACACACCTACCAAAGTTTTATTCTCTACTTGAGATTCGATTTTAGGTAGTTTGGATTCTACTGCTGTACCCTTGAAGAAATCAGGGTTAGCTTGGGTGTAGAATTTATAGGGGTTGCCAAATACATAAGCCTTGAAGTCATCTTCGGAAATCACCCCTTCTCTGACCAAATCCCAGCTTTCAGCTAAAGGCGCGGTGAGGTCGGGTACATCCCAATGACCGACATCGGAGGAGTAGATGGCGTTAAGCTTAACTCCCAAGGGGTTGGCTTTATCGTTGAATGCGGCTGCAATGGTACGATCATCAGATTCAGAACCAAAGAAGAAACTGTTCACCCAAGCGTCGCGGATATCTTCTATTGTCTTAATCCCTGCTGCACCAAAATCTTCTAGTTCACTACCTACAGGTGAACGACTATGACGGCTAAAGGAAGATCCCAATACACTCTTAGTTAATTCTTCTTTGGTGAGGGAATATCCTTGGGTAATTTCTCCACCATACTTTTCAAACAACTCAAACAACTCATCAGGATTAGCTAAATCTGGGTTGTAGTTTTGCAATCCTTCTAAGCTGCGTTTGGAGTAACGATCTACCAAATGAATGTAAACGTGAGCGCCCCAATCTGCACCACCTTCTAGCATACCTA
>JBJTTJ010000098.1:0-24769 GCA_046080125.1 Cuspidothrix sp.
GTCAACCACCCATCACTTCCCTTCGGGTAAGTGAGGGCTTGTAAAAGCCTAGTTGACCAGACTTAGTTCTTAATCGAACTACGTTAGAGGTAAGAGTTAAAGACCTACCAGGGGATGCGTAGCTAGTTCCCTGCTCTAGAACTTAAAAGTTAAACAGGCTTAAGGGTTAAACCAGTGCTTTTAAGATAGTTACCGACCTTTAACATTGTCAAAGCTAACATTACCCCAGAAATGGGAGGCTCTTCAGAGCAAAATATTATGTCCAAAGTATTTGTTTTAGATACCAACTTCATACCATTAAATCCAATCCATTCAGCACAAGCCAGACAACTATTAAGAAACAAAAAAGCAGCAATATTTAGACAGTTTCCGTTCACAATTATTCTCAAAAAATCCTGTCCTGACTCCCCAGTATCACCACTAAGACTAAAGATTGATCCCGGTGCAAAATTCACAGGAATGGCATTAGTTAACGATTCAACTGGTGAGGTTGTATTTGCTGCTGAATTAAAACATAGAGGCTTTGCAATTAGAGATGCTTTAACTTCTAGAAAACAATTAAGACATTCTAGACGTGTAAGAAAAACTCGTTACAGACAACCAAGGTTCTTGAATAGAACCCGGACAGAAGGATGGTTAGCACCAAGCTTACAAAGTCGGGTTGAAAATATTAAAACTTGGGTTGAAAGATTGCGTAAACTCGCACCGATTGAGTGTTAAGCCATTGCTAATTACAGCTAATGGTCACGGCACTAGACAATCTTGCCGAACTGACAAGTACGGTTTTCCTTCTAGATATGTCCCCAGGTTTAAATTTGTTAATGGTTTTCAAACTGGAGACATTGTGAAAGCTGTTGTCACAAAAGGTAAAAAGATTGGGACATATATTGGACGAGTAGCGGTGAGGACTAGTGGTAGTTTCAATATCTCAACAATATCTGGACTGATTCAAGGTATCTCTTACAAATACTGTAAATCAATTCACAAAAAAGACGGTTACGAATATGGAAAATCAAAGATTTGTTAATTGCTCAACTGTCCCTTTCATTGTTTGTACTGGCGCACAAAATTACTCAAGGGACGTTTCACAATTAACCCTCCATTCCTCCCATCACCAAACTGAGTACAGTTTTGGTGGGGGTCTCCTGGAGGTTTAGATGAAAATAGGGGATAATTAAGGTGTTGTGCTTGTGGAGTGGGTAAACAGCTTTGTCTAGGTTTAACTTGAACAGCAAGAAGCCGACCTCTGGAACGGGGGATAAAGCCTGTCGCCCAGATGTAAGTCGAAGTAAGGGAGGACGAAAGAAATCCACTACCGCGCTTTCTGCTGGGCAGGAAGCCTACACTGTACCGCAAGGTCAGTGTAGGTAGTTCACGTAAGTCCTATAGCGACTATTTGGTTTAAGTGTTACTGATAATGAAAAACTGGCAATTTCTGATACAGAAACAGGGAGATCATACTTGGCGAACTTTAGAATCGCCAAATTTGAAAGTAGTTGCGGGTGATTACCGAGTTCTAGCCCGCTCCGATCTGAATAATACGGAGGTAGAAGTACTGGTTACTCATATATCTACCCAGGAAGTTCCTCCTAAACAACGTATCCTCAAACGACTACGCCGCACCAATGCAGAAGGATTGATGGCGGTAATTCCTTTTACTCATTTGAAACCAGGGATTTGGCAGTTACAATGTTCCGGGGATGTAATGTCAGATATGCTAGGCAAATCCTGGCAACATACTCTGGTGATTCAAGTATCAGAAGAAACTACTTCAGTGCCTATAAATACAAAGATTGATTCTAAAGTGAATATAGTCGTGAATCAGGAGACTCCCTTATGGTTGGGGGGGAAAACAACAGAGGAGATCCTAGGAAATTTATTAGATTTGGCTTTACCCAAGGATGAACCTTTAGCAGATCAAGAAACTATTGAGAATGCACCGACATTACCGCCGTCACTGCCACTGAATTTGAGTCTGGACAAGGATACTTATGTTACTCGATGGGGAGAAAATTTGAACATTCATGGCTATGTGGAAGCCAATGAAATCGAAAATCTGGGTCATGAGGGATTTTCTCTCGATGGAATGAGTCATCTAGGACTGGAAATTGCCTTGCGATCGCCTTTGGAGTCAAAGGTCTTCAAAAAAATTCACCAGCCATTAACAAAGGAAATTTTACCTTTCCCCTTTAGCAGTTTCATTAATATTCCTGAGTGTGAATCCAAATTACTTTTAGCAGATATGAACCTATACGGCAGATTAGCTGATATTGGTCAAGTAATGCTATTAGCTACTCATACTTTTACAATTACAGCAGACATTACTGAATTATTAGCCCTACAAACTTCCTCATTAAATGGCGACAATTTTGGACAGGAAACCAAGTCACCAAAACCACTAAAACATGAAGTTAATCTAGGATTAGAACTTTTTAATTTAGCTAAAACTCCTAAACTCGCTCGATTTCATATTCTCAAACCATCATCCCATCCACCCTTACCACCCCAAATTAAACCCCATCCCAGGTGGGAACGTGTTTCCCCACAACTGCCTATTTTACCCAACCACAGCCCAGAAAAGATCAATGGCCAGGCAGCAACAGACATAACTGTAGCCATTCCACCAATTGATTTGCAAAAGCTGGTAATTAAATCGCTTCATCAAAATTTTCCCTACTTAAAACGATTAAAAGCGAAAACAGTTCCAGGGGAAATAGCCAATCACAACTTAGAATATCAAAAAATACCATTACCTCAATCGCCAGAGTTACCCACCATAGTTACTTCATCAGCAACAATACCAGAATTACCAATAGATCATACCCAGAAAAGTCATGATTCCGTGGTTACAGAAATATCCTACGCGGAACTGATAGCGGGGATTGTAGTAGATATTACCAACACCGAACCATTCTCAGTCACTGCCACGGAGGAAATTCTCCCCAGTATTACCGCCAAAGTATTGGATACAGTTGAAACTCACGAAGGTGTCCCAACTGTTACCAACCCAGGATTAGATTTAGATCCAGTTGAAACTGAGGAAGTTTTATCCATCATCAAGCAAGTATCGGAGACGGTTGCAGGTGACACCAACTCTCCTCTTGTCAAAAAATGGATGGAAACTCAGGAATATTTGGTAAGTTCAGGGGTTTCTCAACCATCCTCAAACCAGGAAAGTCAGGAACAGTCTGCCCCCGGAGATGACCCAGATATGGAGCAACATTTTGCGGTTGAGGTGATCCTTTCGGAAGTCAATCGGCCGGAAATAGTTAATTCACCCCATCCCATTGAACCTCTATGGTTATCTCAAGAAATTGTGATGGATGATCTGGTGGTGGCAGTAGATACCGATGAGACCAGTGATCAACCTGTGGAAAATTTACCCCCATCCCAGAATGAAACTCTAGGGGCTGGTTCTGGTGTGATGATTGATTCTTTACCAATTCCCCAATTGTATTTGCCAGATGGTGAACTTGTGGCGGGTACATCTGTGGTGGTGCGTTTGGAACTACCTCAAGTTCTATCGTCTGTGGCGGTGAAATTATGGGCTGAAGATTGCCAAACCCGAAGTTTATTAGATGGTCCTCATATTCTGTCAAATTTCCGTTCTAATGCTTGGGGCAATCGGGAAACGGCTATTTCCTTAAAAATTCCCTTTGGCTGCTTAGAAGTCCGTTTGGCGGCGATCGCTCTTGATCAGACTACTCTCCGGGAAAGTGATAGAGTTGCAGTCATCAAAACTGTCATTCCCCCTGATTTACCCACCATAGAACTGGATGAAATGTTGGGAATTTGAAAAGCTGTGTTAAAAATTTTAAGGATTTAGCCAATGGGGTAGGATTTTGCAGTAAGCTCAATTTGAATTGTAGTAAGACTTTACAGGACTTATCTTATGTCTGGTTCATTTTTGCCTACTGTTTTCGCTTACTCTTCCTTTTTGCCTTCTATCTTCGTTCCCCTTACTGGCTTGGTTTTACCAGCCGTAATTTTCGCATTTTTATTTTCCTACATTGAAAGCGAAGATGTTGCTTAATTAGGCTATAGGTCATTGGTGAACGCTTGTTTGTAACAATTTCCTATTAATTCCTGAACAAAACCGCCTATCTAAATCAGGTAGGCGGTTTTCATCTCTAGGGGTTGCTGAATAAACTCAAAACCTTTATAAATCAAGGGTTTAAGCTTGAAAATTAGGAAACAGATGCAAGATATTTTAGGGGTATACCCCGCATTTTGAGGTGTAATAATTATACTCCTAAATCCTGCTATATTTACTACCTGATTCCAGCACTATTAAATTGAAGAACCAAGTCCTGCGTAAGCACCATAAAAGAAAATACCAACTACAGTAATTACACCTAAACCTGCAATCGTAGCTACAACCCATAGGGGAATTCTTCCACTTCCAGACACAGTTTTGTCCTCACTTAAAAATAAATTATCACAGTCAGTTGTTGGTTGTCAGTTGTTAGTTGTCAGTTGAAGATTGTTTTGTCACCTCTTAACTGTTGCCTAACTAGCAACTGACATTCGTTAAAAACACCAGTTAGTTAAAGAAATAACTGGAAAACAGAATGCCTAGAACGAAGATCAAGAGTAGTCCTAGGTAAAGAGAGGTGCGGTTTAATTCAACCGGTTGTTGATTGGGATTAGGCGTTCTTTCCATGATTGAGTCCTAGCGTTGAATAAACTGCATTGAGGCGATCGCGCCCAAAAAGAATACAGTAGGGACAGCTAAGGTATGAACCGCGATCCATCTGACTGTAAAAATGGGATAGGTAACTGGTTGATTAATGTTATTACCGCTAGTCATGATGTCAAATTATTTTCCAATAAATGTTTCTACTTGGTTTTTCGCGTCAAAACGGTTGCTAACGATGGGCACTTCTTGACGGACTTGAGTGAAATACTCATTAGGACGGGGTGTACCGAATACATCATAAGCTAACCCCGTGCTAACAAATAACCAACCTGCAACAAATAATGCAGGGATAGTGATGCTGTGAATTACCCAGTAACGAATACTGGTAACAATGTCAGAAAAAGGACGTTCTCCAGTGGTACCTGCCATTTATTTGACTACCTTCTCAAAAACTATGATTGAGTTTATTATCCTACAAAGTTTAGAAAGAGTGACAACTTGCAACTTTCTTCTGATCATACATCCATGATTGGGTGTAATTACGCCGCTTGGGATGGATCTGTTGCTAGTTCTGCCTTGGGGTTATACTTGAGTAGAACGCCGCGATCGCCAATGATAAAACCTTGTTGGGGGTTTAAAAACACGATTTTGTAGAAATTAGCCGCAACTGTTTCTACATCCCGATCCTTTGCCCAAGTTTTACCACCATCAGCACTGCGGAGTAAATTACCGCTACCGCCACTGACCCAAATTTCATCAGGTGTACGATAAGCTAAATCCAGTAAACCCCAACTGGTGGATAATTCTGGGTATTGTGCCTCTAACCATTCTTCTGGTTTAGCTGGATCACTAAACTGAACTTGGCCACCTCGTGCCAACAACCAAATTTGGCCATCATTGGTAAAACCCATGTTTTCTAAACGCCGCGAATTGTTACGGTTATGGGGAACCCAAGCATTTTCACCTGGTTTCCAAGTGGAGTAAAAGCTGCCCTTAGCCGAAACTGCGATATACTTACCATCAGGCGATCGCTCTAAGTTACGTACCACACCCACTGCTGCTTCTAAACTAGCTTTCCAGTGTTGACCACCATCTGTAGTTTGATAAATTGCCCCCACATCCGTAGCCATTTCTGCTGAATTATTCCCCGTTGCCGTTACAGCAATTGGGTTACCGGGTAACTTACTGCTTAAACTAATCCGTGACCAAGATTGCCCCTCATCCGTAGTATGCAGCAGTAAAGAAGGTTCTCCGGCAATCCAACCCTCCTGACCCGAAAAACTGACAGAGTTAAAACGGTATCTGGGGTCATCCAACTCTAATTTTAGAGGTTGCCAAGTTTGACCTCCATCCTTAGTTTCTAATAAAGTGGCATTACTACCTACTAAATAACCATGTTGGGAGTTACCAGCAAAGCCAATATCTAGCAATTTTTGGGTTGTTGGTAAATTAATCACTTCCCATGGATTGTAGCTCAGGGACGGCACATTACTACACCCTATACATGAAATAACCACTATGAGTGCGGCTACAAATCCTTGCCACTTTTTTAAAGTTGAGAGCATCAGTATTACTGAGTTTTTCCTAAATTTGGTAGATTTTCGCCCAATGGCGGTAAATAAAGAAGGATAGCCGTTTTTATTGTAGTCCGTACAGACTAATAAAAAACAAGAATCCTAGAGCTAAAGCCCCAAAAATCAAAATGTTCTTCTGCATAGGTGTCAGCTTGTTAACACCTAAACCGTAACTTAAGTTTTCCTTGAAACCCGATGCTGTACCTGTAGGTCCAATATTCGCAAAAGCGGTTTTCTTAGATATACAAACTGGACAGCGCCAATTCGCGGGTAGTTCTGCAAAAAGTGTTCCTGGAGGAATGTTACTCTTATCGTCTCCCTTCTCAGGTTCATAAACGTAACCGCAAGAACGACACTCGTAGCGGTCTAATACTGGAGTTTCCATAGCTTGTTCAGCTTGTTCACTCATGGCTTATAGTCTCGCTTCAGGGAAATTATTAAATACACGTTACAAATTATGACATAGTTGCTGGAGTTTTCCATCTCTATCAGGAAAAGGATTTAGATGGAATAAATCCATGACTCACAAAAAATCTCTAAATCTCTCTAAGACTCTCTTCTCTTCCTTCGCTTCTATCCCTGTAAATCTTTCATCGTCACGCAATCTATCGGGACGCTACGCAGATCTGGTTCATTCTGTACTTAATTTCGCGCCAATTAAGTTGTCATCGGTTGAGTCGAAAGAAAGCGCAACCCAAAACAAATTCGTAAATATTAGACAATCTGCGTCCATCTGCGTTTTATTATCACTATTTCTACCTCACTTGAGTATCTCAATTATTGATACCTTATCTAAGTTATCAATAATTTCCAAATGATACGGAAAATCTCTCATAACCTTCTTGATTTATGTGTTCATATAACTGTATCTTAATATAGAAATCATGTCAGAATTGCTCCCCCCATCAACCGAGCATATCTATACTGTAACTCATCCTTCATCAACGGCCAACGCTCCAAACTAGCATCCATATCAATCACCTTTTCTGCTGCCTGTCGCGCTAACAGCAAAATATCCTCATCTTCCACCAAACTAGCCAGAGTAAAATCTGCTACACCCGATTGACGAGTTCCCATCACTTCCCCAGGACCACGAAACCGCATATCCATTTCCGAGATAAAAAACCCATCTTGAGACTGTTCCAACACCTTCAATCGTTGTTGAGCTTCAGGACTTCTAGAACTACTCATTAATAAACAATAAGATTGTGCTGCACCCCGACCCACACGGCCTCGTAATTGGTGCAGTTGTGACAACCCAAATCTTTCCGCGTGTTCAATGAGCATTACAGTAGCATTAGGTACGTCTACTCCCACTTCAATTACAGTGGTAGAAACGATAATTTGAGTTTCATTATCCCGGAATTTGTTAATGGCCTCTTCTTTTTCGTCCGAAGTCATGCGTCCATGCAATAACCCAACTTGAAAATCAGGAAAAATACTTTCTTGTAACTTTTGATGTTCCTCTACAGCAGAACGCAAATCTAATTTTTCTGACTCTTCTACCAAGGGTAAAACCACATAAACTTGTCTACCTTGGGCAACTTCTCGACGCATTAAATCATAAGCTTGGGGACGTTGTTGGCCACTTAACATCGTAGTTTTAATTTGTTGTCTTCCTGGTGGTAATTCATCAATTTGACTGACATCTAAATCACCGTGAACTGTTAATGCTAAAGTTCGGGGAATGGGAGTTGCAGTCATAGTTAAAACATGAGGTTGTTCACCTTTTTGTTGTAACTTTGCCCTTTGTTCAACCCCAAAACGATGCTGTTCATCTATGACAACTAAACCCAAACTTTGAAAGTTAACTTTATCTTGAATTAAAGCATGAGTTCCCACCAATAAAGGTAATTCACCCGTTTCTAATTGAGCACGAATTTCCCTTCTTTTAGCTATTTTCGTCGAACCTGTTAATAATTCAACTGGCAAATGGAGAAGATTAAACCAACTTACTAACTTACGATAATGTTGTTCTGCTAATACTTCAGTGGGAGCCATTAACGCCGCTTGATAACCTGATTGAATGGCGGCTAAAATAGCCACAACAGCAACAACAGTTTTTCCTGAACCCACATCACCTTGAACTAAACGATTCATGGGTGTAGGTTTTTGTAAATCATTGAGAATATCATTAATAACTCTTTGTTGAGCTTTGGTAAATTTAAAGGGGAGAATTTCGTTAAATTGTTCTAATAATTTACCTGTGGGTGCAAGAATAGCACTTGTTTGAATTGCTTTAGCCTGTTTTTGACGTTGCAATAAACCAATTTGTAAATAGAAAAATTCATCAAATACTAAACGCCGACGGGCAGTTTTTAAAGAGTCGCTATCTTTAGGAAAATGAATATTAGGAATGGCATCTTTCAATTCCATCAAAGCATATTTTTCGCGCAAACCTTTCGGTAAAGGATCTTTTAAATTTACTATTGCCGTTAAAGCCGTCGTTACCGCCTGTCTGACTGTATTTGCCATTACCCCTTCTGTGAGGGCATAAATGGGAACTACTCGCCCAATCGTTAAAGAATCTATAGTATCTCCCGGATCTGCCAAAACTTCTAATTCTGGGTTATCCAAAGTTAATCCATATTTACTACCTTTAACTAACCCACAAGCGGCCAATACACTACCTACAGAATAGCGGCGTTTTAAACTTTCTTGCCAACCACGACTACTAAAACGTGCCCCGGCAAAAAATCTACTAACTTTGATTTGTCCTGTATTATCTTTGAGAATTAATTCTAAAATTGATAACTTTTTGTTTTTGGGACTGGTGAAGAAATTAAATCTTTTGATTGTCCCTATGATAGTTACTGTTTCTCCTCCCTCCAGTTCACTAATATTTACCTGACGAGCATAATCAATATGATCACGGGGATAATAAAATAATAAATCCCGGACAGTATGTAGATCTAACCGCGCTAAGTTTTCAGCTTTTCTGATGCCAATTTCTGGTAAATCGCTAAGTTTTTGGTCCAGTTTGGGAGCTAGTTTTTTACTGATTTCAGCGACAACTGGCATTATGGGATTAGGATTTTTAGATTGGTAAGTTTGAGTGGGTATTTCCGCTTCTGTTTCCAATTCTTGTTGTAGTTGATTCAGATATCTTCTAACTTCTGCGATTAAATGTTGTCTTTGGGTTAATGACAAATTGGGATAATTGGCAAACTGCATTCCCACTTGATGCCAATGGAGTCTTTCTTTAGCTGGTAAAGCTGTAGGAAATTTACCAAAAGTTAAACATAGAAATTCACTAAATCGGTATTGCTTACCGACTAAATCTACAAACCCATTTTCCGCCTCAAATGCTAAGGCTTTATGTAATCTTATCCAATCAGGTGTTTCATTGCTCATTGGTCGGTTGTCAGTTGTTAGTTGTTAGTTGTAAAGAGGGTATGTAGTTTTTAAAAATAGACTTTTTTAAAGCCCTCTCTAATTTTTATTAATTCTTAATTTTGCATTTTTAATTCCGTAAAATGGGTATTAATCCTCAAACCAACTAGAACGCCATGCAGATTCAGCTTCACTAATTTTGAGTTCTTTTTGCCTTTTTTTATATTCCTGTCCCAGTTTATGAAGTTGCAGTAAGATATTACGAATTACCTTACGTCTGGCTAATACTTCCCTATCTGCAAATTCCATTTCTGTAAGACGCATATGAATAGCCATAATCTGAGTTAGGTTAGATTCTTCCGAGTCTTCCTCATCATTAATTTCTATAACTAAATTTAATAAATTGGGTAGACTGGGGATCAAATCACTAGAAGATTGTGAAGAGGCCGCAGCAGCAGCAGCGGCCAAAATTGGTTCTGGTAATTTTTGGGGTAAAATGCCCGTTTTTTGGATAAACACATTAGCCGCTTGGGAAACTTTTTTTAAAGTTTCCTGAATTGTCTCTTCTAGATTTTGTTGCCATTGGACTATTTCTATAGGATCAGAAGAATTTAACATTTGCAGTTGTGAATTATTTTTCTCTTGTTCTTGTGCCTCAATGTCCTGTGTTTGAGCTTCTGATATTGGTTCTGTGGAGACAACTTCTGATAGTTGAGGCTGAATATAGAGATTTAACTGTGCAGCAGTTTCTTGACCTAATTTACGAATACCTTGTTGTAATTTTTGCCGTTGGTTGAGTGATAATTTGAGAAATTCTTCAGGATATCCTTGGGTACACAGATAATAACTGGCCAAAATCAGTTGTTGTTGTAAGGCTGGTCCTAAGACATTCAGATATTTAGTATAAGATAATTTGAGTTCTTCCGCGATCGCTCTAATTGCCTTTTCTAATTCAGTAATGTCTTTTTGTATGCGTTCAATTGCTCTGACCATAATTTTAAGCTTGTCAGTTGTCAGTTGTTAGTTGTTCGTTGTCAGTTGTTAGTTGTCAGTTGTTAATTGCCTTCTGTAGTAAACATATACTTAATTTTAAAACAATAATCATCATTATAAATAAAATACAGGCCAGCGTGTTCTGCATAGCCTGTAAATGGAAATACTTATCAGTCAAAAGTAAAAGTCCATCACCAGCAACCAATTATTAAGTATATATTCTTAACAACTGACAACTGACAACTAACGAATGACTAATCACAAAATTACTTAGCACCAATTTGGGCGGCAACTTCATCAGCAAAGCTGATTTCTTTCTTCTCAATACCTTCACCAAGTATATAGCGGACAAAGCGGGTAACTTGAATATCCTCCCCAACTTTGGATTTTACTTGCTTCACCAAGTCTTCCACCGAAATACTTTGATCACGGATATAAGGTTGATCTAGTAAAGTCATTTCTTTCAGGCGTTTTTCAATCCGACCTTGAACAATCTTTTCTTTGATGTTCTCTGGTTTATTGCCCAAGTCATCCTTACCCATTTCAATGTCTTTTTCTTTAGAGACGATTTCGGCAGGAATTTGATTTACGGTAACGTACTCAACATTAGGACAAGCAGCAATTTGCATTGCGGCATTTCTCGCCAAGTTTTGGAACTCTTCATTAACAACAGCTGAAGCAGTTTGAGCGTTTAATTCCACTAATACACCAACACGACCACCAGTGTGAATGTAGCTGTCTACTATTCCCGGTGTGCCACTAATAGAGAAATTAACAAAGCGCCGCACTTGAATATTTTCGCCAAGAGTAGCAATGGTTTCTTTGATGAATTCATCAACGGTGACACTAGAATTTTCAATGTAGGGTTGAGCTAATAAAGACTCAACCCTATCAACAGTTGCAGCTTGTTGTGCCAGATTCTTAACTAAGGCTTTGAAAGCGTCGTTACGGGCAACAAAGTCAGTTTGGCAGTTTACCTCTATGAGTACACCTACCTGACCATCAGGCTGAATGTAGGTTTCTACCAGACCTTCCGCGGCAATACGACCACTGCCCTTGTCAGCTTTGGCAATACCTTTCTGCCGTAGCCAAGTTATGGATGCATCGATATCGCCATTATTTTCTTTCAGTGCTTTTTTGCAGTCCATCATGCCAGCACCGGTTTTTTGGCGTAGCTCTTGGACGAGTTTTGCAGATATTTCCGCCATGTTGCCTCAATTCCTACTTGACAGATACAACTATTAATTAATCACGATTTTCAGATTAATCCTGATCATTTTTGCTTCTGGAAATCCTGATGGAGGGTGTGTCATGACTAATAGTGGCCTCAAACACAGCGACAAAACACACCCTCAAGGATAATTAACTACTTGGAAGCCATTTATTCTTCGTCCTCTGATGAATCGCTGAATTCAGATTCATCGTATTCATACTCTTCTTCAGCACCTTCATACTCTTCGTAATCTTCTTCTACTTCTAGTTGACCGTGACGGCCTTCGTAAATAGCATCTGCTAATTTGCTGACAATCAATTTAATAGATCTGATTGCGTCGTCGTTAGCTGGGATGGGAATATCCACAACATCCGGGTCACAGTTTGTATCTAACATGGACACAATGGGAATACCCAATTTTTCGCATTCTTGAACTGCGTTATATTCCCGTTTTTGGTCAACAATGACCACAATATCGGGAACTTTCCGCATATTCTTAATGCCGCCCAAGTATTTTTGCAGCTTTGCCATTTCCCGACGGAGCATGGAAGCTTCTTTCTTTGGCAATAAATCCAGGGCACCGCTTTCTTCTCTCCGTTCTAAATCTTTGAGACGGTCTGCTCTGGTTTTAATTGTTGCCCAGTTGGTGAGCATTCCACCCAACCAACGTTGGTTAATGTAGTGAGAACCACAACGAAGAGCTTCTTGGGCAATGATTCCGGCTGCTTGGCGCTTAGTGCCAACAAACAGGAATTTTTTACCCTGCTCTGCTTGACTTCGCATATAGTTATAGGCATTATCCATCAACTGGGCTGTTTGTACCAAGTCAATGATGTGTACACCATTACGAGCGGTGTAGATATAAGGGGACATTTTCGGATTCCAGCGTCTGGTTTGATGTCCGAAATGAACCCCCGACTCCATCATTTGAGCCAATGAAACTACTGGCATATTTTGTTACTCCTATTCGGGTTAAACCTCCACCCAGGTGTATTTCTGAAGATTGAAGAAACACCCGAATTCCTGGATGTGCGGAATTTAGACAACTATACTAGGGTAACACAAATATATTAACTTTCCTGGTAAAGATAGATTTTTTCTTGAGGGGCAGAAGTTGGGGTATTAAAAGTTTGTACAATTACAATTAATTGGTAAACCTGCGGATGAGTCTACTTTAATTAGTTTAGCAGCCCAATTAGAAGCGGCCAACCCTTGGATTCAACATCGGCCAGCACTTTAAGTCAAACTCAGGATTTACAGGATTTGAGAACTGACAGGATGGGAATTAAAATATATCTTCAGAAAATTTTTCAATGGTAGGACGAAAATCCTGCCTATTTCCTTGATATTGGCTCAAATTTAGAGATAGCATTGATAGCCCTTTGTAGGCTTGGTGAATATAACTTAGCCACTTCCATTTGCCAGTAGTTATTAACAAAGTAAATTAATTGTCCATTATAGTCTCTACCTACCTTTGCCGTGCTGTTGAACTGTGGAACTATAGCTTCATGCAATTCACGTTTTTTAGATTTTCTCGCAATATTAATCAATGTTTGTTTTGGATCACTAATTTCGTCTACATTTTGAGGAATTAATGTTTGTGAAACTCCCAAGAATTTGGCAAAGTTTTTACTATCAGCTAAAAGCCATGCTTCTACTTCCCTAACAGCAATACGAAACAACAGATTAGGATGTTTTGGATGTGGTAGCCATTCTTGAATTAGTTCCTGTGGACACTCTGCTCTGTCAAGGTCTGTTAAAACTATATAAGGCGTTCCTTTGGCAGCATTATTAAATCCTTTGATATTCTTTTTCAGATAGCCGAAACCGTTTTTAGAATAACAATTACCCACTATATAAGGGCGGTTTGATTGGTGTAAAATTGCCCGCAATACAGCTTCACTCAGTGGGTCTTCAACAGCTAAATTAATAGGGATAACCACTATAAATGAATCTCCAAGCGATTAATTTCAGATGGTTTAGTTAATGGCAATACAGCTTCAGCTATGCTTAAACCTCCTTCTAAGAGATCACGTACATTATCAATTGAGGATGCGGTCGTAACTTTAGTTCCTTCCGGACTTGGTGTTAAAAGTAGGATTTCTTCACCCCCAATTCCTTCGTCTTCAAGTAAATCTGCGCTATGTGTAGTAAGTATTATTTGTCTTTTTTTCTGACGCTGTATTCGATACATTAAAGAAGGCAATTTTTTTACTATAGCTGCATTTAAAGATAACTCTGGTTCTTCAAGAAGTAGCAGTGAATCAGTTTCCAGTAATGACCACAGCAAGCCTATCAGACGTAATGTTCCATCTGAAAATTGATCTTCCCTTTGTTTACCAGCTTGAGGTCGCCAATGCTCATATACTGCTTCTAAATGAGGAACACCCATTTCATCTTTTATATCAGTAAGATGTTTTAATTGAGGAACAGCAGAACGCAAAGCATTTTCAATCTTTGTGAGTCGAGATTTGCGAGTCTTTTCAGGAGTTTTGGTAATGCGTTCTAGAAAACTTCTACCAAAAGGATCTTCTGAAATTCCTGGTCCAGAAAATGATTCTGCATAACGGAGTAATTGCGGTACAAGGTGTAAATATAGAACTGATTCAAAAAACTTAGAAATTTCTCGAAAATTGGCATTAGCGCTAATTTGCTCTAAATGTGTTTGTGTTCTTCGTAATTCATCTTTTTCATCCTCTATATCTGGTCTATTAACTATTATTTCATTTCCCTTCCATACACGCTCGTATGCTAAAATAGGTTGACGATAACCTCTAGTTTGTTGGGTTATGCCAATAGCATATTTCCAGATAGGTTCATGACTAGAATAATCGGATAAATGTACTTCAATTTCAATTTTGGGATTTTGCCGTGCTGACAAACAGCGAATTTTGGATACTCCTCCACGATCTTTTACTGCTGTTTGTAAACCACCTCCAGGTTTGGCAATGTCACGCAGAAAGCGAAATACATCAAGAAAGTTAGATTTACCACAAGCGTTAGGACCAACTACAAAAACTCTGTCACCTAATCCGACATCTACTGACAGAAAATTACGCCAATTCTTGAGTATGATATGAGAAATAAACATTAGGAATAAAGAGAAGATTGCAATAGACCAGTTAAAAATAGTAAATTGACTATTTCTTCATCCTATTATAGCTATTTTCCTTGTATAAGCCCTAAATTGCTGTAGCCTGATTTTTGAATGTTTCAGTTGTCAGAATCAGAATTTTGATTACGTAAATAGCTGTTGAATATGTGCAGGATTTGCAGCATATACAGGTACGGTAACTAAATTAAAAATAGTTGTAATCATAGCCAAGTAAATCTTGTACATCCACCGATTCCCCTTCCCCAAGTTGTCTGAAATTACAGGTAAATAGCATATTCAGTATCACTACTCAATTATAAATCTATTATTTCATTACATAGATACAATATTTTAATTTTTGCAAAAATTAAATTTGAGAGACACGAAATTTCCGTCTCTCAAATCCAAAATCCAAAATCTAAAATCCAAAATTGGACTACGCTTTCTTCAACCAACTAAACATAGCGCGTAAATCTTTGCCAACTTCCTCAATAGGATGTTCAGCTTCTTGACGACGCATAGCAGTAAAACCAGGTTTACCGGCTTGGTTTTCTAAGACAAATTCCCGGGCAAATTGTCCAGATTGAATTTCGCTGAGGATTTTCTTCATTTCCGCTTTAGTTTGGGCGGTGACAACGCGGGGACCGCGAGTATAATCACCATATTCGGCGGTATTAGAAATACTATCGCGCATGGTGGCTAAACCACCTTCTACGACTAAATCAACAATTAATTTGACTTCGTGCAGACATTCAAAATAAGCTAATTCTGGTTGATAACCTGCTTCTACTAAGGTTTCAAAACCGGCTTTAATTAAAGCACTCAAACCACCACATAATACCGCTTGTTCCCCAAATAAATCGGTTTCGGTTTCTTCGCGGAAGGTAGTTTCCAAAATACCGGCACGTGTACCACCAATACCTCTAGCATAGGACATAGCGCGATCGCGTGCTTTACCAGTTGCATCCTGATAAACTGCGAATAATGCAGGTACACCCTGTCCTTGTTCGTAAGTACGACGGACTAAATGTCCGGGTCCTTTGGGTGCAACCATGACGACATCCACATCAGAGGGGGGGATAACCTGTGCAAAATGGATATTAAAGCCGTGTGCAAAAGCTAGAACGTTTCCAGCCTCTAAATTTGGTTCAATTTCGTTTTTGTAAATTGTTTTTTGGACTTCATCAGGTAATAAAATCATGATGAAATCAGCAGCTTTGGCAGCATCAGCCACATTTTTAACTGTCAAACCAGCAGCTTGTGCTTTAGCCGTGGATTTACTACCAGGATATAATCCGACAATCACATTTACACCACTATCTTTTAGATTCAGCGCGTGAGCATGACCTTGTGAACCATAACCAATAATAGCAACGGTTTTACCTGTTAAAAGGTCTAAATTAGCATCTTCATCATAATACATACGCGCCATAGAAGCATCTCCTGTTCACAAAGGTTGTTATCAAATTTGCAGACTTATGATTGTATCGCAAATTGGGTAATAGGGAATAGGGAATAGGGAACGACAGTGAGGACGAACGGCCGTTCGCCCTTACAACACAATCAATCGTCACCCGCAGTCTTCAGCTTCACAAACACGGCGGATATTGAGAATATCACTCATTTTTTTGAGTTGGACAAATAAATGTTCTAGCTGCGAACAATCCTGGATATCAATTCCTAAATCCATCAGTGCGGGTTGTCCCAGACAAGTTTTGACTTGTGCATGACGCACATTAATCCCTTGGTCACTCAAGCGAGATAATACATCTTTCAATACTCCAACTCTATCTAACGCCTCAATTTGCACATTAACCGGATAAGTATGAGGACGGTTACGGTTGCCGATGGCTGCATTCCAACGGACTGGGATTAATCTTTCACCTTCAACATGGTCTACATTATGACAGCCTTGGCGATGGATAGAAATCCCCCGTCCTCGTGTTACAACTCCCACAATGGGTTCACCGGGAATGGGGGTACAACAGCCGGCGATATGATATACTAAACCTTCAACCCCAAGGATAGGGGCATCACTGGCACGAGATGTAATTGATTGTGTATCCCGTGTGGTTTTGGGTGTTGGTTCTTTGGGAACAAAGGCGGTAACATCACTCACAGGTTGTCTAGCTTTGACCACTTCTCGCCAACGGTTGAGGACTAAATTTAAGGTAATTTCCCCATACCCTAAACCGGCAAGTAAATCTTCAACACTGTGATAATTACATTTTTCGGCGACGGTGTGCATGGCATCTGATTTGAGTAAATTCTCAAAACCAGTTTTTCCCAATTCCTTTTCTAATAAATCTCTACCTCTGGTGATATTTTCTTCTCGGCGCGATCGCTTGTACCATTGTTTAATTCGATATTTAGCGGCTGAAGTGCTAACAAAATTTAACCAATCCAAACTAGGATGACTATTCTTTTGGGTTATAATATCAACAATATCCCCATTATGCAGTCGTGTTGATAAAGGAACAATACGGCCATTTACTCGCGCCCCTGCGCAGTGGTTTCCCACTTCTGTATGAATACGATAGGCAAAATCTATACTTGTAGAACCAGGACTGAGAGGAACAACATCTCCCTTGGGGGTGAAGACATAAACATCATCTTCAAATAGATTATCTTTAACGCTATCTAAATATTCCTGGGCATCTTTTAAATCACTTTGCCAATCTAACAACTGGCGCAACCAAGTAAACTTTTCATCATTACCCGTGACATTAACATTATTAGAGCCACCAGTTTCTTTATACTTCCAATGGGCGGCAATTCCATACTCCGCAATGTGGTGCATTTCCAAGGTGCGAATTTGCACTTCTAAGGGGCGGCCTGTTAAACCAATTACCCCTGTATGTAAGGACTGGTAGCGGTTGGGTTTAGGCAGTCCAATATAGTCTTTAAATCTGCCCGGAATGGGACGAAATACATCATGTACCACAGCCAAGGCCCGATAACATTCTTCGTTAGTTTGCACAATGATTCGCAAGGCGGCCAAATCGTAAATTTCATGAAATTCCTTTTGCTGTCGGTGCATTTTCTGATAAATGCTATAGAGATGTTTAGGACGACCGCTAATTTCTAAACAATTAATACCAGCTTTAAGCAAACGACGGCGTAAAGTATCCGTAGCTTTGAGTAACTTCTCTTCCCTTGCCGTGCGTTTTTCTGCTACACTTTGCTGGGTTTCTCGATAAGCTTCCGGTTCTAAATATTTAAAGGCTAAATCTTCTAATTCCCATTTAATTTGCCAAATTCCTAACCTGTTGGCCAAAGGGGCAAAAATATCTCTTGTTTCCTGGGCACTACGTTGACGACTAGCTTCGGACATATATTGGAGAGTCCGCATATTATGCAAACGGTCTGCCAGTTTCACCACAATAACCCGAATATCCTGGGCCATGGCCAAAAACATTCGCCGGAAATTTTCTGCCTGGCTTTCGGTTTTACTGGTAAAGTTGATTTTCGAGAGTTTGGTAACACCTTCTACTAAGCGCCGTACTTCTGCCCCAAACCGGGATTCTATTTCTTCAATTGTTACTTCTGTATCTTCAACTACATCATGAAGTAAACCGGCTGCTATCATAGCAGGACTACCACCTAATTCACGGAGTATTTCAGCTACAGCAACGGGATGGGCAATATAAGGTTCTCCCGACTTACGAACTTGACCGTCATGTAGTTGATACGCAAACTGAAAGGCGCGACAAATTAAGGCGTTACCGTTATACGTTCGGTTTTCTTCCTCTGTAAATATTGGTGATGGAGGTTCTATTAAACATTTGTTAAGCCAGTCTGGGAGAACGACATCAAAAGGAGGTTTGACGGCTACACTACTCATAAAATTAAAAGGTAATTTGTGGATAGGTTGAAAGAAAAGCAAAATTGACAGCACCCCTATGAGTAGATGCTGTCTGTTGGAGGTTGAGAGACCAGGTGGGAGAGATGATGTCCTAATTGTCTGTGGTAATCATCCATCGTCGGTTTCCTACAAACATAATCAAATAAACCTATTGACTGCAAACCGAGCCTCAAGGTATGATCTGAAGCTTGTGATTCTGATCTGAAAAAAAGAAAGTTAGTTGTATAAGAAAATTTTCTTGACATTAATATTATCTTAACTAGCAACAGATGTCTTCTAATTTTGATAAATATCAGGAATTGGCAATATTGTTAGATAGGTTCAGGACTAATGTAACAGCAAATAAACTTGATGCTGGTGAGTTACGCTTGTGTCTAACCCAGTCACAAACATTTTTTATCCAGCAAATTATTCCATTAGAAGATGCCAACTTCCGAGAACAGTCCTATAAAACGGAAATAAATAAGCAGTTGCGGCTTTTGGAAGTAGATATCATATTTCTTAAAGGTACAAGGCAAATTACAACTTCACAAGCGAGATTAAATACCATCATGCAACGAATAAATACTTTAATTAGGTATTGTAAAGCTATTATGGACTCAGAGGAGGAAAAAGCAAAATAAGCTACAAATATACTGAAATTCGATGAATTTGTTGCACACAGAAACACTCCAGAGAAAGAAAGGAACAAGAGTTTTTTTTAACTATACGTTTCACCTATAATTATGCAAAAATAAATCTAACTCTTTTTTGTTCATATACAGCAAATTACGTAGTTAAAATGTACAAAATCTAACTTGAAACCTATGTACCAAGCTAGTCTTACTCCTGACTCCTGAATTCTGCTGTATAAACGATAGTTTGGTGAACAGAGCATAAATTACAGTGTAGTAGTTGTATCTTCCTTGATGATACATTTCTCTAGGATTAATTCAATCTTTTTATTTTTGAAATATATTATTATAGTCAACCCACCGAAATATATAGAAGATACAAAAGTATACATAGTAATAATTTAACAGCAGTCAACCCCCACTTTTCTGGTATTTATCCCTCTCAAGTCAATCTAGTTATTAGTGCATTAGGAATGGTGAATGGGTTAGATTTTTTAAATGCTATTGAATCAGATATGCTAATCTTTGTTGAAGGCGCAGATGATGCACAAGTAATTGATATTTTGCTAAAGCAGAATATTAGTAATCATAAAAAATATGTTTATTGGGTTTTAGGGGGAGTTAGTGAAGTTGCTGAGAGAATTTTACATTACAAAACAGTTTTTTCTAGCATTAAAAATAATCAAACACTTTGGCAAAAGTCTGTGTTAATTATGGATAGAGATAATTTGATTGATGCTCATCAATCTAGACTTATTAATGATTTTCAGGATAAAATGAATTTAAAATCTCATATTTGGTCTGCTTACACATTGGAATCAACTCTATTTACTGATATACCAAAATTAGCCCGATTGTTTTTTTTAAATTCAATTTAGGATATTATGTTACTATTGAGTGTATATTTTAGATGTAGGATGGTTATATGTTTAATAGAATCCGTAGACTTGTAGGTCAATTTTTCAATAACTCTCGCAGGGTGAATAATGAACCCCTGAATAAAGTGAGTCTGATTGTCATTATTTTAGTAGACATTTTTATTTTAGTCAACGTTTTTATCGGTCTAGGTAATATTAGTGAATGGCATCTTAGCCCTTATCAGTCCTATCCATGTTATTCCGAATGGGACATTTATAAAACAGGGACTAATAAAAATAAAGACTATGAAATAGTTAGAAATTCATTGCTTTCTAGTAATAATGGACAAAGCATTAAACAAACATATCAAGATGTAGAATCTGGACATTTAGGTAAGGTTTCGCCTATATGTTTAAGCTATGGAGAGGATAAAAATAAACTAAATAATCTGCAAAATCAGAAACTTCTAACAACGATAGATGAAACTCAAAATAAAATCAGTCGTCTGCAATCAGAAAATATTAAAATTCGTCAACAATATGATTCGACCCTACTAGAAAAGATTGCTGGACAGTCTTCAGAAAATTCTATTAATCAAGTGCGGGCAGAAAAAGCTAAACAGGAGTTAAAGGCGAATAACCAAAAGATTGCTAATTTAAAATCAGAACTTGTCAACTTAGAAAATCAGCTTTTAACTAAACCAGAAATAGTTAATTTTCTGTCTTTTCTCAAAGATGAAACTAAGTTTAATGAATTAGGCAAAGCCTATAATAACGCTGCATTCTGGTATCCTAGTATTCAATTAGTTTTTCAAGCAATATTTTTATTACCACTGATTTTTATTGCTGTATTGGTGAACAATTTGAGTCAGCGCGAAAATTATGGGTTGGTAGCATTAATTAGCTGGCATTTACTGGTAATATTTACCATTCCCTTAATTTTGAAGATATTCCAATTTATGCAAATTGGGGCGATATTTCAATTTCTCTTTAATATCATTAGTGTTCTGTTTGGTGGGTTAGTTTTCCTCATTACTTATGCCTATATTTTACTAATTCCTGTGCTTGGTTTTGGGATGATTAAATTTTTCCAAACTGCGGTATTTAATCCTAAAGTTCAAGCTGTAAGTAGGATTCAAAAATCACGGTGTATTCGCTGCGCTAAAAAAATCCGTCCCCAAGATAGTTATTGTCCCCACTGCGGTTATTATCAATATGTTGAATGTCATAATTGCCATGAGTTAACTTATAAAGAGTTACCTTATTGTCATCATTGTGGTGCTGATAAAAATTCTCCTATTTCACGGTAAAAATGTCAGAATTGAGGTTGGGTAATCAGATACCCAACTTCTTTAATAAGAGGGGATATTATTGTTCATAACTAATTTAGAATTGGTATAGATACTCAAATATAGCAATTACTACTCAATTGAGGTACTAACAGTGATAATAAAACGTAGATGGACGCAGATAATTTTGTGCTTCAGGCTTACTGGGAAATGCTATATAAGAAACTTAGCAAAATTAAACTTAACAACATATTTCTGTCCCTATTTATTGGCTATGATGGAACTATTGATTTAAGTCTGGGTAAATAATTATGTCATCTATTACCAATGTCACTGAAGCGACATTTAAGCAAGAGGTATTAGAAAGCACGATTCCTGTTTTGGTTGATTTTTGGGCTCCTTGGTGTGGTCCTTGTAGAATGCTTTCTCCTGTGGTGGAAGAGGTAGCAGCAGAATATGATGGACAAGTAAAGGTGGTTAAATTAAATACAGATCAAAATCCTACTGTGGCGAGTCATTATGGTATTCGCAGTATCCCAACTGTGATGGTGTTTAGGAACGGACGACAGATTAATACTGTTGTTGGTGCTGTGCCTAAAACTACTTTATCAGCTACTTTAGATAAGTATGTGACTTCTAAGGCATAGTTAATGATATGGGAATTTCTGTGGTAAATCTGTCTTTTATGGGCGGGTATAGTGATTCGGGAATTAGACACAGCAATTGCAATTTTTATTACTCCCTATTAGGGATTGAAACGTAATACTACTAAATGCAAATTATATCTAGTATCGGCCTGCAAATAACGTTCTTGTAGAGGTTGCCATTGTTGCCATAATTGATAACGATTGGTGGTTAATAGAGTCATTAACCCAGATAATTGAGTCTCTAGTTCTGATTTAAAGATATTCTCTAACCACTGGTGTAAAACCATATTATCTTGAATCATCCCCAAGACTTCTTGAATAGTTTTGATATCATGAATATATGCAGCAAAAGATTGATCATATAATTCAGTAAATAACTCCATTTGGTAACGCAACCGTTTGGTTTGTTTTCGCAAACTATGGAGGGTTTCAGCTTGGGTTTTCAGATGTGATTCTAATTCATGAGGTGTCCATGTTGTTTCTACTACTATAGCAGATTCGGTAATTTTAGTTCCAATTAACCATCCTGGATGTAGGCAAAATTGACTAATTTCTGGTGAGAGTAAATCGGGTAATACGTGATAGATAGGTACAGATGCAAAGGTTTGATAATGAGGATTTTTTAACCAGTTTTCACAGTCATTTTTAAAAGATTTATAGGTTTGGTCTTTAAATATTTTATTAACTTCAGTAACTGCATTTTCCCGTTGTTTGTGCAAAGCTGAAAAAGGGATTTTGAGTGAGTTTTGTTCCTGTGGTAATAAATGGGGTTGATAATTATTTGTGAGAATTTCTTGGAGAACATCTAAATCTCTAAGACTGCCTAAAGTTCTGGCTATTTTCCCAATATTTTTATCACTCATTGATTTTGGTAAATGTAAATATTGACCAAATCTACTCACAGCAGTACGTAATCTTCGCATTCCTACACGCATTTGGTGTAATGCTTCTGGGTCTTCGTCTTTTCTGACTGCTTTCTCCCATTTGATGGTTTTTGTAAAGTGCTTTTCAATTGCTTGATAGGCAGTTTCACCTAGTGTTTTAATTGATATTGCTGATGATATTTCCATAAAAAATAACACTTAGAGATATTATAACTGTAGTCATTTAGATGAGAACATTATAGATCATTAAAAACCACTCATTGCCAGGTTTTCACTCTTGCCTTTTGGTGGTTATGGAGCATAGTTGAGATGTTTGCCTCTTGCCTCCTGCTGTATCTAGTTTTTGCATGATAGCACTAGAAAAAAAATAATTTGTATTCCTATATATTTTTTAAAAATAGGAATCATAAATTAATGATTGTTTAACCTAAAAATAACCTGTTATTAATAGTTACTTAAAGATTAGTGGAAATAGCTTGTACGGGACAGGTAGGAATACATTGTTCACACACAATACAACGCGATCGCACAAAGGTGAGTTTATAGGTTTCGGGATTAATCCCTAGTGCTTCCGTGGGACACACTCCTGTACATAATCCACAGTGGACGCATACATTTTCATCAATGATAATTTCACCCAAACCCAGGGATACATGAATATGTTGCGATCGCATCCATTCAATAGCTGCATCTACTTGATCAATGTCGCCCAATAGTTCCACTACCAGTTTACCAATTTGATTGGGGGCAACCTGAGCGCGGATAATATTTGCCGCTACGTTAAAATCTTTTGCCAGTCGGTAAGTGATCGGCATTTGAATGGCACGTTTAGGAAAAGTTAGAGTCACTCTTTTTTTCATGATCTGGGAAGACAGTAAACTAGATTAGGAACTAACTTAATAAGTCTTAATAAACTGATTATGAGTACAGAAGCGTCTGTAAATTCCGGTAGTCGGATCAAAAACTTCCTCATTGCCATTGTAGCGATCGCTTTGGGAATTGTCCTATTTTTGGGACTTAAAACAGATTCTAGCTCAGTTTCTCTGGTAGAATTGGCTCAATCCTCCACTCCCTTAGAAGCAGCTGTTAATAACGGTAAACCTTCCCTGATCGAGTTTTACGCCAATTGGTGTACAGTTTGCCAAAAAATGACTCCCGACATGGCCAAACTCAAGGCCCAGTACGACCAAAACCTGAATTTTGTCATGTTGAATGTTGATAATACCAAATGGTTGCCAGAAATGCTCAAATATCGAGTGGACGGAATTCCCCATTTTGTCTTTTTGGGTAAACAAGGCGAAACCATAGCCGAAACTATTGGTGATATCCCCCGCACCATCATGGCCAGCAATTTAGAAGCCCTCATTGCCGGTTCTACTCTTCCTCACCTACAAAATAATGGCAGAACCTCCCAATTTTCCTCTCCCGTGGCCACGGAGAGTACCCAAGATGATCCCCGTAGTCATGGTAGTCAAGTTGTAAATTAGGTGATGGGTGGGAGGCGAAAGTAAAGGCGGGGTTTCCCCGCCTATACGAGATTCAGATGATGAGCTAAGACTCCATTTCTGCTAATTCTAACCAGCGTTCGGTGGCGATATCAATATCTTGTTTGAGCTTTTCCAATTGTTCATAGAGTTTTTGTACTTGGCTATAATTTCCAGCCATATTTGCTAGGGTTTTTTCTACTTCTGCTTTGTCTGTTTCTAATTGGGTGATTTTTCCTTCTAATTCTTCAAATTCTCTTCTTTCCCAATTGGATAATCGGCG
>JBJTTJ010000099.1:0-9514 GCA_046080125.1 Cuspidothrix sp.
TTTTGTACCCAGCTTGCCCATACCTGCGACTAGATACACCTTTTAAGGCATTTACTATTTGAGAAATAGACAGTTTTGGCGGGTACTCGATCAGTGCATGAACGTGATTATCTTCGCCATTAAACTCAAGCACTTGAAAATTCATTTTTTCAGCAACTTCTCGAAATGATTTTTCAATCAAATCAATACTTTCTCTGGTAAATACAGACCGACGGTATTTGGTAACGTAGACTAAATGAATCTTTAAGTCTGTAACACTATGCCTTTCTCTTCTAAAAATACTTGTCATTCTACCCAGACCAATATACAATTAATTTACTAACCAATCATAACACCAATTATGAAAGCTAGATATCAGTATCGTTTTTACCCCACAATTCAACAACAACAGGGTCTAGCTCAGTTGTTTGGTTGCGTTCGTGTGGTTTGGAATGATGCTCTAGCTATTTGTAAACAAGCAGAAAAATTACCAAGCAATAACGACTTGCAAAAGTTAGTTATTACCCAAGCAAAGAAAACTGCTGAACGGGAGTGGCTATCCGAGGTTTCTAATATTCCTTTGCAACAATCGGTTGCAGATTTAGGAGTAGCTTATAGAAACTTTTTTGATTCTCTTAAAGGTAAAAGAAAAGGTAAAAAAGTTGGTAGTCCTAGATTTAAAAAGAAAACAAATCAGCAGTCAGCGCGATTTAGAATTGGTGGTTTTTCAATCAAAGGCAATGAAGTTTACCTTGCTAAAATTGGAAATATAAAACCAATTTGGTCTAGGGAATTACCGTCTTCTCCTAGTTCTGTAACAGTAATCAAAGATTGTGCTAATCGCTATTTTTTGAGTTTTGTAGTAGAAGTTGAACCTGTTAATATTGATGCTAAGAACCAAAGTATTGGTATTGATTTAGGAATTAAGACTTTTGCTGTTATGAGTAACGGTGAACAAGCCACAAGTCCTGATTACTCACAACTAGACAGGAAAATTCGTAAACTTCAGAAGAAGTTAGCACGTCAGCCTAAAGACTCAAAACGCAGAAATAAAACCCGAATTAAAATCGCAAAACTCCATAATCAAATCACCGATACCCGCAAAGACTTCTTGCATAAATTATCTACCAAAATTATTAGCGAAAACCAAGTTATTGTTTTGGAAGATTTGAATGTGTCGGGTATGGTTAGAAACCGCAAGCTTGCAAGGTCAATTAGTCTACAAGGGTGGAGACAATTTAGAACTTTATGTGAAGCTAAATCACAAAAGTTTAATAGGGATTTCCGTGTTATTGATAGATGGGAAGCAACAAGTCAAATTTGCTCTGAATGTGGATACAAATGGGGCAAACTTGATTTAAAAATTCGGTCGGTTAAGTGCATGAATTGTGGAACTGAACACGACCGAGACGAAAATGCTGCTAAAAATATAAATAAAGTCGGGATAGGGCATTGCCACGACTCTAAACGGACGCAGAGACAGAATAAGACTACTTCGGTAGCATCAGTCGGTGAAGCGTCAAGAATCACCGCGCCTTTAGGACGGTGAGTATGTCAATAAACTCAGAAATTGATAATAAAGAAAAACCTAGGAAATTGCAGATAAATCTAGTACAAAATTGCCATTAAAAACCCGGCGAATTTTACCGGGGTAGGAGTTGATTAACCAAAATATTCTCAGATTCCCGACTTTCTTTGAGAAGTGGAAGATCTGATCTCTATTTATTCTGAGTTGAGACTGTTAAAACTTGTGGTGGTGAAGCGTCTGGTGGATAAAGAAAGTCTACTTGTACTAAAGAATTATATCCTGGTTTTATGTTTAATAATACCAAGGGTTCTCCTGCTTGACCACGTTTCTGTACTAAATGGATAAATTTATTTTGCCATTTCCCTCGTTCTTGATAACGCAAGCGCACCGTACCTCTAAAGAAAACTTGACGTGCCGGAGGCTTTAAAAAGCGCAAGCCAGGTTTACTTAATTGGTTTTCTTTGAGGGGGGTTTGTAATGTAATGCTCACAGTTTGTTCACTCTGAGTGTTATTGTATAAAGGTAACTGGAGACTATATTGAATACCATAGTTACCATGGGCATAATAAGCGGTATCAGGATAGCGAACTAACATGGGTGCAGTTTGAATTTGATTTGTGGCAAAAGTTCCTCCATGTAAGGTACTCAAACCGTAGGAAAAGGCCGCCCCAGGTTGGGGAATGGTTAAATACTGACTTTTTGGTTCATCTACTACATAAGATCGCCACTGAGAACCCCTTGATACTCCGGCGACACGCCCATAAATTGCTGGTTTATTGTTTCCTGCGATGGGTGTGGGGACTTTATCTCTAGGTACGGATAATTCACCATTATTTAATAGATCTTGCCATTCTGTTAAATTGGGCGATCGCTCACTACCATCAGTATTGATACGTGCAAACATCGCTAAACTGGCAGCGTAAATATTACCATTACTTCGCAATCGCAGATATGTGGAACGACCATTTAAAGGAGAAATGAGTCCCTGAACGGGAATTGGTAAATTTAATAACATCTGGCTTTCCCCTGGAGGAATGACAATTTGGGGAGGAAAAATATCTTGTCTTATCCCCCTCAAAATATCAGACATCAACCGACTACCTGGACCTGAAAAAACTGTTCCTAAATCATTCGCCACTACAGATGGTAATTCCTTAAATGGTGCATCTGGTTGACTTAAATAACTCGCACCTTGCAAGATATTTACTGTCACTGGTTGAGAACCAGGATTATGTAAGATAATACCCAAATAGAGAGAACGTAAATTTTCCGGTGGGTCAGCTTTAGCAATATGATGGGCAAAAATATCAAATCGGCCACGGAAAGGAAAATCTAAATGGGCTGATGTGACTTTTTTCCCCACCGGTGGAAATGTGGAAAGTAAAATCCCTTCTTTTAATACCAATTCTGGACTATTGCTATTAAATACTGGCACGGCATCCAATGTTCCCGGTAAAGGACGCACGGATTGTGTTTGTAATATTTCTTCAGATGGTGGTGTAACAGGGACAGCTTGGGTAAGAGTGAAAGCAAGTAATAGTGGCAACATAACACGGTGGTTTGTAAAATATTTTGGGTACAATTTATAGACTCTCGAGGGAAGATGGCTGTACTACGGGTAAGAACTTCTACAGTTAATTGGGAACGACTGGCCGCCATGCCACAACAAATGATGTATTCGGGTTGAAGTTGATTAATTTTGGCAATGACTTGAGAAGTTGCTAGTTGCACATCTACAGGAAGATGACGCAAAAAATGTAAATCATGAGGAACTGAAGCCATTTTGGCTAGTTGGAGTAATAAGTCATCGGATGAATTTGACTCTTGTTCAGTCAACCAAATGTCAAAAGAAGTTAATAGTATTTTCTTCATTTGATGAAATATTATTGAAAATGTTATTTAGAATTAGAATAATTGAATGACCTCCCCCATAAAATTACAAGGAGCAGCTAAATGCCAGTGATTGCAGTTATTGACTATGATATGGGAAATTTGCACTCTGTGTGCAAAGGATTAGAAAAAGCTGGTGCAACTCCTCATGTGACTCATTGTTCTCAAGAGTTAGCAAAAGCAGATGCTATAGTTTTGCCAGGAGTGGGGGCATTTGATCCGGCGGTGCAACATTTGCGATCGCGTGGTTTGGAACAAGCGATTAAAGATGCGATCGCCTCTGGTAAACCTTTCTTAGGTATTTGTTTGGGACTACAAATTTTGTTTGAATCCAGCGCCGAAGGAACTTTACCAGGACTAGGAATTGTCCCCGGAAAAGTCCGCCGTTTTCGTTCCCAACCAGGGTTAACAATTCCCCATATGGGTTGGAATCAACTGCAACTTACTCAACCAAAAAGCCCTTTATGGGAACATTTACCTATTGATCCTTGGGTTTATTTTGTCCATTCTTTCTATGTTGAACCTACAAATCCCCAAGTTCGGGCAGCAACTGTTACTCATGGTGATCAAACTGTTACCGCAGCGATCGCCCATGACAATCTCATGGCTGTCCAATTTCATCCAGAAAAATCATCAAATGTCGGGTTGCAAATCCTATCTAATTTTGTCGCTCAGGTGCGCGTAAAAGTTTTTGCTTGACAAAAGTTTTCAATATTTTGCAGTTGTGAAACTTTGATACCATTACCTGCTACTAGCTGAAATTTCAAGATTAATGATATAATTCCTCAATGGTATCAGCCTCAAAATTGATCCCTGGAATCAATCCGAAATCCAAAATCCAACATCTAAAATCGGATGATGAATAAGTAATGAGTCTGAGAATTTACGGGAATCGTCTGCTGAAAACTTTACCAGGTGAAAGTACCAGACCTACCAGTGGGCGAGTTAGACAAGCATTATTTAATATTTGGCAGGGGACAATCAGTGGTTGTCGCTGGTTGGATTTGTGCGCCGGTAGTGGTTCGATGGGTGCAGAGGCGTTATGTAGAGAAGCCAGCTTAGTAATTGGCATTGAACAGTCTAGTCAAGCCTGTACTATTATTCAACAAAATTGGCAACAGGTAGCCAAGCCAGAACAAAAATATCAGATATTGCGGGGAAATATTACCCAACAGTTAAAAAAATTATCGGGTCAAAAATTTGATAGAATATATTTTGATCCACCCTATGCTAGTGGATTATATGAGCCAGTATTACAGGCGATCGCTCAATATCAGCTTTTAGATCCCCAGGGCGAAATAGCAGTCGAACATCATCACCAAGACTGGACCTCACCAACCATCCCTAACTGGGAAATTTGCCGTCAAAAAACCTATGGCAATACAGCTTTAACATTTTATCAGGAACGGTTAACAGGGAGCAGGGAACAGGAAAAATATTCTTCTTCCTCCTGAACTCCTGACTCCCTAATTACAGCGATTTTCAGGCAAATGAACCACAAAACAAAGTTCAAAATCCTTGTAGAGACGTTCCATGGAACGTCTCTACTGTGGTCTAACTAGATGAAAACAGATGTAATATCAGCCACCCAACTCAGTAGGACGCTTATATTGCTTGTAAGCAGCGTAAAATAGTCCGCTTAAAGTCACAAAAATCAAACCAAGCACAATACCGGATAGTAGGGGTTCAACCACTGTAAAGCTCCTCGTTACAATTGTAAAAGATTCGTTTCCTGTTTTTGATTTTACCAAATTTGGCATTAATGCCGTGTCCTATCTGACTTTTAAATCTAAATACTAAATAAAAATCATCATTTGTACTTGCTAAGACCATCAAGAAATTTTAAGCTATGTGTAGGAGATGAAAACTTGCACATTGTCAGCACCACTATTTTGTTTTGGATAACCAGCTAGTCAGACCTGAAACCCTCATTCAACAGATCGTTACCTTGATCGTAGCGATGGTGATAGTTCTCCCATTAGTCCTCTTTGGGATGGAAATACTAAAAGCCTCTGATCCCTATTTTAAAAGTGTTGTATCCCATCAGGGCAATCTAGTCCAGGGAAAAGCCATTTTCCAAATTAACTGTGCTGGTTGTCATGGTTTACAAGGAAATGGCCTAGTCGGTCCGACTCTACATGATATCTCCAAATCTAAATCCCGCCATGAACTGATTCATCAGGTAACTAGCGGTGACACACCACCTATGCCCAAATTTCAGCCCAGCGCCCAAGAAATGGCAGACCTTTTAAGCTATTTAGAAACTCTGTAAACTTACTATCCACTTATATATGACTATATGACTACATGAGTCTAATCATTAGACTTGTCCGAAAATTAAATGTGCGTTTTCTAAAACCCTTGTAGAGACGTTCTATAGAACGTCTCTACATTAATTCCCGGAAATGTCTATTAGTTAGTTACCAAAGAGTAATAAATTCATAAGATTGCCCTGGGAATAAGCTAGGATGCTTAGGTAAGTGCTTTAGCTGACTTACTATACCTTGGGTAAAACCTAATTATGAAACTAGACCAGTTGAAAGTAAATGTAATTGTACATGGTTCAATTTTTCCAGAATCAGTACAGGTATTGGTCGTTGTACCAATGGGTGATGCAATAAAACTTATTGGTACAGGAATCAACTCTAACAAAACATATCAATCCATACTCAATGCTGAACAGTTGGAACAGTTAAAATGTACACCAGAAACAGAACTCTTTAATGGCAACGCCCAATATTTTCGCTTTGGTATAGAATCATTACGTTTAAGTTTAGCTTATGAATATGATCCTTATTTTGCATTAGCGATCGCACGAGTAGACCCCTTACCACACCAATTAGAAGCAGTTTATGAGTATTTTTTAAAACAGCCCCGCATTCGGTTTTTACTAGCTGATGATCCTGGTGCGGGAAAAACAATTATGGCAGGATTATTAATTAAAGAACTGAAAATTAGAGGATTAGTTCAACGTACACTAATTATCACCCCAGCTAACCTTACATTTCAATGGCAACGAGAACTTAAAGATAAATTTCGAGAAGAATTTGAAGTTATACGTGGTGATGTACTACGGGCTAACTATGGTTCTAATCCCTGGCAAGAAAAAAATCAAGTCGTCACTTCCGTATCTTGGGTTTCTCGGATTGAAGATGCAAAAGATAGTTTATTAAGAAGTAATTGGGACTTAATTATTGTAGACGAAGCACATAAAATGAGTGCCTACAGTTCCGATAGCAAAACCTTAGCTTATAAACTCGGTGAAGAACTAGGAAAAATTACCGATCATTATTTATTAATGACAGCTACACCCCACAAAGGTGATCCTAAAAACTTCTGTTTATTCCTAGAATTATTAGATAAAGATGTTTATGCAGATGTTAGCAGTTTAGAAGAAGCAATAAAACGAAATAATGCCCCTTTTTACCTACGTCGTACTAAAGAATCTTTAAAAACATTCCCAGATTCCGAAACAGGAATTGTGAAAAAACTATTCACTAATCGCAAAGTTGAAACCATAGAATTTCAAATTGACGCAGAAGAATTAAAATTTTATAATGACCTCACAGATTATGTAGAAGGCCAATCAGTTAAAGCTGCCAGTGATGATACAGCTAGAGGTAGGGCTTTAGGTTTTACCATGGCCATGTTACAGCGTCGCTTTGCTTCTAGTATTTACGCAGTCCGGCGTAGTTTAGAAAGAATGCGCGATAAACGCCAAAGAATTTTAGAAGACCCAGAAAGCTATCGTCAAGAACAAATTAATAAAAAACTTCCCGATGATTTTGAAGAATTAACCGAAACAGAACAACAAAAAATTATCGGTGATTTAGAAGGTGTAGTCGCTTCCATAGATCCCTATGCCTTAAAACAGGAAATTACACAATTAAAGCAACTAATTAGTCAAGCACTGACATTAGAAAACCGGGAAATAGAATCTAAATTAGTCAAGTTAAAAGAAGTAATTACCCAAGAAGGAATATTTAAAGATCCTAAAATGAAAATGCTCATCTTTACCGAGCATAAAGATACTTTAGACTATTTAGTAGGAAAATTAAAAGCATGGGGTTTATCTGTCACTCAAATTCATGGCGGAATGAAAATCGGTGATAGAGATACCCCCAATACTCGCATTTATTCAGAACGGGAATTTAGAGAAGATTGTCAGGTTTTAGTAGCCACAGAAGCCGCAGGAGAAGGTATTAATTTACAATTCTGTTGGTTTATGATTAATTATGATATTCCCTGGAATCCTGTCAGATTAGAACAGCGCATGGGAAGGATTCACCGCTATGGACAGGATAAAGATTGTCTGATTTTTAACTTCGTAGCTATCAACACCAGCGAAGGTAAAGTATTATGGAAATTGTTTGAGAGGATTAGATCTATTGAGACGGATTTAGACCCAGAGAGAACGGGTAAAGTATTTAATGTCCTTGGCGATATTTTTCCTGCTAATCAATTAGAACGGATGATACGGGATATGTACGCTCATAATCTTACTGAATCCGTAATTCTTAATCGAATAGTAGAAGAATTAGATACAGAACGTTTCCGTAAAATTAGCGATTCAGCCTTAGAAGGACTGGCCAAACGGGAATTAAATTTATCCCAAATCATTGGTAAATCTGCTGAAGCTAAAGAACGGAGATTAGTACCTGAAGTTATCCATGACTTCTTTATTCAAGCAGCACCTATAGCGGGGATTCATCCCAGGGAAACAGCTAAAGGTAAGAAAATATACAGAATTGGGCGTGTACCTCGCACCTTATGGGGAACAGGAGATAGGTTAGAAAACCGCTTTGGTAAATTGGGACGAGAGTATAAAAAGATTACATTTGATAAAAATATCTTGACGGATGACCCCACATTGGAATGGGTAACACCAGGACATCCCTTATTTGAATGTGTACGGGATGAAGTTTCTGCACAGGTACAGGAAGATTTACGTCGGGGTGCGATATTCTTAGACTTGCATAGTAAATCACCAACCAGATTAGATGTATTTTCGGCTGCTGTCACCGATGGACGCGGGAGAAAACTCCATGAACGTTTATATGTGGTACAGACAGAGTTAGATGGAACAATGAGTGTCCGCCAACCAACTTTATTTTTAGATTTAGTACCAGCAGAAATAGGAGATTTTACCAACCAAAACGAACTAGAAACAGAGAATAATCATAATAATAACTCTATTAATTTAATTGATAATTTACCAGATGATAGTAATTTACCCAGTCGAGAACAGGTAGAACAAGCATTAATTGAACAAGAATTAAATAGCTTTTTAACAGAAATTCGCACACAACGACAAAAGGAAGTAGAGACAATTTCTAATTATATAAAAAAAAGTCTGACTGTAATTATTGATAAAATTCAGCTTCAATATGGAGAATTATTGCAACTGAAAGAATCTGGTTCTAAAGAACAAGGATTAGATGGGAGAATGAAACAATTAGATGAACGATCATTTGAATTAAATGGCAGGTTAAAACAACGACGGGAAGAATTACAAAAAGAAGCCAGTTGTGCCATTACTGATATTCGTCATCATGGACGCGCTTGGGTATTACCCCATCCTCAAAGAAGTTCTCCTGAAATTGCGCCGATGGTAGCTGATGATGAGATTGAAAAAATAGCAATTCAAGCAGTTATAGAATATGAAAAAGCGAGAGGTTGGCAAGTTGTCAGTGTAGAAAAAGAGAATCGCGGCTTTGATTTAATCTCCCGTGAAATTGATTCTGGAGACCCATTAAAAGCTAGTAAGGTAAGATTTATTGAAGTTAAAGGACGGGCAAATATTGGTGAAGTAGCATTAACAACCAATGAATATAAAACAGCAGCAAGATTAAAAAATGACTACTGGTTATATGTAGTATTTAATTCTGCTGCATCTCCAGAAGTTCACACTGTTCAAAATCCAGTTAAATTAAATTGGCAACCATTTATAAAAATAGAACATTATCAATTAAAAACAGAAGACCTTTTAGATGTACAATAACGTAAGTTGCTAGTTACAGAGAATTAGGTTTATTACTTTTATAGATCCCCCCTTACCCCCCTTAGAAAGGGGGGAACTAGAGTCAAAGTCCCCCTTTTTAAGGGGGATTTAGGGGG
>JBJTTJ010000100.1:0-4872 GCA_046080125.1 Cuspidothrix sp.
GGAAATTCAAAATTACATTAAAAAATTGCCCCAAGATTTGCAAAGTGTGGGACAGGAAGCAGCAGCAGCTATTGAAAGTAAATTTGCGGAATTAGAGCAAAGTGTTGAGAATAAACAAAATGAGTTAATTGATACTTTAGCCCAAAAATATCAGGAAAACTTGCAAGCCGTTGATACCCGCATTGATGAAATGAAAGCGGCAAATAAAGGGTTGATTCAAAAAGCCTTAGATGCTGTGGTCGGTGTGGTTAAAACAATTATTGAATTGACCAAAATGCTAATCGAGGTATTAGCAAGGGCGGCGAGTGTAGTTGGGGAAATCATTAAAGACCCGATTGGTTTCTTGAGCAATTTGGTGAGTGCTGTGAAGCAAGGCTTCCTCAACTTTATGAAGGATATTGGGAAGCACCTCCAGAATGGCTTAATTGGTTGGCTGACTGGCACAATGGCAGAAGCTGGGATTCAAATGCCAGAAAACTTCGACCTCAAAGGTATTTTTAGCATAGCAATGCAGCTTTTAGGCTTCACTTATGAAGCAATTCGCGCCCAAGCTGTGAAACGATTGGGTGAAGACGGTGAAGAAAAAGTTAGCCGCATGGAACAAACTGTTGAGGTATTTCAAATTTTAGCTACTCAGGGTGTGGCTGGGATTTGGCAGTTTGTTCAAGAGAAAATGGGCGACCTCAACGCTTTGATAGTTGAACCTATCAAGAACTTTATCGTTGAAAAAGTGATTACAGCGGGGATTGAATGGGTTCTGAGCCTGTTAACTCCAGCTTCGGCATTTATTAAGGCTTGTCAAGGAATTTATAACATTGTCAAGTTCTTTATAGAACGCGCCCAACAAATTGCTGATTTAATTAATGCCATACTAGATTCAATTGTAGCGATCGCTAGTGGTTCACTAGATCAAGCTATCAAAGGTGTAGAAAATGCCCTCGCTAAATCTTTACCTGTTGTCATTAGTTTCCTCGCTAGTCTTTTGGGATTGGGTGGTATTAGTCAAAAAATTCAAGGTATTATCCAAAAACTGCGGAAACCAATGGAAAAAGCAGTTGATTGGGTAATTGATAAAGGTAAGAAGGCGTTTGGAAAAGTTAGTAATAAGTTCAATAATAGTAAGGTAGGTAAGAAATTTAATGCTGCTAAAGATGCAGCAGTGGAGAAATATAAAGCTGGTAAGCAGTGGGTGGAAGATAAGAAAGCTGCTGGAGAAAAATGGTTTGATGATAAGAAACAAGCCCTGTTAGATGCTACAGAAAAACGGAAAGCTCAGTTCGCAAATACTAAAGCTGGTAAAGCATTAAACAGTGCTAATGATGGGTTGGGTAAGAAATTAGATGCTTTAGATAAGAAACGTCAAGCGTTTAATAATAAAATTGAGGCGGCCAAAGAATGGCCTAGTAAACAGTTAGAAAAAGTCCAGGATAAAGCCGCAGAACTCAGAGGAAAAGCGGGAGAGAAAATTAAAAATAGTAAGTTTGGTAAGAGTGTTGGTAAGACATTGGATAAAACTAAAGATGTGGTTGGTAAGAAGAAAGATGCTTTGGGTAATAAGTTGGGATTTGGTAAGGATAAAGAGAAAGATCAAGATAGCAAAGAGGCTCAGAAAGATAAACAAAATACCAATAAGAATCCAAATTCAGCAAGTGATAAAAAGCCTGTTGAGATTCCTTTTGCGATGAATGGTGAACAACATACCTTATTCCTCACATTAGGTAAGAAACCTAGTTTAGAAATGGCTTCTAAGCGAGATCGCCTATCTAATAAAATTGGTCGAGCGATCGCTAAACTGCAAGCACAACCTTCAAAAACTGCCGACCAAATTAAGCAAATTGAAGCCCTGAAACAGATAGGAAAAACAGCTAAACTTATTCAAATAGACCAAGTTAAAAAACAAACACCAGAACTACAGAATAAAATAGAAGAACAAAGTACAAAACTTACAATAACCCTATCAAACTATGCTATTAAATACGGTGTTAATGATATTGAGCAAATTTTAGCTATAACTGGAGACGATAAAAAAGGATTGCTTGCTGCATATCGTGGTATTCACTTTAAGGCTACTTGGGATGAACAAAAATATGAAAATGAAGTCAAGAAACAAGCAAATGCTATTATTGGTCAACCTGAATTTAGCCAGGCAACTTACGAAGTTGCTAAGAATCTACTAGGAAAAGATACATTTACGGTAGAGGAACTTGAGTCAGCAGCAGAGACTGTTAGACAACAAGTGGAACAGTTAAAACAGGTGAAGGCAAATGAGCTTAAAGATAATCCCAAGCAAGAGATTCAACAAGGGACTTCACTAGAAGATTTGCGTAGTAATGCTCAACAGCAGGCATATCACCGCCTGAAAAATAAGGGAATCGAAGAACCGACACAAGAGCAGCTTAACCAAGAAATAGAAGCAATCTTGATGAAACCCATTCAGCGCGGTAGTAATAAGAAAGCAACATTGAAAGGCTTTGAAAATATGTTCTATGTATCAATACATCAGTATGTAAATGACAAAAAACAATTCTTACAGGAGCTTAGTAATTTGAAAAATGGTAGATATACAGGACTGAAGTTTACGAAGATACCATTCATTTCTACATCTAAGGTTGCTCAAGAGGCTGCTAAGTACGCTTTCGGTAAAGCTCAAGATCAGAAAGATGTTCGTGAAGAAGGAGTTGTTGGTAGAATATTTATATACCTCTTTAGTATTAAAGAAGAGGTGAAACAAGGTACTTTAAATATAGAAAAGTTGCATAAAGAAAATAAAATTTCTAGAAGAGAATGGAACAAAGGCGAAGCTGAAGTTACATTTACTGGCAGCATTCCTGGTGAAAATCTTGTTGGTTATCATAATGCGGACATTAGTCAAACTCCTGAAGTTTTGGGATCTCAAGCTGAACAAACTGCTAAAGATAAAGCTGCAAACATGGGAGGACTATACCAATGGGATACTTAAACTACTCGACACTGCGTGAACAGATAAAGATGGATTTTTTACAAACCAATATTTCTAGTAGTTCCGTTCGTAGGCTAGGTGCGGATCAGTATACAAATAAAGTTTCTCTAGACTTCATCCGCCGGCTGGATAGCATAGATCAATTACTTGCAGATTCTATTGTTGATTTAAGCAATGCAACCACAATGCTGGCTAGTTTGGTAAATGAGTTTACCTCATTTTTATATGCAATAGGAGAAAGCTATAATGTATGGAAACATTGGTCTTCTTTAACAGCTTTTAGTGTGTTTTTATCTGGAGACATTCATGACGCTGCTAATTATGCTGCTTTAGGTGGTGAATGGGAATTTATAAAAGTTGTTCCTGATAAACCAATTTATACTCAACAGTACGCAGATAAAGTTACCTGGATGTTAATCACTGGCAAACCAGTATCTGAAATAATGCAGCCAAAAGATGAATACAGTGATGCCTGGTTAATGTTAGCCCAAAGCCTTCCAGCCAAAGACTATAAAACTACAGAAGAGTCGCTGAAATTGATTGCTGACTTCTGGATGGAAGAAACAGGAGGTGATTGGAACAACTTTTACTATGGTAGATATCCTGTATTTGAGACACCAATCTGTGCTATGGCTGCACTAGCTCGTCATCAAGGCTTCATTCCTACTTCCTTAACCTCAGAGCAATACAGTTTTCTAGAAGCTGGACTTGCTGAACCAGAACCGCCTTCTATGTTTCCCTCTGTATTTACTTTGCCCACATAATCATGAAAAAATGCCGCCCTATGTCGCTGATTATCAAAAGTCGCCACCTACCCCCTGAAAGTTTACAAAAACGTTATGGTTATGCAGTCATCATAGATGTTACCTCCCGCGCTCCTGAACCTTGGGTGCGCTTTAGTCCTTTTTACCCTCATGGCAGAATTCCAGTTCCATTTTCACCTGGCGAATTTAGTATGTCAGTAGAAGGTATTTGGCAGGGGTTAAAAGTTTTTGAAACTACCGATATAGATCCTTCTAAACTCTTAATTTCTGATATGAAAAGTATCAAGCGTTCAGAACGAAAATATGGAAAGGTACTTGGTCATCGTAATGGTTTAACAGGTGATAAATTACTATCATATAGAGAAGCACGAAGGCAAATATATTTACCTTCTTACCTATGGGTTATGGAAAACTGTCTGCAAAATTTAATTGGTAATCTGAAAGAGATTTTAGTAAATAAAACAGTCGTTTTGCTAGATTACGAAACTAACTGTGAAATAGAAAACTTGTCACGGCCTTTATCACACGCTGGTTTAATCAAGCTATACATTGAGGATAATTGGCCGTGTTAGCATAATTTCAATATAAATAAATTTAACATGAATACTTATACAAAAACTCATCAAATAAACACCGAGTTAACCCTAAACGACTCCTCCCAAACCCCCCTCACTCTGCACGCCATTTCCCTATCCCTCACCACCCAAAACAACAACCTCATAGAATGTCGTCTCACCTTCCAACTCACCCCCCAACTCTACCAACGCATAGAAAAGGAAGCATTATTTAATCTTAAACCAGAAGTCCGTAATTCTGATGCTGTAAAATTCCTCCCTGAACGAAACATTACAATAGAAACAATTTTAAAACCCGACTTATTAGCCCTATTAACAGAAAACTGTAAAAACATTGAAGAAACGGCAAATTACATCCTCAAATTAAACCAAGAACAACCCGAAAATATTCTCCTATCTACCGAAAGTTGGTTAGCTATATCTGTCAAACAGCAACAGGAATCAGGAGAAATTGGTTATCAAACTCTTTGGTCTTATATTAGTCCAGAAAAACTTACTCAAACAGCAAATTTTAGTGAAGAAATTACAGCAGGAATTATCAAATTTTTTCAAGATTGGACAGCAGCCAATTTAT
>JBJTTJ010000101.1:0-44001 GCA_046080125.1 Cuspidothrix sp.
TCAAGTACCGCGTCGCGGGATAAAACAGAGAAAAAAGAAATTTACCAAAAACGGTTGCGAGTACCAGAGTATTTCTGGTTTGATCCCTTTAACCCCAGTGATTTTGCTGGGTTTAGTATGGGCAGTGATGGTTATGAGCCGATAATTCCCGATGCCCAAAATAGACTGGTTAGTAAGCAGTTAGGGTTAGCCTTAGTGCAGTGGTCGGGGGTGTTCGGCTATGCCGATACTGTTTGGTGTCGGTGGGCAACTTTAGATGGGGTTCTTTTACCTACGGAGCATGAACTAGCTCAGGAGGCACAACAGCAAGCTCAAGAAGCTCAACAGCAAGCCAAAGAGGCACAACAGCAAGCTCAAGAAGCACAACAGCAAGCTCAAGAAGCTCAACAGCAAGCTCAAGAAGCTCAACAAAGAGCAGAGGGAGCAGAATTATTACTAGCACAAGAGCAACAGAGAATGGAGAAATTGCTAACACAATTACGGGCAAAGGGCATAAATCCCAATGAACTCTAGTAGAATCGAAAAAACTATCAAGAATTTCTCTAAAATCACCATTGCTAAAATCTAGAATGAAATAAACCAGCATACAAACCATACTCCCCAAAGAGCTTGTCCTAAGTTGACAATTTAATAGACAAACCTGTACACTCATAAACAAACCTATGAGTGACTTTATGTTTAAACCTCATGAATTTGCTAAAAAAATCGGAGTTGCAGTCAAGACCTTGCAAAGATGGGATGTTAAAGGAAGACTTCCAGCCAAAAGAACATTGTCGGGGCATCGTTTTTATACTAAAGATATGTTAGATTTAGACAGCAAAGAAATACAGTGTTGAGGTCGAGCGAAATCGAGCAATGCTTTTATCTATCAAAACAAAACTCAAGTTAAACAAAACCCAGGAAATATTAATGGCTAAACACGCTGGTATAGCAAGGTTTACCTATAATTGGGGTTTAGCGACTTGGGCTTCTTTGCATAAAGATGGATTAAAGCCAAACAAATACATCCTCAAAAAATTCTTTAATAACCATGTAAAATCTGAATTGGCATGGATTAAAGAAAAAGGTATTTGTCAGAAAATCACTCAATACGCCTTTGATAATTTAGGTGAGGCCTTCCACAGATTTTTTAAAGGACAGTCTAAATATCCCAACTTCAAAAAGAAAGGGAAAAATGATAGTTTTACAATTGATAATGGTGGTAAACCAATTCCTGTAGGTGGCACATCAATAAAACTACCGACTATTGGATGGGTAAAAACTTATGAAGGATTACCTCATACCACCTGCAAAAGTATTACTATTTCTAGGACTGCTGATAGCTGGTACATAGCTTTTTCTTATGAACAAGAATGTCAGCAACGCCAATAAAAAATGTCCCAAAATTTTTAATGGTGCAGACCGAAAAGCCTGATAATAAGACTAGGACAGACGGGATGCCCATCCCACAAAATTAGATCATCTTTTTTGTAGACTTCTATTAAACGACAAAATTTGCTTCTTCACCTAAAGATGCTTGCCGACTGCGAGCATCATAATAAAGGTCTGCCAACGTAATACTATATAAAGCTTCTTTCAGCTTTTGGTTAAGTCTGTGCCAAAGACTCGATGTTACCCAATCTGCTGTTTGATCTGCTGTGGGATGATTCAGAGGTAAGTTAGTAATATTCTCACCTACTGCCTCCAGAATTTGTCCAATAGAGATTTGTGCAGGTTTTTTGGCTAATTTGTATCCACCAACGCTACCACGAATTGAGATGACTAATCCAGCCCGACGCATTTCTATGAGCAGTTTTTCTAAATAAGGCGCGGGAATATCTTGACGTTTAGCGATCGCTCGCACAGATTCAGGTCCGTATTTTGGCTGTAAACTCAAATCTAGCAATGCTTTCACACTGTAGTGTCCCCTGGTAGTTAGTTTCATATTCTGGTGATTATAAATTTTTCCCCACTCCTTTATCCCTCTTCCCTCACAGATTACATAATTTTATAAGTTAAATAACTACATATCACCATATTTTTGTTATTTAAACCCAATACCTTAACATTCTTCCATCTTCTAGCAGGATTGCCTGTTCCCTCTTTAAGCAGTTACCCTTACCTCTTATCACCACCAATAAATTCATCTGTTGATTCACTAAAGATATCTCTATAGTAGCTATTACCATCATTGTAATGATAGTTCATATAATTTATTGAGAATATTGATCATGGTGCAACAATTTTCGCCATTAGTGTAATATACTTGGCTAGGCTGATCCAAAAAGGATTTTGTTCCTATTAGTTTAATGTCGGCTAAAATAAAATCCAATCAGCAACTTCAAACATTCATTTTCAACCTAAGTTGATGCCTAAACAGAAAAAAATTGAGACCCTAGTGGGTGAAGAACTGCTCAGAAAAGTCAAAGAGCTAGAATCCCTCAGCAAAGACGAAAAAGCTAAACAGTGTGGCTACTATACTGTCACCAAGAATGGTATAGAGCGCGTCAATATGATGAAATTCTTGAACGCCCTAATTGATGCAGAAGGCATTCAGTTAGATAGTTCACCTAGTATCAATGGACGTGGCGGACGCAGTGCCAGCTATAGAATTAGTGTGCAATCAAACGGCAACTTATTAATCGGTGCGGCCTATACTAAACAGATGAATCTTCAACCCGGTGATGAGTTTGTAATTACTCTAGGGAAAAAGCATATTCGACTTCGCCAAGTAGATTCAGAATCTGGAGAAGAGACTGAAGTAGAAGCTACAGCTTAATAAATAGTTTTAGTCACTCGATTGTGGATTTACCTTAGCCAAGAGTACACAGCGTAGGTAGTATTTTGGATTTCAGATTAACTCTACCCTCCAGTGTAGAAGCTCAAAAATTGGGGATTTGGAGTTGGCGATTTTTTCGTTCTTGAGGACTCCAAAGCTATACCAAATTTTTTCATCTAAAATCTAAAATCTGAAATTACCCGTCATTAGTCATTTGCAAGTTATCAGTTGTCAGTGGTTTAGCTTTACCCCTGACGGCTGAATATTAACTGCTGAACCATGGCCAATTTCCTCTATAAAAAATGATAGAGAAAGGGTGATTGGGTAGTTTTAGCTTTGGTAATTATCAAAATACTGATCTAGAACCTTAGTGATAGCTGTTAAATTACAAGCTAATTCAATTTGTTCCCTTTCTAATAAACCAAGAATACAATCGGTATTATCTTTAGCCACCACTGGTAATTGATGTAAACCACGTAATGCCATCCGGTCTAAAGCTTCCGCTAAAGGTTCATCTTCCCAAGCATAGAGAATATCTGTTGTACAAATATCTATTAATTTTTGACTAGATAAAGTCTGCTTGAGTTCAGTGGATGAATAGGGGATATTTGGCCACAGAGATAGAGTCCGCTTGATATCTTCTAAGGACAATATTCCCAACAATTGACCAGCATCATCAATAATTAAAGCACTGCGTGTGCGATCGCGGATCATCATCCTAGCGGCCTCTATTACTTCCAAACTGGCTGGCAATTTTTGCGGACAACTGTGCATAGCATCTATCACCAACATTTGTTGCCACAGTTCCACCTTTTCATCCTTCAATTCTGGCAGACCAATCTGTTGCAAATTAGCATTAGTATCTACTGTTGGTTTAATCCGTTCTATCAACCAAACACTTAAACCCACCGCAGCCATTAAAGGTAGAACAATCCGATAATCACGAGTTAATTCAAATAACATCAAAATTGCTGTTAAAGGTGCTCTTACACTAGCCGCCAAAACCGCAGCCATACCCACCATTGCATAAGCAGGAGCAGCAGCCATATATTCCCCAATACCAGGAACTATCACAGTTAAGCATTGAGCATAGGCCGAGCCAAAGGACGCACCTAAAAACATCGCGGGTGCAAATAATCCACCCACAAAACCACTACCCGCACTCAAGGCAGTCATCAGCAATTTTAACAGCAGTAAGATTAATAACAGTTCCAGAGAAAAATCCTGATCCTGGAGCATTGCTTGTACCGTATCATAGCCAATACCTAAAATTTGTGGGTATTGCCAACCAACTATACCGAGAATGACACCACCTAAAATTGGCTGAATTGATTGAGGAATTGTATTTAATAGTTTTAAACTTGAGACATGACCGGCAAAACTAGCCTTTGCTAACCGAACTAATTCCGTGTAAGTAAGAGAAATTAAACTTGCACCTACCCCTAAACCTAAATAGAGAGGTAATTCTAAATAACTACGTACTTGATAAGCAGGTAACGCAAAAGCCGGTTGTGAACCCAAACCAATTTGACCAATTAGAGCAGATACCACCGCGGCCAGTAACACCACACTTACTGCTGAGGTGGCAAAATATGTAGTTCCCATCACTACTTCTAGGGCAAAAAATACCCCCGCAATAGGGGCATTAAAACCAGCAGCTAAACCAGCGGCTGCCCCAGCACCTAAAAGTAAACGCTGACGTTCCTGGGAAACTTGTAATATATCAGATAATAAAACTCCGAAATAACTACCAATTTCCACACTTGGACCCTCTGGTCCCAAGGATGCACCAGTACCTAAAGAAACAGCCGCAGCAATCATTTTTGTGACTGGTCGCAGGGGTTTTTTGGTTTCCTTACCTTGAGCAACAGCAATCAGTGATGAGAGTCCAGGTCCAAAATCCTGAGTCCGCCAACGCATCAAACCCACGATAATTCCACCTAAAATCGGCACAGTAGCTAGAGTCCAAGCTCCCCAAATGCTAATCTGTACCATGAGACTGTCTAACATCAAATTGTTAATTAGCTCAATTAAATAGTGAAAGGTAACAATCCCCATGCCCGTACTACCGCCAATAATCACAGCTAGAAATAGCACCACTGTTTCTGGCGAAGGCTGAAAGCGATTAATTAACTCAGTAAACCGAAAAAAAGGTGTGGGAATTGGGGATTCCTTGACCTTCCTGTGCAAAGTACGAGGCAAGAGACTCATTGGTCAGTGGAGTTTTATCTGTTATTTCCTATTGTGGTTGATTATGGGAGCAAGTGACCGCTCAATAATTAATTAACAAAAATCTCAAAACCTGAGAAAAAACAATTTCTACCCGTGGTGCTAACAACTTGGGTTAATATTAAAAAGGAGTATGTCCTGGGTTTTATGCCTCTCTCATATTTTCTTCACAAATGTTACTACCCATAACACAGAACCTCAATTCTAAGTAAAATTAGATAAGGTTTATTCTTATATAGAGCATCAAAAGACCAAGCGGACGAGGTAGATGAGTACAGATACTTTTGATAATCATTATGTCACTTGCCCCATTTGTCAAAGAAATAACCGCACAAAGCCAATAAAATCTTATGTTGGATTGTTTACCTGTCCTTATTGTCAAGAAAGGCTGGTTGTTTGCCAAAGTGGACATTATGTACGTGACCCCTTTATTTGGCGACAAATGATGATCTCTTCGTCACTACGTCGTCAAAGCCGACCTTTAGCCAGGATGATTAGAGATTTTATTTTCCTCAAGCATCCTTTATTATCTTTGATTATTGGTAGTACAGTTGTTTTGGGTATTCTGGTTATGAGCCAAGATAATACGAGCCATAATAGTCTAGACATTCGCCCCATGGAAAGAATTGAGCCGGGGAGATAGGGTCCGGGGTAAGGGGAGCAGAGAAGAAAATTCTGTTACCCATGACCTATTCCCTGATGATCTTGAGTAATTAGTTGCCAATCGTCTATTTGATCTATAATTTTAATAGATGTCAGTTGTAGATTTTTTAAGCTAGATGTGTTAACCAGAAAATAAGCTTGGTTATCAAACCGCCAGTAATGTTGCAATTCACCGTTAGAAACAGGAATAATATTGCGATCGCTATAAAAATCCAAGGAAGAACGATGGTAAGGAAAAAATGTATAGATCCTAGTATGATCTTGATTTATTTTAGCAATCATAGCTGCTACTGGTTTCACTGGATAAGCTGCATACAGTTCCCAAATCCAATAATTAGAGCTCATTAACAGAAATAGAGAAATATAGCTACCCCAAATCAAAACTTTGAGAAATTGTTGATCCCCTTTTTCTACTAAAATTGCAGCTAAAGTCATAGTCAAAGCCACAGAGGTAAAAATTATTTGCAATTCTACTTTTTCTACAGTTCTCCAACCAAAATAAATACTACTTGCAGAAGCCACCACCGCCAATATCGTTAAACTTGTTACCCACCCCCGAGGATAACCTGAGAATAAAGGTACATTTTCAATTTCTGCTAACTGGAAACCAAAGGCTAAAGCCAAACTAGGATAAACAGGGAGTATAGACCAAGGAAGTTTAAGACTAACTAAAGAAATAATTAATAGATAAACACCACACCAAATAATTAGCAATTTTGCCCAACTTAAATTATGATTTTCCCAGGTCACGCGCATAGTTTGGGGTAAAAAGATCAACCAAGGCCATGTCCATTTAAAAATTTCTAGCAAATAATACCAAGGTGCTTGCACAGTCCCATTAGTAATAATGTTGATATAGCTAGGGGATTGATTAAGATCAAAGGCAAAAGAATAACCATAGTGGAATATTTGAAATCCTAACCAAAATAATACAGGTAGAGAAGCGATGAAAATACCCATCCAAAAATAATAACAAGTTAGCAGTCTGGGTGTATCCCAATAGAGAAATACTAAAACTACTGCACCTAAATAAATGGCGGTTATACCTTGAGTTAGGCAAATTAAACTCAAACTTATGCCTATACCTAAGCAGTAACGTAAATCTCGACGCGATCGCAAGACAAACCACATCATCAAAATCGAGAAACTAACAACCGCTCCATCTAATATTGCTAACCTGCCGTAACGCACCATTGGCAGCATTGTTAAATAAATCAAAGCACTATAAATCGCTGCTACTCGTTGGTAAAATATCTCCCTACCAATGCAATAGACCAAAGGAACAGAAATTGCCGTCAAAATTGCCCCAGGGAGGCGAGTTGTCCATTCATTCACGCCACCAACACTATAAGTCCAAGCAATTAACCAGTGCATCAAAGGTGGTGTTTGATAATACGCTTGACCCTCCACCGTTGGATACAACCAAGTGCTGGAATTGGCCTGATCTTGCCAAATTGACCGCGCTACTCTGGCTACAATCGCCTCATCGCCGTCTTGCAATGGTAAACCGCCAAGATTGACACAAAACAAAATTAGTGCCGCTAACAGTAATATCAGCACCCAGAACCAATCCATTTTTTTGACAACTGTACGGTGTTTTTTTTGTAGGTCAGTCCAGATAAAACTTCCTTCTTGCATATTTTATGCTAATCACTTAATCGCTGAGATTGATTACATAGAGATCAAAGCAAATCCCTAAGCCATCCAGAACCTAATATTCAAAAACAATGGCTAGATCCCAAATTATCTCAGTTTCCTAGGAATCGAGATAATTTTTTGGCGAAGATTTTCTTATTGATTTTTTAAGGAAGTTTACAAGCAATTTTCCGATTAAATGATATAAATACTACCATTACCACTTCGTCAATTACCCTCAAGGAGAATGTCAATGAGCCTACCATTTATTTTAGATGTGGTCCTTGGTTTGATTTTTATCTACTTAATTTTAAGTTTACTGGCTTCAGAACTCCAAGAACTATTAACCACAGTTCTACAATGGCGAGCAAAACACTTGAGAAGCTCAATTGAAATTCTTTTAGCTGGTGATGCCCAAAATTCAGAAAATCCACAGGTGATTCAACTTGTAAATAAGATTTATGGTAATCCTTTAATTCAAAGCATTAATCAAGAAGCTAAAGGTTTATTAGCAACTTTACCTCGCAAAATTACCTGGGGTATAGGTTCATTCTTGAGCTTGTTTAGAAAGTCTACTTCTAGACTCAAAAAAGAAACTGTTTTCGGTGATCAAAAACGGAGTGCCCCTTCCTATATTGGCGGTGAGAATTTTGCTAATACCTTCATGGATACACTACAACTGCCAGCACTTGTCAAAAAATTAACCCAAATTAGACTAGAACAATTTAAACAAGAACAATTAAACAATGTGAGATTGATTTTAACCCAGTTAGAAGCAGACATTCAAACTAATAGGTTATCCAGTGAATTTGATAGAAATAGTGGTCTTGATTATGTCAAATTACAGCAGGAATATAACACTATCATCAGTGAATTTAACCAAGATAAATATGATATCAATATGTGTATTATTAGAATGAGAGATAGTCTAGATAAATACATAGATAGTTTCCAAGCCAATGTGGCTGATTACGAAGATATTTTAGAGAAACCTTTGCGAGAATTAAACTTTCTGAGAAAGGATATTTTTGAAGATGTAGAAAAGGCTATTATTCTGGGAGGACTAAAACCAAATATTAATCAAATCGTCAAATCTATCAAGAAGGGTAGTGATATTCATGATCAAGTTATAGAGGCTATCAAAAGCAAAGACAGTGAGACTTATAAAAAAGTTAAGGAATTAATAGATATTTTGCCAGATTCAGTAGTTAGTAGTATTGAAACTATGGCCAAACGCGCCCAAATTAAAGCTAAGAATACAGAAGAAGGAATTATTCTGTTGCGGAAAGAAATTGAAGATAGTTTTGATAGTTCCATGGAAAGAGCAGGTGGTGTTTACAAACGTAATGCTAAAGGAGTCGCCATTTTAATTGGGATAACTTTAGCAATTACAACTAATACAGATGCTTTTCATATTATTAATCGTCTATCTAAGGATTCCGTCTTGCGAGCAGCGATTGTTGATAAAGCTATTCAAATAGGTAATTCTTCAGATATAAATAAAATCGCCGCCAATGAAATTTTAAAGGAAGTTGAGCTACCCATTGGTTGGAGTAATGGTAACTTACAACAGCAAATCTGCGAACCAGATAATCTTCCAAAGAAAGTAATTTGTGTAACAGATGATAAATCAAACAAGAAAATTGATTGGACAAACTTGCAAATTAGTAATTTACCAGCTATTAATATTTTAAGTATGGTTGCTGGCTGGTTTGTGAGTGGAATTGCTATTTCTATGGGCGCGCCTTTTTGGTTTGATTTATTGGGTAAAGTGATGAATGTGCGGAATGCAGGTAAGAAAGGTAAACAAACCCCTGGAAATCAGGATCAATAATTTATATCTCCGACTTCTTATAGAAGTCGGAAATCTTGTTTTGTGTTTTAGAAGATAAAAATTATCTCTAATTTCCATTCTGTATTGTGGCGGATAATTTGAATTTTTTGGATAAATTCTCGAAAATAAAATCGTCTTTCTACTTCTGATAAATCCAACCAAAACTGAGGGATAGAAACAGCCTGGGCTACCGAACGTAAATTTACAGGAGGAAGAATTGCTAACTTAGCTTGAAGTTGGGATATTCCTGTGCGAAGTTTGTATGCTCTTAACTTTGCCGTTTCTGGGTCTAAAATTCCTGTTGCTATTAAATTGGGCAATTGTTCTAGAATTTTTTCTTCTTTATATATGGCCTCCACTAAACTATTTTTTATAGTATCTAATTGGGGAAAATTCATCCCGGCCACAGCTAAAGGTAAATCTCGGCAAACTGTTTCAATGGTTTTCTCTAAAACTGCTTGGTAAGAGATAGCGCGACATTTTGGACTTTGAGAACAGTTGGTGGCGCGTAAATATAAATACTCTTGATTTTGATCTCGTTGAGTAACAGGAGTAACAATCATCTGTGATTGGCATTGATGACAACTAACTAAACCTGCTAAGGAACGAGGCGCACTAGCTGTGCGAGATGGTAGCCTACTGTTGCGCCGTAATAGTCTATCAACTTGTGCAGCTTCTTCTCTAGATATAATTGCTGTATGGGTATTGGAGATAATTTCGCTGTTTTGATAAACCGTATCACCGCGATAAACTGGATTAGTTAACCAACGTCTCCCTGTAGTGACAGAGATATTTTTACCGTATTTTTTAGCTATATAACGGACAGTAGCACGAACAGAACCATAGAGTACAAAATATTCAAAAAAATCTTTAACGACGGGTGAGGTAGTGCGATCAATAATATATTTACCCTGTCCTCTGCGATAACCATAGGGGGGTTTTCCCGGTGGTGGTGAAGTTTCTAGGCGATTACGAGCGTGTCCCTGACGAATCCTGCGGCTACGTTGTTGACGTTGAATTTCTGGTAGTAATTGTAGTAGTTCAGACTGGATTTGACTGCTATTAGATGTGTATGCTTGCTGTGTCGCTACGACTACCACTCCCATAGTTTCTAACTGCTTAATGCGATCGCTCACTTGTACTAAACTATCACCTAATTCTTCTAACCGACGTAGCAATAAATAATTAACTGGTTCTGTTTGACAGTCTTTTAATAATTGTTCTAATTGCGTTCTTTTCCCCAAATCTTCATATATTTTATCTACTTCCCAACCCCAATCACCTACATAAGGAACGACATCTAGTAAAGGATCAGTATAAATATAAACAATTATTTTCATGAAAACAAATAGGAAAAAATTATATAGGACTCACGCAAAATGTAACTGCAAAGCTGACTTTTGCGTAGGCATAATCATGAATCACCCCCACCTTAGTTCTCTTTTGGGTAAGTCCTACAATCGAAACAGGTAGACACAACCGATAAATAAAAATATAACATATAATATGTTATCATCGGGTGCACAAATATTCACAGCTACATCAAACGGTTTTTAACTGAGTTATATTAAATACCCTTAAAAGTTAAAACACTGGTGTTAAGCTGATTAACATTTAAGCCAATACGCATCTAAATTCGACTCAGCATCTCCTATACATTAATATCCACAGCCTAAAATCAATGTTTGATAAGCACATTAGAAGCCAGACAATATCTGAGGATATCATTCCTAGCTCCAGGCCATTTCCCTATCCCACACTTGCCAATACTACCCAAGAAGAAAATGATTTTAATTTGAAGCGGTTATTAGGTCTATTAAAGCGCAGAGTATTGATAATTGTGGGTGTTGTGACAGTGGGTATGACGGGAATTACTTATTCAACCCTCAACCAAAAACCTGTATATCAAGGCAACTTTCAAATCCTAGTTGAATCCGTAAATGATGATAGTGATATAAGCAAACTGAACCTTGGAGACTCTAATATATCTAGAACAGGTGGACTAGATTACGAAAGTCAAATTCAGGTTCTCAGAAGTCCAGAATTGCTGCAAATAATTATTGAAAAGCTGCAAATATCCTATCCTGATATTACCTACGCTTCTTTAGCAGGAAACTTAACTATTCGTCGTTTGGGAACAGCAAAAGTAATTGAAGTTAGCTATAGAGGTGGTGATACTGAAAAAATCAAATTTGTCTTAGATACCATTTCTCAATTCTATTTAAAATATAGCCTAGAGAAGCGGCAAACTAAGCTCCGTCAGGGAGTGCAATTTGTAGAAAAACAACTCCCTGATCTTAAAAATCGGGTAACACAATTGCAAAAAGAAATGCAAATCTTCCGCCAAAGATACAACTTTATTGATCCAGAAAACCAATCTGCAACAATTTCTGCACAAATCCAATCTCTCACACAACAAAGATTAGCTATCAATCAACAGTTAGCAGCCGCCAGAGCTAATTATTTAAGTTTGCAGGAAGAAACTGGACAATTAGATGCAATTAATAATGCTCCTTTATATCAACAACTGATCGCTCAACAACGTCAAATTGATGCACAGATATCTGGAGAACTAGCGAAATTCCAACCCGATAACCCCATCATCCAAACTTTGCAAGAAAAAAGAAATAACCTCTTACCTGTGATTGAAGCAGAAGCATCCAGAGCATTGAATATCAAAATCGCTGAGGTAGCATCTCAGATCCGTAAAATAGAGGTAGATAGTAAACAACTGGCACAAACTGAACAACACCTGCAAAACAAACTACAACAGTTACCGATTTTATCTCGACAGTATGCTGATATACAACGAAATCTACGGTTGGCAGATGAGAGTTTCAATCGCTTTTTGACTAGCCGGGAACAACTACAAATACAAGTAGCACAAACGGAACTGCCATGGGAATTAATTCAAGCACCAGAACAACCAAAATATCCAGTTTCACCTGATGTTCCTCGAAATTTACTCTTGGGATTTGTCGCTAGTTTTGTATTAGGTCTTGGCGCTGCTGTACTCATGGAAGAAATGGACAATACCTATCATAGTATTGAAGGTCTTAAAGATAAGATTAAACTGCCCATATTAGGAACTCTTCCCTTTGATAAAACCATAGCTAATAATTACCTTAGTCCAACTAATCAAACAAATGATCAAGATGTTAATTATGCTGAAATGGATAAATTAACTAATCCATTTCGTGGTCAGGTTCTTCCCAATGGTCGCAATCGCAATAGTTATTATTCACAAGGGGCTTTTTGGGAATCTTTACAAGTCTTATATAGCAATATTCAGTTGCTAAATTCTGATCAACCAATTAATTCCCTGACTATTTCTTCATCTGTTCCTGGTGATGGCAAAACCACAATTGCATATAATTTGGCAAAAATAGCCTCCACTATGGGAAAAAGGGTATTACTCGTAGATACTGATTTGCGTCGTCCTCAAATTCATAAGTTTTTAGAACTGAATAATTTGTGGGGATTAAGCAATTTAATCTCCTCAAACATGGATGCCAAGCAGGTAATCCAAGAAATACCCACAATAAATAATTTATCTGTGATTACTTCTGGTCCAATACCACCTGATCCCGGTAGATTATTGTCCTCAGAAAAAATGAGACAGTTAATGGAATATTTCCATCAAAGTTTTGATTTAGTTATTTATGATAGTCCCCCCATTTTGGGATTAGTGGATGCCAGATTAATAGCATCCCATACCAATGGTTTGATTCTGGTTGTAAGAATGAATGAAACAGATAAATCAGCTTTATTACAAGTTCAGGATAGCCTCAGAACATATCCCATCAATGTCTTAGGTTTAGTTATTAATGCTGACAAATCTCAGGGTGGTAAATATTATACCTACTACCGATATTCTGATCAAGAGCAGGCGCTTAGTTTAAATTAAATGTCCCCATGCTTGGATCTACTGCGTACAGTTTAATCAAGTAGCCTAATAGGATTTTGATGCCCCTACCACCTAACCCCCTTGGGGGTCACGGGGGCAGGAAATTTAAGAGGCTAAATAGGCATAAAACAAAGATAACTGTTATCATAATCCGTATATACGTATTACTTTAGGTATAAATACAGCTATTCTCATTTTTCTCCTCTCTGTTGTTCTCCACCTTAATAACTAAATTTAACAATCACAAGGGTACGGAATGTGGGATAAAATCTATGTTTACCCAGGAAAATCGAAGTATATATCTTCTCGAAAATCAATTTTAGATTACAGAATCGTCATACTTCTTAATAAACCAACAGCGTAAACACAAAACGTTCTAATCTAAAAATTGAACTGGGTTAAGCTAGATTTTTCCGGCGTAACATTCACAAATACGCAAAAATGTCAAGCCTTTAAACAACTCAGGCTTAACACATAAACGATTATGATAGGAGTTTTAAAAATCCAATGAGTGTTAAGGCAAGCGGTGGAAGCTCAGTTGCGCGTCCGCAACTATATCAAACCTTACCAGTAGCCACCATTTCCCAAGCGGAACAACAAGACCGCTTTTTAGGAAAAGGTGAACTTAGTGAACTCGGTAGTTATTTTGCATCTGGTACAAAACGTTTAGAAATTGCCCAGATTCTCACAGAAAATTCAGAAATCATCGTCTCTCGTGCTGCTAATCGGATTTTCGTTGGTGGTTCACCAATGGCCTTCTTAGAAAAGCCCCAAGAGCGAGAACTGGCAATGGTTGGTGCTGGTGCTAGTCTTCAAGAAGGGATGAAACTAGGAACAGTTACTTACGTTGAAAGTCGTGGTGGTTTCTTTGAAAACCTCCGTTCCATCTTCAATACTTCTGCTGGTGGCCCCACACCTCCAGGCTTTAGACCCATTAACGTTGCTCGTTATGGGCCTAGCAACATGGCCAAGAGTTTACGGGATTTGTCCTGGTTCTTACGCTATGCTACCTACGCCATTGTCGCCGGCGACCCCAACATCATCACTGTAAATACCAGAGGTTTGCGGGAAATTATTGAAAATGCTTGTTCTGGGGAAGCAACCATCGTTGCTTTACAAGAAATTAAAGCTGCTTCTTTATCCTTTTTCCGTAAAGATGCCGCAGCTACAGAAATTGTCACTCAGTATATGGATGTGTTACTGACTGAGTTTCAAGCACCTACACCATCTACAAAAGTTCGTCAGCGTCCTTCTGGTGACCAACAAGGGTTACAACTGCCGCAAATTTACGCAGTTGCCGCAGAACGTCGTCCCAAGTACGTAATGAAGCCTGGTCTGTCTGCTAGTGAGAAAACAGAAATTGTCAAAGCGGCTTATCGTCAGGTATTCGAGCGCGATATTACCCGTGCTTATAGTTTATCCATCTCTGACTTAGAATCTAAAGTCAAAAATTGCGAAATCTCCATGCGGGAGTTTATTCGCCGTTTAGCTAAATCTCCTCTTTACCAGAAAAACTTTTACCAACCTTTTATTAACAGTCGGGTAATTGAATTGGCTTTCCGTCACATCTTAGGACGGGGACCAAGCAGCCGTGAGGAAGTGCAAAAATACTTTGCAATTATTTCTCTTAAAGGTTTATCAGGTCTAGTTGATGCTTTAGTAGATTCAAAAGAATACAGCGATTACTTTGGTGAAGAAACCGTTCCCTACATCCGGGGTCTGGGTCAGGAAGCTCAAGAATGTCGTAACTGGGGACAACAGCAAGACCTGTTTAAATACAGTGCGCCTTTCCGTAAAGTTCCTCAATTTATTACCACCTTTGCTGCTTACGAACAACCATTACCTGACCAACATCCCTACGGTTCTGGTAATGACCCCTTGGAAATTCAATTTGGCGCGATTTTCCCCAAAGAAACCCGCAACCCCAGCAGCAGTCCTGCACCATTTAGTAAGGATACCCGTCGGATTTTAATTCACCAAGGGCCTGGTATCAACAACCAACTCAGTAACCCCGATGCCCGTAGTGTCGCTCCTGGTACTTTGGGCGCTAAGGTCTTCAAATTAGACCAGTTACCCGGAACTATTGGTAAAAAAGCCGCCAAGGGTACAAGTGTTAAATTCTCGGAAAGTTCTACCCAAGCGGTAATTAAAGCTTGTTACTTACAAGTTTTCGGTCGTGATGTTTACGAAGGTCAACGCTTAAAAGTTGCTGAAATCAAGCTAGAAAATGGCGATATCACCGTTCGTGAATTTGTGCGGATATTGGCGAAATCCGATTTATTCCGCAAGATGTACTGGACTTCTCTCTATGTCTGTAAAGCGATTGAATATATTCACCGTCGCTTGTTAGGTCGTCCTACCTACGGTCGTCAAGAGAACAACAAGTATTTTGATATTGCTGCTAAGAAAGGTTTCTACGCTGTTGTAGATGCAATTATTGACAGCGTTGAGTACAGCGAAGCTTTCAATGAAGATACAGTTCCTTATGAACGCTATCTAACTCCTGCGGGTGTGTCCTTACGTCAATTGCGTGTGGGTACTATCCGTGAAGACGTGGCAAATGTTCAAAAACAAGAAACACCTCGCTTTGTGGAATTGGGTGCAGTTAAAGAAATGCGAACCCAGCCAGATGTTGAGTTCCGCATCAACCAAGGTGTTACTAAGCAACGTGAACAAACCAAGGTCTTCAAATTGGTAGCAAATACTGTTGATAAGGTTGCAGTTCACACTTTAATTAGTGCTGCTTATCGCCAGATTTTTGAACGGGATATCGCGCCTTTTATCCTTAAAAATGAGTTTACTGTTCTGGAAACTCAATTGGGTAATGGTGAAATTTCTGTGAAGGAATTTATTGAGGGTGTGGGTTATTCCAGTCTCTATATTAAGGAGTTCTATGCACCTTATCCCAATACTAAAGTAATTGAGTTGGGTACTAAGCACTTCCTAGGACGCGCACCTATTGACCAGGGAGAAATTCGTAAGTATAACCAAATCTTAGCTACTCAGGGTATCAAGGCCTTTATTGGCGCGATGGTAAATAGTGCTGAGTATGCTCAAGCTTTTGGTGAAGATACGGTCCCTTATCGGCGTTTCCCAACCTTACCTGCGGCTAACTTCCCCAATACCGAGAAGCTTTACAACCAGCTAACTAAGCAAAATGATGATTTGGTTGTTCCTAGCTTTGAGACTGTGAAGCCTCGGATTAAAACTGAGAATACACCATTGTTAGGAAATGCGATCGCAGATTTAGCTGCTAAAGCTAAACAAATGGACAAGTCTAAACCCTTGTTTATTGAATTAGGTCGCTCTTTCAATGATAATGGTCAGTCTGTAGAAGTTGGTGTCGGTACAAGCCGCCGCAAACCAGCCCGGATTTACCGCGCTACCACTGGGACAAATTCCCCAGAAACCAATCAAGTCATTAATGCTATCTACTGCCAAATAATGGACGTATTTAGTGGTCAAGTTCCCGGTTATTTCCGTCGTTCCGAGCTAGATAGCAAACTGCGTAATGGTGAAATTACCGTGCGTGAGTTTGTTCTGGAACTAGCTAGTTCAGAAATCTACCGTAAGCGGTTCTACACTCCCTATCCCAACACCAAGGTGATTGAGTTCCTATTCCGTCACATCTTGGGACGCGCACCCGCTACCCAAGGGGAAATCCGTCAATATAACAAGTTATTGGCTGATAGCGGTTTAAGGACTGCTGTGGAGACAATGGTGAACAGCACAGAATACGCTCGCTACTTTGGTGAAGATGTTGTTCCTTACAACCGTTATCCATCTTTACCAGCAGGTAATTACTTGGGTAGTGTTCAAGCTGAAGCTGACCTAGTAAAACAGTCTTGGTCTAGCTTGTCTCCTTCTGTGTTAACAGGTGGTCTTCCCAATAGATAGGAGATAGGTGACAGGTAACAGGTGACAGAAAGAAGGCCAAAGGCACAAGAAATTCTCCATCATGAGGACAAAAAGACTGTTTAACCCTCATTTTCTAGACTTTTTACCGTTCCCTGTTCCCTGTTCCCTCAAAATGAGCAAATCTGAAAATAATTGTTACAAAATATTAAGAGCAGTAATAAATGCTCAACATAATACTGGAGAATAATTTGCGGAAGGTAATTGAGTTCTTCACCTGGTTTACACCAAATCCAGTAGATTTGGCTAAAAATGTCAGGCCGGGTGTGAACCAAATATCATTCTAGTAAATTTGTACCAGTTTAATCAAATTCTGGTTTCATTAGTTTTGGAGGAATCCATTAATGAGTATCGTCACGAAAGCCATCGTGAATGCTGATGCAGAAGCTCGCTACCTCAGCCCTGGAGAATTAGACAGAATCAAAGGTTTTGTTACTGGTGGTGCTGCACGCCTTCGCATCGCTCAGGTATTAACAGAAAACCGCGAGCGCATCGTTAAGCAAGCTGGCGACCAACTGTTCCAAAAACGTCCTGATGTTGTTTCCCCCGGTGGCAACGCTTACGGACAAGAAATGACCGCCACCTGCCTTCGTGACCTCGACTACTACTTGCGTCTTGTAACCTACGGAATCGTTTCTGGTGATGTTACCCCCATCGAAGAAATCGGTATCGTTGGTGTACGGGAAATGTACAAGTCTTTGGGTACTCCCATTGACGCTGTTGCTGGTGGCGTTGCTGCTATGAAGAGCGTTGCTTCTACCCTGTTGTCTGCTCAAGACGCTGCTGAAGCTGGAGCTTACTTCGACTACGTTGTTGGTGCAATGGGTTAAGTTACAGCTAAAAAACCGCTGAAACCCAAACCTGTTGTCATCAAGTTGGAAATAAGGAAATAACAACAATGCAAGACGCAATTACCTCCGTTATCAATTCTTCAGACGTTCAAGGTAAATACCTTGATACCGCCGCTTTAGAAAAGCTCAAAGGTTACTTCGCTACCGGTGAACTGCGCGTCCGTGCAGCTACCACCATCAGCGCTAACGCTGCTGCGATCGTTAAAGAAGCTGTAGCTAAGTCCTTGTTGTACTCTGATATCACCCGTCCCGGTGGTAATATGTACACCACTCGTCGTTATGCAGCTTGTATCCGTGACTTGGATTACTACTTGCGTTATGCTACCTACGCTATGTTAGCCGGCGATGCTTCCATTTTGGATGAGCGCGTATTAAACGGCTTGAAAGAAACCTACAACTCCTTGGGAGTACCTGTAGGTGCTACCATTTCCGCTATCGGAGCAATCAAAGAAGTAACTGCAAGCTTGGTTGGTCCTGACGCTGGTAGAGAAATGGGCGTTTACTTGGATTATATCTCCTCTGGCTTGAGCTAGGAGTTAGGTTTGCACTTAATTATGTAGGTGCAGCTTTATTAAGGTCTGGAAATCAATCATTATTGCTAGAAGGTTCTCTTGCTAATTGGTTGTAAGTGTTATCAGTCTAGTGTTAATGGTTGATTCCCAGCCTTGGAAAAAATAATTAAAGATTTTCACTCAAGATATTTGAGATAAAAAAGTTTCCCAAACAATATCAGGAGATTTGAAGCAAAATGGCTCGTTTATTTAAAGTAACTGCTTGTGTTCCTAGCCTCAGTCGTACTCGCACCCAACGCGAATTACAAAATACTTACTTTACTAAATTAGTTCCTTATGAAAACTGGTTCCGTGAACAACAACGGATTCAAAAAATGGGTGGCAAGATTGTTAAGGTGGAATTAGCAACTGGTAAGCAAGGTACTAATACTGGTTTGTCTTAACTCTTATCGGAGATTATTGTGTTTTCTATTTTACTAGGGGTCATTAATGACCTCTTTTTTTATGAGTTTATTTACCCTATAAACCATATAAATAAAGGGGTTTAAGTAGGTAAATATGAGATAAGGAAAATCTCTGAAAACTTCTTTACTCTTGCCTATTGCCATAATGACAATTTTTAATGCTAACCTACTTATTGATACATCTGGGCTTTAGACAAGAGACGAAGGCTAGTCATTTAAGTAAAAGCTTCCGACAAATAATCTGCTGCTGCTGCTACTACAGCGATCGCACTCTCATAGTCTAACCTAGTTGGTCCTAAAACCCCCACACTTCCCACCGGTACAGAACCTCGACGATAGGTAGAGGAAATCAAAGTACAAGTCCGAATAGGTTCGAGAGGATTTTCTGCACCAATTCGCACTGTTACTTTAGACTTACTGGAATCTTCTATTTCTGGTTCTTCACAAATTAAACGCCAAAGTTGCTCCTGTTCTTCTTCCAACAATTGCATAATTGTTTGTACCTGTTGTACCTGGGAAAACTCAGGTTGTCGTAAAACCTCTCCAATTCCCCTAACCATAATTGGCGTAGCTGTAGGTGTCAGAGCGCGATGAGTCAATTCTATTAAAGAACTTTTTAAGAATTGACCATAACTGTGAAACTCTTGATCCAATTCACTCCAATTAAGATACCCTAATTCTAACAAACTACGCCCTCGTAAATGACTATTCAAAAAGTTAGAAACTATTTGTAATTGATGATCAATTACTTCTGGTTCAGATTGGGTTTCACAGATGGGAGTAAATAAATCCATCACCTTAGAATGGGTTTCATAACTATCTGTCACCACAATCAACATCATTTTTCTAGCTTCCATTTGCACCAATTGCAAATGTTTTAACTTTGCCGTCGTAGTTTGTGGCATAGTAATTAAAGTAATACAACCACTCAATGTCGCTAGAATTTGCGCCGCACCTTGTAGTAAAGCTTCTAAACTCCAGTCTTCCCAATGTAGACGTTGTTGTAATGCTGTTTCTACCTCTTTACCTAAAATTTCTGATGGTGTAATTAGTTGGTCAACATAAATACGATAACCAGAATCGGAAGGAATCCTACCCGCAGAAGTATGTGGTTGGTAAAGTAACCCTGATTTTTCTAAAGCTCCCATTACATTGCGGATTGTTGCCGAGCTAATGCCCAAATCAAACCCATCAATTAAAGCTTTAGAACCCACAGGTTCTGCCGTGGCAATATAATGGCGTATAGTTGCCCCAAGTATATTTTGTTGGCGATTGGTTAGATGGACTTGCATAGGTGATTTTTTTTACTGAAGGCAAATCTTAATCAAAATTTGAAGAAACTTGTAGTTTTGACTACAAAAATGTAAAAAAGGGTTAATTATTTATTAATACTAAGTTAGCAAATTATATACTTGTTTTGTATTAATTAAACACAAAATCCATGTTCAGGCGTGATTCGGTGTATTTTCTATGACTACATAACTGTTAACCAAATCAAAAATGATGAATTTTCTAATTTTCCGTACTATCTCATATCTGGTCAATATCAGCAGTAGTTTAGGCTACAAAATAATATTTTTGATTTGTTGACGGTTGCCTTTTGCCTCAATACTGTGGTACTGAAGGATCAACTAGGATAGAATAAGCGGAAATGCCTCCAGTAATATTTTTAACATTTGTGAAGCCTTGGGTGACTAACCATTGACACATCTGAGCAGATCGAACACCATGATGACACAAAACCAGAGTTTCCGTGGTAGGATTAAAGCGGATAGAAACTTGATCAGACCATTGCTCATATTCACTGAGGGGGAGATTCACAAAACCATCTATCCGTGATAAGGCAACTTCTTGGGGTTCACGCACATCTATTAATTGAATCGTGCCTTCATTAGTAGCAAGACGTTGAGCGAGTTCTTGGACACTAATCTGAGAAAATGGTTGACCAAATGATGTATCTGTCATACGGTTTTGCTAGAAAATCCTATACTATTTAAGTTTGCCCAAAAGCTATAAAATAATAATATTACTAAGTAGGTGGATGTGAGATAACTAAAATGTGTGAAGAAAAGTAAAATCCCTCAAAACTTCTTTACTCTTGCCCCTTCCCTTGCCATAATCACAACTTATAATCCTAACCTACTTAATGTGAACAGTCAAATTTCCACAAAAAAAAATATTAGACTTGGTTTGCTGGTAGCGGGTATCATCGCGTTGGTGTTGATTACCATAACCAGATTTTCCGCTTTTTTGGGTAGAATTCCGGTCAGTTTTGTGGTAGGTAACTCTCAACCTGCTGCGGGGGTGTTTGTTTCTAAGTTGTCACCGGCGATGGTGTCATTGTTAGTAAACCCTGATACCTTACAAAGACTAGAACAAAAGGGAGAGTTTTCCCTGCTTAAAAAGCGGTTGTTGGCTAAAAGTAATATAGATTATAAAAATGATATTAAACCCTGGTTGAGTGATGAAATTACTTTAGCTGTGGCGACAATAGATATAGATCGTGATCCAACAAACGGACTACAAACAGGGTACTTAATGGCACTAAAAACGGCAGAAATAGAAAAAAGCCGGGAGTTTTTGGAGTTATTATTTTCGGAACGAGCTTTTACAGGAGCTAATTTAGGGGTTGAAAAATATCAGGGAATCAAGGTTATTTATGACCACTTTGAAGATTCACAACTTGAAAAAATTCAAAATAATTTAGCTGGGGCAATTGTCAATAATTTTGTTTTGCTGTCCAATCATCCTAAGATAATCAAAGAAGCAATTAATAATTTACAAGTACCGGATCTGAGTTTAGTTAGTTCTCTAGAATATCAAAAAGCTAGTCAACAAATTCCTGATAATTCTCTAGCTGTAACCTTCTTAAATTTGCCCCTAGTTAGTAAGTGGCAAGGATTAGAATTAGCAGGATCAACTTATAATAGTCAAATTCTCTCTTTAATTTTAAATTCCCAAGGGGTGTTAGCAGAAAGTACATTTTTAACACCTGGGGAAGTTATACCGCCATCTGTACCATTATCAAAACCGGTAACTGCATTAAAGTATATTCCAGAATCTACAGCTTTAGCGATCGCTGGTAGCAATTTGAATAATTTAGATCATAGCGATTTAGGGAAACTCTGGACACAAGTAACAGCAACTATTTATGGTGCAAATGAAGATGCCATTTCTCGCTTAGTAAAACCTTTGGTAGATATTCAAAAAAGCTGGAGTTTAAATTTTAATCAAGACATTTTCAGGTGGGTAACTGGGGAATACGCTTTAGCTTTGTTACCTGATGCAGATACATCTCCCCATTGGTTATTTGTAGTAGAAAAAACGCCAGATTTAGCAGTAGGTATAGCACATTTAGATCAGATTGCTAGTAGTCATGATTTAAACATTAGTTCCCTAACTCTGGATGGACAGAAAATATCTGCTTGGACACAAATTACAGCTACATCTGAAAATAATCAATCTATTATTGTTGATACCACCATTAAAGCAGTGCATACAACCTTAGATAACTGTGAAATTTTCAGTTCTGACTTAGAAACACTCACAGCAGTTTTGAGTCAAAAGCAGAAATCCCTACTGGAAAATAGTCAATTTAAAAATGCTGTTACTGCTATTCCCCAACCCAACCAAGGGTATATTTATCTAGACTGGGAAAATGGTCAGGATATTCTTAAACATCAATTACCTATACTTAAATTTGTGGAAGTGTTAGGTAAGCCACTTTTTGAGAATTTGCGATCGCTTACAGTTAGCAGTTATAGCAGCAAACCGGGGACAATCAAAGGAGGAGTATTCTTTCAACTGCATTAATCCTCATTTTACCTCCTCTCTCCTGACATATCATGATACAAACAAAAAAAATGTTATTTGTGTCACAAATTTTTGTGGCATAGATACCACTAACTGAAGATTTATTTCTTAGAATTAGTATATATGATTACCTTTATCGCCTATGGGGGGCTAATATGCAATATCATTATTTTCGCCTTCAGTCTCAATTGGCATGGTTTTTGACCTTAATAATCCCGATAATTGCTACCTCTGCATCAGCAGAAACGGCAAATTTTGGCACACTGGCCTTATCACCAGGTTTTGCGAGAGTGGAAGGAACAGTATCAGGTTATACAGGTGGAACTTATTCCCTATCTGCCATTAGCAATCGTGACTGGGAAAAAAAAGCCTGTATCGGTTTTGCTAATCCCAATCCTGATCATATTCTCGTTTTAGAGAAAGACTTCGACCACTTGACCATCTTAGTTAACAGTGATGGCAACGATACCACTTTATTGATCAAAGATCCTGATCATCAAATAGTGCGCTGTGGTGATGATACAGGTAAAAGCAAAGATGCCACTGTCAGCGATAAAAAATGGAAAAAAGGAACATACCAAATTTGGGTAGGTATATTTGAACAGGATCTCAAACGCAACTATACATTAACTGTAGAGCAATGATAGTTCTAGAGTATAAACTTCAAGGAAAACAACATCAATACAACGCCATAGACGATGCAATTCGTACTACCCAATTCGTTCGTAATAAAGCGATTAGGTTTTGGATGGATGCACCACGTGAGCTAAAAATTGATAAATTTGCCCTTAATAAATATTCTACAGACCGGGGAGTGTCAACTCCCAAGTCAAGATAAAATGGGAGGGCAGCTTGTTGTGCTATCAAGGGTACTATATCAATGTTCTCTAGACTCCGTGCTGATTTTCGCATCATCTTTGAACGTGACCCCGCAGCCCGTAATTGGTTGGAGGTTTTGTTTTGCTATCCGGGTTTGCAAGCGCTAATTTTCCACCGCTTTGCCCACGGGTTACGTCGTCTTGGTATACCCTTTTTTCCCCGCCTGATTTCTCATATTGCTCGATTTTTAACCGGCGTGGAAATTCACCCCGGTGCTGTCATTGGTAAAGGTGTATTTATTGACCACGGCATGGGAGTAGTAATTGGGGAAACAGCCATTATTGGTAATTACGCGCTGATTTATCAAGGAGTTACCCTGGGAGGAACAGGTAAAGAAAGCGGTAAACGTCACCCCACATTAGGCGAAAACGTCGTTGTTGGTGCGGGTGCAAAGGTTTTGGGTAATATTCAAATTGGTGATAATGTCCGCATTGGTGCCGGTTCAGTGGTATTGAGAGATGTACCATCTAGTTGTACGGTTGTCGGTGTTCCTGGTCGTATTATTTATCGTTCTGGAGTCCGGGTTGCACCGCTAGAACATAGCAATTTACCAGACTCGGAAGCCCAAGTAATTCGTGCTTTAGTTGACCGTATTGAAGCACTAGAAGAACAAATTCAATCCCTACAAAACCCCGTAAAAACTCCGTTTTTAGTTGGTAAATTCATTCAAGACAATGAATTACCAAAAGAACATAATTTCTGTAGTATTCGAGATAAACAGATTCAGGAATTTTTTGATGGTGCGGGAATATAGCTGGAGGCAAAGATTTTGCCCCCTAAATCCCCCAAGTTTGGGGGACTTTGAGATTTTTGTTCCTCCAGAATAGGGGGTGAGGGGAGTTCGGTAAGGGTGGTATCTTATGGTGTTGCAAACCGCTATAAGGTTTTATAATCCTGCTTTTTTGATAATAATTTCTAATACTTGAGTAAGATTGGTTAAAACTCCCTCGTTTGTAAATCGCAATAATTGATAACCGTAAGCTTCAAATTGGTCTGTTCTAGCTTGGTCATATTCTTTTTGTTGTTCGTGGATTTCTCCATCTATTTCAACGACAAGTTTACAGGAAGGACAGTAAAAATCAGCAATAAATCGCCCTATTGGATGTTGACAGCGAAATTTTAGCCCTGATAACTGACGATTTTTCAAAGCTTCCCATAACGTTGTTTCTGCCGGAGTTAGATTTTGGCGTAATCCGCGGGCTGCTTGTTCAATTTCTGGTGTTGTACCTCTAATTCTGGTAGTTGTTTTCTGCATAATCAGTTTTTTCCTCAATGTTATTTTAGCCCCCCAACCCCCAATTCTGGGGGAATTTGGAGGATTTAGCCCCCTAGCCCGCAATTATCGGGAAGACTTTGAAAGTCCCCCAAACTTGGGGGATTTAGGGGGCTAGATAAGTCGAGGGATAAAGATTTTCAACCTCTAAGTTGTATATAGGTATAGATAATTCTGGTAAGATAGAAGGTGTTAATCTTAATAAGAAACAAAGAGATGAGGTAAATAAAATTTATAGTCAATTGCAAGGTATAAGACCTAGTATTATTCCATCAATGATAGATGTTGATACTCACTTTGTTTATGATATAGAACTTAATAAGATCAGTGATTTATGTATTGTTCAAATACATATTAATAAATATAAAAGAGATCCATTAGAAATAATTCATAACACAGGTAGTTGTTTTTATATAATCAGAAAAACCGTTTATTTAAAAAAGGGTTCAGAATGTCCTGAACTCAAAAAAGAAGTAGTTGAAGAAGAAACAAGAAAGGTACTTATAAGTTTATTAAGCGATGTTGAAAATAAACTGATCAAAAATCCTGATGATTATTCACTTTTACGAAGGAAACGTGATATAGCATTAGAAATGCAGGATAAAAAATTGATAGATGAAGTATATGATCAAATAAAAACTTTCAAACCTAATAATTCTAATATAGATTTGAAGCGTGTGTCTGATCATAAAAATATAGGTGATTTAGATGGTGCATTATCAATTATTTGTGAAAAATTAAACCTTGATCAAAGTAATTATGAGTATTTAAAACTTCAAGGAGAAATACTTTCTCTAGTTGATAGACGAAATGAAGCTGTTCAATCTTATGAAGATGCACTAAACAACAATCCAGATGATTATACTATTTTAACAAGAATCGGTATTATATTTCGAGAATTAGGTAAATATAAAGAATCTCTAAAGTTTTTAAATTATGCTCTTTCAAAAGCTCCTAATTATAGAGCAGCGAAATATGAAAAGAAAAAAACATACTCCAAGATGTTTCAGGGAGGTATAGAAATTAATAAAACTTACTAAAAAAATTCAATACTATTGCCAATTTTCCCAAATATGTCTGAAACTCAATAAAATCGTGACGATATCAATAGGGTTTCAGGGGTTTGGCAATAGTATTGAAAATTATAACCATCTTTTTTGCAATACTTGTAGAAATACTGTATAGATTATGTTAAGATACCAAGTATACCTGCTTAATGGGCATTTATTTCCGTTGACGATACCGCAACGGTGTATTTTTAAGTTAGCCTTACGCAAACCAGGCGTGTTACAGTGGTTTACCACTGTTAAATAAGCGTGAATGTCCATAGCAGGTATTATTTTAATTTTTTAATAAAACTAATAATTTAATTTATGAGTAAAAATATTTCCCACTCTATCCTGCTATATGATAATTGCGAAGAACTATCCAAAAAATTTAAAGAGTTAAAGTCTCCACGAGATGTTGCTAGACTCTTAGAATTTATTGGAAAACCTTACGAATTAAATGATCAAGTTGCCACTATATTAGCTCAAATTTGCTGTTTTGATAATAAGTTGCCACAAGGAGCGCGAACTTCACCAATTATTTCCAATCTTATTTGTGCAAAATTGGATAGTGAATTGCAGAGATTTGCAGAAAAATATGGGTTATTTTATACGAGATATGCTGATGATATAACATTTTCCATAACACGAGAAGAGTTACCAACTGAATTGGTTGCTTGTTACAAGAAAGGATTACCTAAAGTAGTTTTAGGAACTGAATTACGCTCAATTATAGAAACAAATGGATTTGAAATAAATGAAGCAAAAGTTAGACTAGCTTATAAAACTCAAAAACAGGAAGTTACTGGTTTAATAGTAAATAATAAATCTGTAAATGTTAATCGTAAATATATACGTAATATTTATGGGACTTTTCATGCTTGGGAAAAATATGGTTTAGAAAAAGCATTGGAAATTTATAAATCAAAATATGCAAAAAACCCAATTTTACCAGAAAAAGATGTGCCAATTTTCCTAGATTCTTTGCGGGGAAAAATTGAATTTGTAGGAAGTGTAAGAGGTAAAGATGACCATTTATATCAAAAATTACTTAGTATTTTTAATGATTTAAAAAGTAAAGAAATTAATGTAGAAAGTATTGGTGAAGAATAAAGTTTTTTCTAAAAAATACTGATTGAGAAATCGATCTATTATGGAATTAAAACAATACTTAGAACCAGGACAAATTGATGATAAAATTAATGAATATATAGATAAAGTAGAAAAAGAGATTAAATTGCGATCGCACATTATCCAGGTATTAAAAAAATACTTACAACTTTCTAACAATGAACGTATTGGAGTAGAAGCTTTTCATGCAGTATATGTGACTTCTAAACCACCACAAAACCTAGATGAGCGAGAATTATATTCTATTCTGATAGAACTATCATCACCATTAACAGGTTATTTAGGAAGAATTAAAGAAAATGATTGGAAAAAAGATCGCTTTTATTATCTCCGAGATTTACCAATAAATTAAACTTCATTCCTCACTGATCCAATTGTGCAAATAAAGATTCTAAATTTCGATAACTACCTTATATGAAACCAATAATTTTTAAAAACCTAACCCCTACCCCTTACCTACCAGGAAAGGAGAGTTTTAAGCATCTCCCTTCGTAGAGGAGAGGTTTACCAAAGGGGTTAATTTATATTAGAATCACTTTTCAAACATCCTCTTATTAATGCGCGCCTGTATGGACAGTTTTTACCCATTTGAGGCGTTTTGGTCGAAAAGACATTCTGGCAGTGGTGCTACTCATAACTACTAACCAATGCAACATATATAAATTGCCGCGTAGGGTTTGTAAAAGTAACATTAAATAGGTAGATGGTTTAAATTGTTGATCTGAGCGAATATGTTGTAAACCAGCAAACATTCCTACTAGGGACATTCCAATGGATAAGCTAGTGACAGGAGTGAAAACAGGGGGACGATGACGAGTGATCGCCATTAAAATATCCGGTATAGCGGCAGTCGGTAGGATATACATCGTAAACATAAAGACCAGTAAATCTAAGGTTTTCCTCGTCCCCATGCGGTTTTTGAGAATGAGATCCCAATAGTCCAAATAACGTTGATAACCACCTTCAGCCCAACGGTTACGTTGATGCCAAAGGGCGATCGCATTGGTGACACCTTCCTCTTCCACTGGAGGAAAAAATACACATTCAATATCCCATTGATCTAGATGTAAACGAGTAGTTAAATCTAAATCATCCGTAATTGTTTCCTCATTCCATCCACCGCAACTGGTTAAAGCTTGACGACGGACAAATTGACCATTTCCCCGGAGTTCACCAATACCACCAATAGTTGTCCTCTGTTGTTGAAACCACATATCTAAAACCATTTCCGCCATTTGTCCCCTAGTCCAAAAATTTTCCTTAGCATTGGCGATCGCCTTTCGCATCTGTACCGCCCCTACCCGTTCTTTTTGAAACAAAGGAACTACCTGTAACAATAAATCTGATGTTACCTGGGCATCCGCATCAAATACCGCAATAATATCTCCTTTTGTTCGAGGTAGAACTTGATTTAACGCCCCCGACTTGCCACCACCAGCCCCCTCTGAGCGGGTAAATATATTTAGCTGTTGATATTCCTGCTTTAATTCCGCCAGTAATTGGGGTGTGCTGTCTGTACTGTTATCATCAATAATCCAGACTTCATATTGACCATTGGGGTATTCCAAACTACACAGATTTTTTACTAATCTGCCAATCACCGCTTCTTCATTTTTAGCAGCTACCAACACGGAAACAAAAGGCAAATCTCTACCTATTTCTGGTGCGTAGTGCACGCGTTTCGTAAACATAATTCTCAAAGCATGAATCCCTAGCATTGTCGTCATTACTAGGATCAATATTGAAGCCCAAGAAACTAAATGTAGAGCGATAGTTCCAGTCCAAACTATAGTTAAAACTAAAGCCGCCTTACCTCTACGCCCTTGAAATCGAGATGGTTTTACCAGCACCGAATCTGTATTTACTTCTGATAGCTCATCCACTGATGGGTCAGTTAAGATCGAGTCCAGGGGATCAGAATTTTCGTCGTCAGTATTGTGATCAGGCCAGGAATTCGCTGGCATAGGTTACATAATTTAAAAACGGCTATATTATGTAGCTTTATTTACAGATTAATACTATAATATATTACTAGCTACCTCCTCAATATAGTGCCAAAGAGTTCCAAAGGGAATATAAAGACAGGAATTGGTGAACATATTCTGGAAAAATTAGGCTATGGGGGTAACGTCAGGCTTGAGTTGTCAACTCTCAACTCAGGAAACCACTAATCGAGTTATCATATTGAATAGTCTGCTTGTAAATTATGATTGAGTGAACTACTCTGACTCTGCTAATGCCATTAACCTGGGGTCAATTTTCCCCTTTGAACTAGATCAATTCCAAACAGATGCGATCGCCTCTCTGAATGCTAACCGTTCGGTAGTTGTTTGTGCGCCCACAGGTTCAGGAAAAACCCTCATCGGCGAATATGCCATATATCGCGCCCTATCCCGTGGAAAACGGGTATTCTACACCACTCCCTTAAAAGCCCTATCTAACCAGAAACTGCGAGACTTTCGCCAAAAATTCGGCTCTGACCAAGTTGGACTCCTCACCGGAGACGCTTCTATTCATAGAGACGCATCAATTTTGGTTATGACCACAGAAATTTTCCGCAATATGCTCTATGGTACACCCATAGGCCAAATCGGCATTTCCCTCACAGACGTAGAAGCCGTCGTTCTCGATGAATGCCACTACATGAACGATCGCCAGAGGGGCACAGTATGGGAAGAATCAATCATCTACTGTCCACGTAGTATCCAGCTTGTAGCTCTTTCCGCCACAGTCGCCAACAGCGATCAACTAACTAACTGGCTGAACTACGTTCATGGTCCGACAGACCTGATTTATTCAGATTTTCGCCCCGTTCCCTTAGCATTTAATTTTTGTAATCCTAAAGGCTTATTTCCCCTATTAAATGAAACCAATACCAAAATTAACCCTCGTCTAGTCAAACAAAAGAGTAAAAAAGGATACTGGGAAAAAGGCAAAAGTGGTAGACCGGAAGCTCCCGGTATTATTTATACAATCAGCCAACTTCAGCAACGGGATATGCTACCGGCGATTTACTTCATCTTCAGTCGGCGCGGTTGTGATAAAGCCGTAGAAGAAGTTGGTGACTTATGGTTGGTCAACAATGATGAATCCCAAATCCTGCGGCAACAAATTGACGAATTTTTAAGCCGTAATCCCGAAGCCGGTAGAACAGGACAAATAGCCCCACTATACCGAGGCGTAGCTGCTCATCATGCCGGCATTCTACCCGCATGGAAAGGACTAGTAGAAGAACTATTTCAACAAGGATTAATTAAAGTCGTCTTTGCTACCGAAACCCTAGCGGCAGGAATAAATATGCCCGCCCGCACTACGGTAATTTCTACCCTTTCTAAACGCACTGACAACGGCCACCGACTCCTCAACGCTTCGGAATTTCTGCAAATGGCAGGCCGCGCTGGTCGTCGAGGTATGGATAAACAAGGTTATGTAGTTACATTACAAACCCCCTTTGAAGGAGCCAAAGAAGCCTCATATTTAGCTACCTCCAAGCCAGATCCCCTAGTTAGTCAGTTTACACCTAGCTACGGCATGGTTTTAAACCTGCTGCAAACCCATAGTGTTGAACAAGCTAGGGAACTCATAGAACGCAGTTTTGGACAATATATGTCCAATTTACATCTGCAACCAGACTATGAAGAAATGGCACAATTTCAAAGCGAATTAGCCCAAATTCAGGAACAGCTGGCAGCCATTGATGAAAATGAATTGATGGTATATGAAAAATTACGCCAACGCTTGAAGGTAGAACGGCAGATTTTTAAAACTTTACAAGAACAAGCACAGTGCGATCGCCAAGAACAAGTAGCAATGATGTTAGATTTTGCCATCTCTGGAACTATGCTCAGTCTCCATGATAAAAACGCAATTTCTCCCCTACCCATCACCGCCATATTAATTAATAAGGCCCTTAGCACTAATGAAACTTCTTACTTTGTATGCTTAGGACAAAACAATCGCTGGTATGTAGTTACACTAACAGACATCCTGGATTTATACGCAGAATTACCACGGATAGAAGTTCCCGCGGATCTGCTTCCACCTACTGAACTGGGTTGGAAACGAGGACAATCAATTCGTGGCGATCAACATAGTCTGGCTGTGGTGCAAAATATACCTCATCCCCATGAGTTAATTCATCTATCTCCTGAAGTTCAAGAACAACTGTATCGCCTCACCGCCATTCAAGAACAATTAGAAAACCATCCCATCTACAAATCAGGAGACATTGCCAAAATTTTTAAAAATAGGGCGCGTTGTGTAGAATTAGAAGCCGAAATTGAACACCTACAAGAACAGATAGACATCCAATCTCAAAGATATTGGGAGGAATTTCTCTGTTTAATTGAAATTTTACAGTCCTTTGAATGTTTAGACAACTTAATTCCCACTCCACTAGGGCAAATTGCCGCAGCAATTCGCGGTGAAAATGAGTTGTGGTTAGGACTAGTCCTAGCTAGTGGGGAATTAGATACTATCGGACCCCATCATCTAGCCGCAGTTGTAGCTGCCTTGGTGACTGAAGCACCCCGTCCAGATACTAAAATTGATTTTAACCTTTCCCCAGCAGCAGATGCGGCTTGGTCAAAATTACAACCTATTCGTCGTGCTGTGTTAAAGGTGCAATATCGTTATGGTGTGGCCTTACCCGTAGGTTTAGAACATCGTTTTATCAGTGTGATTTCCTTAGTAGAACAGTGGGCACTGGGAGTAGAGTGGACAGGATTATGTGCAAAAACTACCCTCGATGAAGGCGATGTAGTGCGAATTTTACGGCGTACCTTGGATTTATTATCCCAGATTCCTCATGTTCCTAATTTACCCGATGTACTGCGGCGTAATGCTCAACGGGCGATGCAATTAATTGATAGATTCCCCGTGAACGAAGCTATGGATTAAATATCCGGCGTTGCTGATGTGAGGTATGAAAATGATTTTTAATGATTTCAAAACCGTTTGATAATCCCTCCGTGTACGGGGCTTTAAACTCAGTTTTTTGCTCAAAACTACGTAAATTAAGGATCTACCCAACGTCCGTCTGCTTTAATTAGGTTAATTAATTCCTCTACACCTTGTGACTCGGGGACTTTTTTAATTTCTTCCCGTCCACGATATAAGGAAATATAACCAGGAGTTTTGCCCACATACCCATAGTCAGCATCAGCCATTTCTCCCGGTCCGTTGACAATACAACCCATGACGGCAATATCCAAACCAGTAAGGTGTTTAGTAGCTTCCCGAACAATGTGTAGCACTTCTTCAAGATTAAATAAAGTCCGGCCGCAGGAAGGACAGGCAACATATTCCACCATTGTTTTCCGCAAACCTAAAGCTTGCAGAATGCTGTAACAAACTGGAATTTCTTTTTCCGGCGCCTCCGTTAAAGACACGCGGATTGTATCACCAAGACCGTCAGCTAGTAATGTGGCAATGCCAGCTGTAGATTTTATTCTGCCATATTCTCCATCACCTGCTTCTGTTACACCTAAATGCAAAGGATAGTCCATTCCTAACTCATCCATGCGTTTAGCCATCAGACGATATGCAGCCACCATCACAGGAACTCGTGACGCTTTCATAGAAATGACGATGTTGTGAAAATTCAAGGATTCACAAATACGAATAAATTCTAGGGCTGATTCTACCATCCCTTCGGGAGTGTCACCGTAGGTAAATAGCATTCTTTCCGCCAAAGAACCATGATTTACACCGATACGCATGGCTTTACCTTGGTCACGGAGGGAAATTACCAGAGGTGCTAAGGTTTCGCGGATTTTTTCGCCAATTTCGTCAAATTCAGCTTTTGTATATTCGGTACGACTGGTATTTGGTTTTTCAAATACGTACAGCCCTGGATTAATTCGCACTTTTTCAATATGTTTGGCGACTTCTAGGGCGATTTTCATGCCGTTGTGATGAACATCGGCGACAATAGGGACATCACGGTAAGTTTGAATTAATTTTTGTTTTATTTCTGCTAAGGCTTTAGCGTGTCCGAGGCTAGGTACTGTGACACGGACAATTTCGCAGCCTACCTCATGCAAACGACGAATGGCGGCTACAGAACCATCAATATCCAGAGTGTCTTCATTAATCATAGACTGTACTACCACTGGGTATCCCCCCCCAATTGTGACATCTCCTACCTTTACAGGACGGGTTTTGCGGCGTTTGATAGCGGTATCAAAGGTTGGTTGACTAGATGGAATGTTAGTAGTTTCCAGAATTGGCAGAGTTTGCATAATCTAAACAGGTGGATTTTCTGTAGCTAAAATATCAGATTGCCAGGAGTTATACTTCTCAGATTGCCACAATTGGGGACATTTTAGGTGATAAATTAGAAAAGAAAACAACAGGAAAACAGGAAGAAGATTTTTCCAACTCACAACTGATCAGCGACCAAGCTAAATTTACTAATTGATGCCTAAAAGGATATGATATAAGACATCACTTCAGTCATCAAATAATGAACGCTCTATGAAAACGGAAACTATTCGCACGACCTTAACCATTCCCAGAGAACTCCTGGAAGCCACGGATAAAGCTGTTCTGGAAGGAAAGGCTAAAAGTCGCAATGATTTTGTCGCTCAGGCTTTGCGCAGGGAACTGGCAGTACAAAAACGCTCGGAAATTGATGCCGCTTTGGCTGAAATGGCTAATGATCCAGATTATCAAGCGGAAGTCTTAAAATTAGAGGTGGAATTTGCCTCGGCTCAGTGGGAGGCGTTCCAGTTAGGGGAATCTCCAAGATGAGAAGGGGTGAGGTGTATGATGCGCGTCTGGAAACGACTGAAGGATCAGAGCAGGGAGGAACTCGCCCAGTTATTATTGTCAGTCGTGATGTGATTAATCTCTCCAGCCCTGTGGTTTTAGCAGTACCTTGTACTACTTATCAAGATGGGAAGCGAGTTTATCCCACCCAGGTTTTAATTTTAGCACCGGATGGTGGACTCAAGAAAGATTCTATCGCTATGGCAGATCAGGTACGGGTGTTATCCAAAACCCGCTTTTTGCGATTAAGAGGTGTACTTTCTGAGGTTGTAATGGCACATCTGGAGCAAGCGTTATTAATTGCCTTGGATTTACCGTGTTGATATAAGTGTAGAATTTTTGCATCTTAGAATATGAAATCCTTGTTGTTGAGGGTGATCAAGGGAAAGCGGTTTTGAGACTCTGTAAAATTCAATAATTTATTTTTTTGAGTTCCGAGGATTTACGCAACTAATTTCCCAAACACAACAAATTCTCAATCAAGGATACGCTACACCACGCTATCAAACAGCAACAGTGTTTCACCCCTGCCCTTGTGCCTCTTTCCTCATGCCTCCTGCTTTAGTAAGTCCATCCGAGCAATTTATAATCTTGACTTAGCAGGATTAAATCCCAATCGTGACAATAAACGCTCAATATCAAAATGCTCGGACATAAGAGAGCGAATGCACTCTATTTTAATTGGTTCATGGACACGGACTTGGCCAAAGATGCGTTCAATAATTTCCACGGTGGTGAGGGTATCAAGATCCACTGACAAAATCGGAATTTCTAACTCTTCGGCACGACTGAGAATAAACGCTGGTGGGGGCAGTTGCCCTGTTAAAATTAGACATTGAGTAGAGGTTTCCAACGCTGCTTGCTGAATTTCTACTCGATCTCCTCCTGTCACTACCGCCATATTCCGCCGTTTACGGAAGTATTTCACGGCAGAGTTCACATTCATCGCCCCAATCGCTAGACTTTCGACCAATAAATCTAAGCGATCCATACGACACAACACATCAGCTTTTAACTGCTTTACCAATTCCTCAACACTGACACTCCTAAGTATATCACTTTTCGGTAATATTCCCAGTACAGGAATATCCTGCTTTTCCAAATATGGTAGCAAGAGTTTCTTTACCAACTCTAATTTGTCTTCAGGTACTTCATTAACTACTACACCCGTTAATCTCTTGCCTAATCGCTGTTTGGCAGATAATAACCCTTCCACAGAAGTCAGTGATTGATAACGGCAAATGAGGAGCACGGCAGCATCTAATTTTTCCGCTAATTCCAGCAAGGATAGTCCAAATAAATTTCCTTCTGATAAATTAGCTGGGCCTTCTAACAGTACCAAATTACCTCTAGGTATTTGTGAATACTGCTCTACTAATAACTGCTGATAGTTTGTTATATCTTCTCCCTGTAAGCGTTTTTGGACGCTAATTTCATCCAAAGATAATAAGGTGGGAGCAATACGGTTGTCTGGAAGGTTCAGACTATGAGTGATAAACTGGACATCTTCTTCTACTACAGTTTTTGCAGATGTCTTCACAAACCTACCTAAAGGTTTGCCATATCCAATATCCAAACCATGAAGTTTTAGCTGATGAGACAAACCTAAAACTGTTGCAGATTTGCCACTGTAAGCTTCAACTGATCCAACCAGCAAATATTTACCAGGTGTTGGCACTTATGCACTCCTAATTTCAAAAGTTTGTAAAACTCAGCTAGGTGTCTACTAATTTTAGTTCTTTCTGGTAGCAGGTAAACAGCTATAGCAATCTTAATGAACTCTATTTTAAAAATTAAATGGGAATAAATCTAGCTGTGGTAGTTATCATAGCAATTTTGATTCTGCAATTCCCACAACAGTTTATTTGATGTCAATCTGCTTATAGATATAGAATTACGATTTGATTAGGCAAGAGACAAAAGGGTTTGAGAAGATTTAGGTATATGGAGTTTTGTTCAAAATTCAAATAGGAGTCCTATATACCTAGGTTTCAACTTTGAACGGGGTTGAACTCTATAGCAGGTTTTTAGATTCTGCTTCTATTAATGTCACACCAAAGACCTCCGTAAAAGATGTTGTGATTACAGAATATACCTGCTCACAACTAATATCAGGAATCCAGGCGGCTAAACTACTCACAGGCTTATCAACAATACCACAGGGAATAATTTCCTCAAATCCAGTCATATCTGGACAAACATTTAAGGCAAATCCGTGCATAGTAATCCATTTGCTAACTTTTATTCCTATGGCAGCGACTTTATATCCCTCTATCCATACACCTGTAAATCCGGGCAGACGTTCTCCCCGCAAATCATACATTAATAAGGTACGAATTAATACTTCCTCAAGTTGACGTAAATACCAGTGCAAATCCTGACGGTAGCGCCGTAGGTTGAAAATCGGATAACCCACCAACTGACCAGGACAATGATATGTAACTTCCCCACCTCTTTCAATTCGATGCACATCAAATTTAGTTTTGTCAAGGTCGAATTTGATAAACTCTGGATTTGCGCCCGTTCCCAAAGTGTAAACAGGTGGATGTTCCAACAAAATTAGCACATCATCTAAATTAGGGTTGTGAATACGTTCCCTCACTAGCGATCGCTGCCACTCATGGGCAATTGGGTATGGCATTAACCCGGCATTATATAGTAAACAAGGATACTGATTAAATTGAGTGCTATAAATCATCGGTAATTAGTGATTAGTAATTGGTGGTTGGTGATTGGAAATATTCAGCAGTTAGCTGTTATGGGTATATCCCATTCAACTGCATACCGTTGTATCAAGAATAAATATTCTCGATCTCAAACCTCGGATTTTCCAAAAATATAGTTAACAAATGTCAAGCTATGCAAAGGATCTTAAAGGAACATCAAGGGAATATACTTTAGAACCCATAAAGTGTTACTTTGAATATATAACCCCAATGGTGTTGGGGGGACTTATCTCCAATAAGCACCAAGTCAAGACCATAAAAAGTAATTCACTGACTTATCACATTTGAAAAAATTTATTTGCATCAATTAGAATCAAATTACCCAAAAAGGTCATCTTCTCTATACAATAGGGGATAAGACTCGGGGCAAAGGCAACCACTTCTACTTTTGTAAAGTTCCCACAAAAGTAGGCACTGACAACAAACTTATGGTAACTTGTCTAATTCGGTAGTTTTGCTTAAATCACCAATTGCTTGGAAACAATTGATAAATCATCGGCAAAGAGCACCCAATTAAATATCAAGACGATGAATAGCATAAACTTTAAGATGCAGAAAATCCCAAAAATGCTAAAAGGCAGTGTCTTAGAAAGTCGCTTCCCATTTTTGTTAGTGGCAGTGATAGACCTTACCGCAATCTCTATTCCTAGCCAAAAACATCATATATAATACTGAGCGGGAGAGTTTACATGAAACTTGTCATCCACGGTAAAAATATTGAAATCACTGATGCCATCCGCGAATATGTGCATCAAAAGATTGAAAAAGCAGTTAATCACTTTCAAAACATCACGAATGAAGTGGATGTCCATCTGAGCGTGGCTCGCAACCCCCGAATAAATACTAAACAAGCGGCGGAAGTAACTATTTATGCTAATGGTAGTGTCATCCGTGCGGAAGAAAGCAGCGAAAGCTTGTATGCAAGCATTGATCTAGTAGCAGATAAAATTGCTCGGCAATTACGAAAATATAAAGAAAGAAGGCAGGATCACAAAACCCAACCTATATCCACTAATGAAGTTGTAGCACCAGAACCAGTTGCAGCAGATTTAATCGGCGATCGCACCCCAGAATTACCTCAAGAAGTTGTGCGAACCAAATACTTCTCTATGCCACCCATGACAGTAGCAGAAGCCCAAGAACAACTACAACTGGTTGGCCATGACTTTTATATGTTCCACAACGCTGAAACTGGAGAGATTAACGTCATTTATGAACGAAATCATGGCGGTTATGGTGTAATCCAACCCCGCAATAACGGTAACGGTAACAGCAAAAACGGTAAATCAGCTAATGCTACTGTGCCTGAAAAAGCACATAAAGGCTAAACAAGCAACAGACAACAGGTAGGAGGGAAAAGGCAAAGGTAAAAATATACTCCTCTACCCCCCTACCTTATCCTAATTACTTTACCGCCAGTTGTTGCAGTGTTTTTAATGCTTCTTCAACATGGCCTTTGAAGTTGAGCATAGAATCGAACACATATTGCACAATGCCGTTTTGGTCAATTACATAAGTCACCCGGCCGGGGATAAAACCAAAAGCAGTAGTTGCACCATATTGTTTTCGTACTTTGTCGCCTTGATCACTCAATAAGATAAAAGGTAAATTGTGTTTGCTGGCGAACTTTTGATGAGACTGACTAGAATCACCACTGACACCAATTACCTCAGCACCAGCAGCTTTAAATACTTCATATTCATCTCTGAAAGCACAAGATTCTATAGTACATCCTGGTGTGTCGTCCTTGGGATAAAAATACAGGACAACAGATTTTTGACCACGAAAATCGCTTAGACTCACATTCTTGCCACTTTGGTCGGGTAAATTAAAATTAGGTGCGGTATCTCCAACTTTGATAGGCATATTAAAAAAACTCTAAATTACTTAATAAAAGTTTACCTTGAATTGCTCAAACTATGGATTTATCATTTTCTACAGATGAAATCTGGTATAGATCCCAAAGCAAGACATTGAGAAATGCTATACTAAAATAGTAACTCCTATAATTAGGGTAGTGGTGAATTTATGAGTTCTCCATTTCCAGGGATGAATCCCTATTTAGAAAATCCTGATCTATGGTCAGAAGTACATCATAGATTAATTACAGCGATCGCTGATAATATAGAATCTCATCTTAGTGAAAAATATCGGGTTGCTATAGAAAAACGCACTTATAGAATTGATACCGAAGACTCTCTGTTAATTGGTATTCCTGATGTAGCTATTTTGTCAGTAAAGCAAAAAGAGCAAAAATCAGATAGTAATAAAACAACAATAGCAACTTTAACCACAGAATCAGAAAATAAGGCGATTACTGTAACTTTACCATTACCTTTAGAAATCAAAGAAGGATATTTAGAAATTAGAGAAGTTTCGACAGGTAAAGTAATAACGGTAATTGAGATACTTTCTCCTACTAATAAAAAAACTAAAGAAGGTAGAAAATCATATTTATATAAACGGGAAAAGCAGAAGTGTTGAATGTTAAGAAAATCTTGATAAAAATAGCCCAAAATATGTTATATTTTGGGCGAAGGATTAAAATATTTTGATTAACCATGATTATAAACTCATTTCCCAAGATTGTTAAAAATATCCTGGGAGGACTACCCAAAAATGATTATCCTGTGTTAAACAGCCGTCTTTTTGTTGAGTGTTGCATGAGATGTTGACATTTTCACCCTTAATAGGACTACTATAACTGAATATGTAAACTTTTGTAACGAAATTCAACATTTCTGATATACATCAAAAATCACCACCCCAAAAGAAATACTCCCCTATTACCTGCTATATTAAAATATTTGTAAATTTTAAAAATATGCAGCCCGATTGGAAAACCGTTAAAACCTACGAAGATATCATCTATCAAAAAAGCGACGGTATCGCCAAAATCACCATTAATCGTCCCCATAAACGCAATGCTTTCCGTCCTAAAACCGTATTTGAACTATATGAAGCTTTTTGGGATGCCAAAGAAGATACAAGTATTGGCGTAGTTCTATTTACTGGTGCAGGACCGCACACAGATGGTAAATATGCCTTCTGTTCAGGAGGTGATCAAAGTGTGCGTGGACAAGCAGGTTATGTAGATGATGCAGGTATTCCTCGTTTAAACGTCTTAGACTTACAACGTCTCATTCGTTCCATGCCCAAAGTCGTCATTGCTCTAGTAGCGGGTTATGCTATTGGGGGAGGTCATGTTTTACATCTGGTTTGTGATTTAACCATAGCTGCTGATAACGCCATTTTTGGGCAAACAGGACCCAAAGTAGGTAGTTTTGATGGTGGTTTTGGTGCTAGTTATTTAGCTAGAATAGTCGGGCAAAAAAAAGCACGGGAAATATGGTTTCTCTGTCGTCAGTATAACGCCCAGGAAGCTTTAGACATGGGGTTAGTTAATACAGTAGTCCCCATAGAACAACTAGAAATAGAAGGGATAAAATGGGCCCAAGAAGTCTTAGAAAAAAGTCCCATTGCCATCCGTTGTCTGAAATCAGCATTTAACGCAGATTGCGACGGACAAGCCGGTTTACAAGAGCTTGCTGGTAACGCTACCCTGCTTTATTACATGACAGCAGAAGGGGCAGAAGGAAAGCAAGCATTTTTAGAAAAGCGTCCTCCTAACTTTCGGGATTTTCCCTGGTTGCCTTAGAACAATGATACCAAAATCGCACCTATGAACAAGGTGCGATTCCTACAGAGCGCTTCGCCATCGCTAAAAAGATCAAAATTGTCAACACGAAAAATTTGGGAGTCAAATCTTAATTGAAATTAACAGAAAATAATAGATGATTCAATTCGTAGGTTTTGATTTTGCATTTATTGTCTTGCGGAAGTAGAAATATCTTCCGCACGAACAACAGTAAATGGCTCTGGGTCGGGTGAATGATTTTCCAAAGAGGGAAACACAGGTTTTGCTACTGGTAGACTCCAAGCATCTTCTAGAGTTTCCCAAGAAGGCGCAAAAGCTGGGAACGCCAAAGGACAGGCTTTCCACAGTCCTTGAACTGGTGCACTTAACTTTTCGCACATACCACCACGACGACCCTGTGGCTGATAATGACGACAATAACGACAGGTAGATGTTAGACCCTTAATTAATTCCATCTGCTTTCATCTTCAATACCGTTTAGGACTAGCTATCATAGCTATATATTTTCCTTCTTGATCAAAATGGGGATCAACGGCAACAAGATATTATTGGCTCTAGGTTCTGGGCATTTTTCCCGGTCAAATAACTTTATTATCTTTTTATATTTTCGTTATATTTGTAAATGTTTCTTGTAGTGTCCACATATTGTTTTTAGACTAAAACTGGCTGGGGATCAAGGTTAAAGATGAGATTTTAGATTTCCTTCCCATTATAAAACCCAACTTTAGATAGATTAAACCTCAGTATTTATTGTCCTATTAACTCAATCTTGCACCAGAGTTAAATATTCTCAGTAAGTCCTAAAAACAAAATTTACCGCAATAATTTACTAGCACACGGAGAACAAAGATCCCACCTTTGCAGTTCACCTGGTGGGGTTGGGCATTGACATTGGGGACATAAAGGCAGATGATGCGATCGCTCTTGTATCATTCTTGCCCAACTTTCAAAAGCGCTCTGGGGATTTTTAGCACTGGGTATAAATCCCTCACCATTCCTATTATCAGCGACATAACTGGGGTGTTCTGATGGCGAAACAGTTGTTTGTGTTCCCATCCTGGATAAATTCCTCCATTCAGCCGTCGAAAAGCGTATATCTACCAAAGACACGGATAGATGGTGATTTAATTTCATCAACATACTTTTGCGTTGAAAAGTCAAATTTTGCGCCCATGCAGCACTGGAAGTTGCCACCCACAAAACATCACGTTGAATTGATACAGGACGAGTTTCCACTGCCACCTTAGCACCTACAACCTCTGTCCAACATTTCAACAACCGTGGAAATAACTCCTGTTCCCATAGTGCAGATTTTTGAATACTCGCTAAAATATCATCAACTGACCTAAAAGACATAGAAAACTCCAGCTTTAACACTTAGAACTTATTTTCGCTAATAATGAGGGTATTATTGATCCTTAAAACCTAATAATAGTCGGGTTTTCACTCTTGCCTTTTGCTATATATTCACAATTTACTACCCTTCTGAAACCAATTAAAATTCTTTTATGAATCATCCCCACTCCTCCTCCACTTCAGGATTAAATCCTACCCTATCCACAGCACTAGCTAGTTTAGAAGTACATCTAGAACAAGAATTAACTCGATACAGACGCACACGCAAAACCTTTCGACAACAAACATCAGTAAGCACAGAAACCTGTGTCAGAATTCCTAAAAACCCCAACTTCAATGACATTCAACTTCCAGTAGTATCTCCCACAGAAACTCAAGCTATCCGTCCCCCCCATGAATTGACTACACCAGAATCACAGGAAAATTCCACTCCTGAAAACATAGCCACATCTACTAGTAATATTATCCAGACCAAAATCCAACCCTCGGAAAATCAGGATTTTTCAGTAATAAATAATACCTTAGAAGTACCAAATGACTATTTAGAATCTAGTGAAGCACTTTTACGCAGTCTCACAGGAGGACAAGAAACTGAAAAAACAAATGTTCCCAACTCTCGTGAGACTATTTTATCACCGGTGGGTATTACTTCAATTTTTTGCCTATTATTAGCCACCTTGACATTAAGTTATGTCATTTTCAATCCCAAAAACTTACCTCAACTTAATTTTAGTAACCTATTCAACAGCAATTCCTCCTCAACTCAAGACAATGCAAATATAGAAACAAAAATTACTCCCATACCTAAGTATCCTAATTTAGCATCCCAAGAATTTCGCCAAGTCCGAGATCCTCAAGATATCGTAGATTTAAAACCCAAACAGAAACCCACTCCCTTAACTATTCAACCATCCCTGAATATTCCTCCCTTACCAACCATTTCACCCCTTCCTAGTTCACTCTCTACACCTCTACCACAACTTACACCCAGTCCATCACCACTTTCAGAAAATCTCAAACCCTCATCCAGTGCATTATCAATTCCCGAAAATGTCAAACCTTCAGCAGATGGGTACTATTATATTATTGCTGATAATAAAAGTGAACAACTTTTTGCTACAGTACGGCAAGTAATTCCCGATGCTTACTTATCAACAAATCGCAAATTTATTTATTTAGGTGCATTTAAAACCAAATATGAAGTTAAACTCAGATTACAGGAATTAGAAGCAAAAGGAATTAAAGCAAGGGTTAATTAAGCACAACTACTCACTCATAGTCCCTAGCAAAATTAGACATCCATAGTCACAATATTGGGATTCTGTTGTAGAATATTTTCATGCTACTGGGATTCAAAATCCAACTCAAGATCAAACAAACAACAAAAACTACTACTGGAAAAACACGCAGGAGTAGCAAGACACCATGGAAGTTATTAAACGTATTTTACGGGTGATCCGCGCTAATGTTAACAATTTAGTTAGCAATGCAGAAGATCCAGAAAAAATTCTGGAAAAAGCTTTCATGGAGATGCAAGAGAATCTCGTACAGTTGCGTCAAGGTATAGCCGCAGCGATCGCCACCCAAAAGCGTACAGAACGTCAATCGGTCGCGGCCGCATCCCAATCCGAAGAATGGCATCATCGCGCTCAACTATCCTTACAACAAGGTAATGAGTCTCTAGCACGGGAAGCTCTCACCAAGCGCAGATTTTACCAGGAAACTGCTACAACCCTCACCAACCAAATTCAACAACAGCAAGATATCATCGCCAAATTAAAACAAGATATGCGGATTCTAGAGCTAAAGCTCGCTGAAGTCAAGACCACAAAAGATATGTATTTTGCTCGTGCACGTTCGGCCGAAGCATCCTATCGTTTGCAAGAGATCCTAACAGCAACTTATAGCACATCAAGTTTAGGTGCATTAGAACGGATGGAAGAAAAAGTTTTACAGATAGAATCCCAATCAGAAGCTATGAATTTATTGGGTAGTGATGATCTAAAACAGAAAATTGCCTCCCTAAATGCTGATGATGACATTGATGCAGAACTCACAGCCATGAAAACTTCTATACTAGAACCAGGTCAAAACCTCCAGGCAAATCACCAATTACCACCCAAACCATAATCTTAACTTTTGCTGGTGAATATAGCTAATGGATAGGCCGATGATTCAAAATAAAAAAGATAGTAATTCAAACTGGAAAGACTAGATTGGCATAGGTAGCCATTAATATAGTAGAAAAGCTAACTATAACCAATCGCGTAAACTTCAACAGGAAAAATAAATTTATGGGATTATTTGATCGTCTTAAACGAGTAGTTGGCGCTAATCTCAATGATTTAGTCAGTAAAGCCGAAGATCCAGAAAAAATGCTCGAACAAGCCCTCTTACAAATGCAAGAGGACATGGTAAAGTTACGTCAAGGGGTAGCTCAAGCCATAGCAGCCCAGAAGCGTACAGAGAAACAGTACAATGAAGCTGTGAATGAAGTCAACAAATGGCAGCGCAACGCTCAACTAGCTCTGCAAAAAGGTGATGAAGACCTAGCTCGTCAAGCCTTAGAACGCAAAAAAA
>JBJTTJ010000102.1:0-4129 GCA_046080125.1 Cuspidothrix sp.
CTCGCGTCGGCAATAGTCTCAATTCAATACTTGATATCACCGTATTATATATCAAGTAGTTGATTTTTTCCTAAAAATATATTAATTTTTGTCAATACAAGTATAGTTTTGTCTATGAAATTGTCAATTTAGGACTTGCTCTACTTGCTTCTACTATGAGAATAACAGCTTTAATTTGGTTTGGATCTATTTGCAATTAAACTTTACTAAAGAAAAAATATAAGCTTGATGAAAACCTATATTTTAGGGAATTATACAATACTTTTGGCAGTAATTTTATTTTGATGCCATTGAGTAATTACTCAGGATTTTTTAAGTTTTGTATTACTGAGTTTGTCAAAGTAAGATATTTACCTCAAGTGCTTGAGCGTTTTTTCAGTCTCTAAGCAGTATTTTAATAAAAAAATAGTATAAAATTTTTCATATTTTCAATAACTGCGATCGTATTTCCCCGCGTACACTCATCAAAATTTTACCGAGGTGATTTTCTCCGGTATGATTTGCACCACATCCCCAGAAATAATCTATAGGTGAATTTTCTATGAGCATTTCATCACCTGTGATTAGTAATATTTCCCTAATGTCAGGATGAGTGATAAATTTTTGTAGTACCCCAACCCGCATGACTTGAGTTTTCACTAATTCCCAATCTGGACGGAGACGACGAGAGGGACAACGTCCTAAAGCAGCAGCTTCTTCAGGAGTAGGCGCGATATGGATCAAATGTATAATCGAGGCATCAGTAGTACCCACAAACTTTTGTCCCTGATAATAATGCTCAACAGTTGGCCAATAAATACCTTCCATCTCAATACCGTGGGGAGAAAAGTTAGAAAAACAGCCATAGGGCTCACAAACCTTGTAAAAGTAAATAGTCATCTGAAAACTTGTCTTTTATACTAAATTGGCAAAATTAGTCATATCGTTCTGACATTATAGGAGTTAGATCCCCCACTTCTTTTTAGATGTCGGGGATCTTGTTGTTCATACTCATTTAGGATTGGTGATATTAAGAAAAGATAAAATACCTTACATATACCAGAAAAGTTTGTACTTTTATAAAGTATAATTAAGAAAAAGATAAATAAATCTAGTAAGATGGCCTGATTTTACAAGCTATTACTCCTAGATACGGTTAGATTTCCTTACTAAACCGAAAACTACCATCATCCTGTATCAACCCTAAGTTAGTATTCAGGATAAGGATAACAGTGTCAATTTCCCAGTTGGAGAGGCAAATAAAGGCGTGGGTCAGTATCAACCTGCTAAATTAAAGCAGTATAATCCAGAGGCGATCGCTCGTTACTTTCGTTACCGTCCTTGGTTAGCATGGGGGCGACTACTGAAAATTCTCTGGTCTTTTGTAGGATTTATACTTAGTCTAAAGTGGGACGAATGGCAAAATCAAGTAGAGGAAAACCAGACAAAACGCGCTACCCAGTTGCGACAAATACTTACCAATCTTGGTCCGACATTTATCAAAGTTGGTCAAGCACTATCTACTCGTCCCGACCTAATCCGCAAGGACTTTTTAGAAGAACTGGTCAAACTACAGGATCAGTTACCACCTTTTGACAATGATCTGGCATACTACATTATTGAAACAGAACTAGATCGCTCAATTGGCGAAATGTTTCGGGAAATTTCCCCTGTACCAGTAGCAGCAGCTAGTTTAGGTCAAGTTTACCGAGGTCGCTTAATTAGTGGTGAGGAAGTGGCAATTAAGGTACAACGCCCCAATTTACGCCCCTTACTTACCAAAGATTTATACCTCATGCGTTGGGCGGCAAGTTGGCTTACTCCCTGGCTTCCCCTCAATCTCGGCCACGATTTAACCTTAATTGTGGATGAATTTGGCACTAAGTTATTTGAGGAAATTGATTACATCAGTGAAGGGCGGAATGCGGAAAAGTTTGCCCATAACTTCCGTAATAATCCCGAAGTCAAAGTTCCCAATATTTACTGGCTGTATAGCAGTCATTATGTGTTAACACTGGAATGGATTAATGGGGTTAAACTGACAGACACACAGGGCATTCGGTCTCTAGGTTTAGACCCACAAACCATTATTCAAATCGGTGTCACTACTGGCTTACAACAACTATTAGAGCATGGATTTTTCCATGCCGATCCCCATCCTGGTAATCTGTTTGCCATGCCCGATGGTCGCATGGCTTATATTGATTTTGGCATGATGGATCAATTAGAAGAAACTACCAAGGAAAGTCTAGTTGATGCCTTAGTCCATTTAGTCAATAAGGATTACGCCGATTTAGCAGCAGATTTTGTTAAACTTGGGTTTTTGACACCCAAAATTAATATTGCTCCTATTATTCCGGCCTTAGAGGCGGTATTAGGTAACGCCATTGGCAAAAATGTTCAGGATTTTAATTTCAAAACTATTACCGATGATTTCTCGGAGTTGATGTATGAATATCCTTTCCGAGTACCAGCAAAGTTTGCTTTGATTATCCGCTCTTTGGTGACACAAGAGGGTATTGCTTTAAGTCTTAACCCAGATTTCAAGATTGTGGAAGTGGGTTATCCCTATATAGCCCGGCGGTTATTAACTGGAGAATCCCCAGCATTAAGGCGACGGTTACTCAATGTGTTATTTAAAGATGGTAAATTTCAGTGGCAACGCTTAGAAAATCTCATTACCATTGCTCGCACTGATAATCAATTTGATGTTTTACCAACCGCGCGAATGGGATTAGAATATTTACTCTCAGAAGAGGGTAAATTCCTGCGTCGGCAGTTAGTATTAGCATTAACTGAAGATGACCGATTACATACGGAAGAAGTGCAACGTCTCTGGGATTTAGTCAAGGACGATTTACCCCCAAATCGTTTACTCAATGTGGCAATTGGGCTGTTAACAGAGTTCTCAAAAGAAGGTGTAGCAGCTATTTTGGCTAAGTAATGTCTTGAGCAAATAAAAACGAATTTTAATAACAATCAGGAGTTTTAATGTACTATTATCCTCTACAACCGCCTTACTTTTTACTGTTAGTTGGTTTTCTCGCTGCTTTAACTTCTGGTATTGCTTTATCTGGAACCTTAAAAGTGATTGCCCAAAAATGGCCAAAGGATCAGCTTCCTCAAGTAAAGACTAATACTCGATTTTTTTATAAACAACTACTCCTACCATTTGTTGGTATTACGGGGGGTGTTTGTTTATTTCTCTCTTCCGGTTTAGAGATATTTGGTTTTCCCTCTAGTTTGGCTTTAGGTGTGGGTCTACCTTTAAGCTTAATGACTTGTTTATTTATTTGGTGGCAATTGGGAGGTTTGCTCGATTATGTTAAAAGTCAAGGAATACAGTCTTTAGATTTAGATTCTTGGTCTTAAATCCTATCTTCGGCATCCTAAACTGTTGGGTAGAACGCAGTGAAACCCAACAATTTAATCATCATCTATGATATTATTAAAGTGTTGTGTTTTCTCAACTTTGTCGCGGATCTTCATCTGGTGGATGCCAACCACCTTTTACCCAAAAACGACGCGCTTTGATAATAGAACCTTCATTATGCCTTTCATCATTGAGGTCTAAGCGATTACAAGTAGCCCTTCCTGTAGGAGTAATACCAAGAATTTTTAAACCATCTGCTGACCAAAGAAAATGATCTGACCATTTCTGTTTTCGAGGATTAAATATAGGAATTAAATCTCCCGTTTCTGGGTCAATACCAGTTGTAAAATTATAGCGATATCCGTTACAACGTTGACAAGCTAAGGCTAAATTATCAGGGTCATCTGATGAACCCGGAAGAGACTGAGGGATAATATGATCAATAGCAAATAACGCTGCACTTGCTTCTTCTAAAGAATGACAATATTCACAAAGGAATTTTGCTCTTTCTCTGACTAATTTTTTTATTCTCTCGTTAACTGTCATGATTCAGCAATTATTTTGGCATTCAATAAAGTAAAAATTCTGTCTAGTTCTAATATTCCTGTTAATTCAGCTTCTTCTGTTGTAGTTAATATTCCTGCTTTATTTTTATCAGCAAGTTCTTCTAACCTAGATTGTAATTCTGGAGTGAATTTAAACAAGTTCAAATTTCTGACTTTGCTGATTTTAATTCCAGATTCTATCCAGTATGAGGGTTGAATCATTACTTGAGTC
>JBJTTJ010000103.1:0-19621 GCA_046080125.1 Cuspidothrix sp.
CGGTTTTTATTCAAATTAATCAATATCGGGCAAAACGAGGATTAAAACAATTAATTGTTAACGAAAAAATTAGTGAACAAGCAAGAATCCACAGTGAAAATATGGCTAGTGGTAAAGTTCCTTTTAGTCATCAAGGATTTAGACAGCGAGTAATGGCAATTCCTTTGACATATAGTAGTGCTGCTGAAAATGTCGCCTACAATATGGGATATAGTAGTCCTGCAAATGAAGCGGTTTCTGGATGGTTAAAAAGTCCTGGACATTTGAAGAATCTTCAGGGTCAATATAACTTAACTGGGGTTGGTGTGGCGACTAATAACAAGGGTGAAGTTTATTTAACACAAATATTTTTAAATACCAGTACCAAAGAGGGGATTAAAGATGAATAATTAAAAACTAAAAAGCGAATTAAATAAGCTTTTATAGGATTTTTAATGGTTAGTTTATGATCGCCATGTTAGAGATTGCTTGAAAAGTATTATAGCATTTACCAAGAAGCGTGAGGTAGAGAGTTTTTTAGTTTGCGGGAACTCTTAACTGGGAACAGTAAATAAATTAGGATGTACCTCATGAGACTGGGAAAGGCTATAAGAGCAGAAAAGTCAATTAATGTCTAAATAACTTCTATCATCATTCTAGAGATGTGCAATGCAATTTCTCTAGAACTTTTGTTACCGTTGAGTTTCCCAGGATTATTTTTTGGTGCCAACATAGGCAATAGTTTTATTTGTCTGGCAAAATAAAGATAATTTATATTCGACAGCTATATGACATTACCAGATTTTCAGGTGTGCGATGGTGATTTAAGTGAAGCCAGCACTGAGGAGTATTTAAAGTCTTCAGCTATTGCCGTAGATACGGAAACCATGGGACTTTTACCTCAGCGCGATCGCCTGTGTTTAGTCCAACTGTGTAACACAGAAGGTCAAGTTACTGCTATTCGTATCTCCAAGGGACAGACAGTAGCACCAAACCTAAAAATACTCATGGAAGCAACTCAAACTCTCAAAGTTTTTCACTTTGCTAGGTTTGATGTTGCTACTTTACGGCAAAATTTAGGGATTTTCGTGCAGCCAATTTTTTGTACTAAAATCGCTAGTAAGTTAGCACGTACCTATACTAATCGTCATGGATTAAAAGAGGTTGTTTTGGAATTAGAAAAAATTGAATTAGATAAAAGTGCCCAAAGTTCCGATTGGGGTAATGCTGATAATTTATCTGAAGTACAACTCAGTTATGCAGCTAATGATGTGATTTACCTTCTGAGTATACAACAAAAACTCACCGCCATGTTGGAACGGGAAGAACGCTGGCAAATTGCCCAAGAATGTTTTCAGTTTTTACCAACAATAGTAACTTTAGATTTATTACAATTCAAGGATTTATTTGAACATTAATAAAAACAACTTTGTCCATGATGTGAATTTAGCCACAGTTTGAGGTGATTTCTTGATAATTGAGGGGGGGATTCAGAATTAGTATTAAGGTTAAATGATTAATTGCTTTGAAAATACCATGATCCAAAAATTTTTGAACCGTGTTCAAGCGGGTCAAATGTTAGCCCACAGGCTGGAAGCATACAAGAACAATATGGATGTATTGGTACTTGCATTACCTCGTGGTGGTGTGCCTGTAGCATTTGAAGTCGCTACACATTTGAATGTGCCCTTAGATGTATGTATTGTGAGAAAACTTGGTGTACCTGGACACAAAGAACTGGCTATGGGGGCGATCGCTGGTGAGAAGATCATTGTTCTCAATCAAGACATCATTGATTCTTTGGGAATAGATCAAGAACAAATTAATCAAGTTATTAACCAAGAATTACAGGAATTAAAGCGACGAGATCAAGTTTATCGAGGACATAAACCACCAGTTAATGTTCACAACAAAATAGTTATTGTCATAGATGATGGTATTGCTACTGGTGCAACCATACGTGCTGCGATCGCCATTCTGCGACGACAACAACCAAAAAAGATTATAGTTGCAGTTCCCATAGCATCCCTAGGTATTTATGAAGAGTTCTGTTTAGAAGTGGATGATGTGGTTTGTTTACAATCTCCAAAATTTATATCTGCAATTGGTTGGTGGTATGAGGATTTCACGCAAACGACAGATCAGGAAGTTCGCGTACTTCTAGGAAATTAATTTATGGACACACTAGACCTATTGTGAAAATTACATAAGCGTACAACTCTTGTAGAGATGTTACATGGAACGTCTCTACATTATCACCTCCTCTGTCCAAGGGTTGTAATCAAAAATTATTCTCATACTTCAAATCAGCAACACCGTTAATCTTTATTATGCCAGTTTTTAAGTTGTCACATTAGTTAAATAAGACTATTTAACAATTTTGTAAATTGTGCTTGTGTCACTATTAATATCGTCATTTACTACGCAACTTTTAGACCTGTTCTTAGTAGTATCTATAAAAACGCAAGCTGTGGCGGAAACCCTGATTTTCCCGCAGAATTAATTTATAAATTACCCCTACTTTCCTGTTGTTGTGTGTAAGTTATGAAAATAAAATGCCAAGTTGGCTTACCGGAGACCAAAAACATAGTATTCTGTATATAATAGTGTCACAAGGAGTATTTACAAAAATGGTGAATGAAAATAATTAAATACTGCATGACTGTTTAAATAGTGTCACAACTTCGATGTCTGTATTTTCTATTTGTTTACCGACAATTGACTCAACTAAATACATTTCTCTAGGTAGATAAAAGGCAAAAGAGTTTGATAAGATTTAGGTATACGGAGTTTCGTTTAAAATTCAAATAGGAGTCCTATATTATTAATGCTGTTGTTACTTATAGCGGTATGCACTTGAATGAGATACAGAATTTACCTAAAAAGCCATACCATGACTTTCAACTCTGTTCCCTGTTCCCCGCTATAAACTCACAGAAAATTAATAAAAATCTCTGATAATCATAAACAATGTTGATATTTAGTTCTGGATTAATAGCTATACTCAAGCTTAGATATCAAGATTATTTACTAACAGAGAATTTAGTCCAAAATATGAAATTTGAACTTTTTCATTAGGACTACCATTCAGATTTGATAACTGAAATTTCTAGATTGAGAAAACTTATTGTCATCAGGAAAAATGTGTTTTCTTGATCTATCATTTGTTAAGGTTAAGTCCTCTAATATCAGGGTTAGTTATGAACTATCAAGCTTCTTCTTCCCAGAAAGATTTTCATAGTGCCATCCCTCCCGAACAGTTTAATCAAATTGTTGAAGCGATCGCTGATGGCCGTTATTCCTGGGCCTGCGTGCTGATTTTACGTTGTATAGGTTACAATCCTATTCACTATATTCCCCAGCGTACTTACAGCAGGTTAATTAAAGAAAATCGTCAATTTGTTCCTTCTGGAACATCTAACCAACAAAAAAAGAAACTAGATTATAGAGATTCATGCCAACTGGTTAAGGGAATAGGGAACAAATAAGAGTTTGATAGTAAATCCAATTTAACTGTGCATCCCATCGCAATATTCTGATAACGTGGAGTCTGGATATTTTGCCGCCATTGCGCTTCTGTAATTGTCCTACCCGTTCAACTCAGCTTTCACTACTCCGCCTTGTTTTCTCCGTTGCCAATCTTGTTCATCAACAATAGACATCTGGTGAAAAGAATGTAGAGACGTTGAACGTCTCTACAAGGGTTATAGGAAACGCTTATGTAATTTTCACCAGATGTCTAATGAAGCTACAAAAATTGTTTTATTATGCACAATATCAAGGCGCATCAATACTGATCACGGACTCGTTTATTAAATTTTAGAAAACAACATAATTATTGTAGCTTGTCCGTAGGTTCTAATTTATTCACAAAACTATATATAAAGAAGATTTGCCAAAATAGAATTGTACATCTTATCTTTTAGATATACAATCAGATCAAATGGTAAAAATCCAAATTATATCTACAATTGAGCCATGAGAATACCAGAATTTAATCAAGAAAAATTATTTTTTTGTCAAGATTGCTGATATATCTCCATAATCTTTAATTTTTTACTAATTAGCTTTATTTTATTCCTATGACTTTAGACTCACTACGTGACGAATTTAACGAGGCACTGATTAATTTACCAAAATTACAGGAAATTATTAATTATTCGCCTATAATTATCTCTCCTGATAGTAGTGTAATGGATGCCGTTAACTTAATTAATCAAACAAAAGACCATATAATTGGTAGTAATCAAACGATTCAGAGAGTAAAGGACTTAGTTGTAGTAGTAGAGGGTAAAAAAATACAAGGAATATTGACTATTCAAGATATCTTGAGACTGATAGCTGTCAATATTAACCTGTCAACAGCAAAAATAGCTGAAGTTATGATTTCGCCGCCAATTACTCTAGAAAAATCAGCAGGTGAAGACGCTTTAACAGTGCTGGTACTTTTAGAAAAATATTCTATAAAGTATTTACCAATAGTAAATGATGATCAAGAATTAATAGGTATAGTCAATAAAGAAGAGTTACTACAAATTTTAGATATATCAAGAATAGCCAAGATAATTAAGGTATTAAACACAAATTTTGCAGATAACCAGACAGAAGATAGAGAAATTAATCAAGAAACAGAAGTTATCCGTTGGCAAATCTATCACCATTTAAAACAATGGCGACAAGGACAAATTGCTGATGATTTAGAAATTCATCATATATTTCAGAAAACTCTAGAAGAATTGCAAATTACAGAAGAAGAACTGCGTCAACAAAATGAACAACTAATCCGGGCGCGAGAAATTACAGAAGCAGAACGACAACGCTATCAAAATTTATTTCAATTTGCACCTAATGGTTATGTTTTAACTAATACTTTAGGTGTAATTCAAGAAGCCAATTACGCCATGGCATCTCTGCTATGTATTTCTCAACACCATTTGATTGGTAAACCTTTGCTAGTATTTATTGCTAAACAGTATCGTAGTCAATATCTATCAAGATTAAAAAAATTAGATAATTTACAAGAATGGGAAATGTATTTACAGCCTCGCAAAGCACCTCCATTTCCTATTAGTGTCAGAGTTAATTATCTCCATGATAGTCAAGGTGAAATTACAGGTTTTATGTGGTCAATATCTGATATTAGTCATCGCAAACAATTAGAGGCAAGATTACGTCAAGATAGTGATGTTCTTGAAATGCGGGTAGCACAACGTACCGCAGAAATAGTAGTTGCTAACCAGCGATTACAACAGGAAATTATGGAACGGGAAAAAATACAAAAGTCCTTACAAGAAAGTGAACAAAGACTAACTTTAGCATTAGAAGCAGGAAATATAGGAATCTGGGATTGGTGTATGGAGACAAACGAAGCTATTTTATCTCCCAATCTAGGATTAATGTATGGTTTACCTAGTCATAACACATTTAAAATAGATGAAAACTTTTGGAATTTACTCTATCCTGAAGACCGTGAATATTATCGTCAAGGTATAGAGGATGCGATTAATCAAAAAGTGGATTTTGTTTGTGAGTACCGCGTAGTCTGGAATGATGGTACTGTTCATTGGTTAAGTTCTAGAGGTAAAGTTCATGATGATGAAAATGGTCAGTCTGTAAGGGTAATTGGTATCACTAGAGATATTTCTGAACGTAAACAAACAGAACAACAATTATATGAACAGGCCGCTCTGTTAAACATTGCTAATGATGCAATTTTTGTCCGTGATTTTAAAACAAAAATCTTATTTTGGAATCAGGGTGCAGAGAGAATATATGGTTGGAAAAGCGAGGAGGTTATTGGTAAAAAGAGTAAAGACATTTTTTATTATGGTAATACCTATCAACAGGAAATAACAGCATTAAAGTCTGTACTTAAATGTGGTTCTTGGCAAGGTGAGCTACGTAAACAGACAAAATTTAACCAAGAAATTATTGTCCAAAGTCGTTGGACATTAATGTTAGATGCTGATGGAAAACCTAAATCAATTCTGACAGTAGATACTGATATTACAGGAAAGAAACAACTAGAACAGCAATTTTTCCGCGCTCAAAGAATGGAAAGTATTGGTACTTTGGCTGGTGGTATTGCCCATGATATTAATAATATTTTGACTCCGATTTTAGGGTCTGCTCAATTGTTAAAAGGAAGATTATCTGAGGATAAAGCTCGTCATCATCAAATGCTAACGATTATCGAAAATAACGCTAAACAGGGCGCAGCTTTAGTTAAGCAAATGTTATCTTTTGCCAGAGGAGTTGAGGGTAAGTATACTATTTTACAGGTCAATACTTTGATTGATAATATTATTGATTTTGCTAGGCAAACACTACCAAAATCGATCATATTTTTTACGCATCTTGATCATAAATTATGGAATGTTTCCGGTGACAAAACTCAATTACATCAAGTATTAATGAACTTAGTTGTTAATGCTGGTGATGCTATGCCCAATGGTGGTAATCTTTATATTTATACGGAGAATCTATATATTAGTGAGGAAATGGTCAAGATAAATTGTGATGCCCAAATTGGTAATTATATTGTGATTACTGTGCGAGATACAGGGATGGGAATGTCATCGTCAACATTAGAGAGAATATTTGAACCATTTTTTACGACTAAAGATTTTGGTAAAGGTACAGGGTTAGGATTGTCAACAGCATTAGGGATTATTAAGAGTCATCAAGGCTTTATCAATGTTGATAGCAAACTTGGTAAAGGTAGCACGTTTCAGATATTTTTACCGGCAGTAAATCAAGAACCTATGGCTTCAGAATTTCCTCATTTAGAAATGTCTCAAGGACAAAAAGAACTAATTTTGTTAGTAGATGATGAAGAAACGATTCTAGAAGTAACAAGAAGCATTTTAGAAAATTATAATTATAAAACTATGACTGCTAAAAATGGTAAAGAAGCGATCGCTCTTTATGCCCAATATCAAGATCAGATTAAAGTAGTATTAATGGATATGATGATGCCCGAAATGGATGGTATTTCTGCTATTCGCCGACTCAAAAAAATCAATCCTCAAATAAAAATTATTGCTTGTAGTGGGCACAATATGCAGAATTTACCAGTAATAAATGATCAGAACCAGGTAGCAGAAATTTTACTAAAACCCTATACTCATCAAGAACTATTAGACAAGTTACATTTTGTCCTCAGATGAGTTGATATAGCGGTATGGAGTTGAATAAGATACAGATCAGTATAAGCAGGATTGAATTTTGCTATTGTCTAAGAGTTTCTTCCCCAACATATATTCCTAAAGATTGAGCGCTTTGGACTAGATAACCATGGGTATCTACCAGTGAGGGACTTTTATCTACAGCATCTTGAATAGAAACATTGACAACCTTTCCATTTTGCCAGGCTAACATTTGATCATATTTATTTTGGGCAATTAAATCAACAGCCGTTTTGCCAAAAACCGTAGCAGTGAGACGATCTAATGCTGAGGGAATACCACCTCTTTGAAGATGTCCTAAGACGGAAACTCTGGTATCTACAAAATGATCGGTCAAATGAGAAATTTGATCAGCAATATATTGACCACGACCACATTTAGAAGTTATCAAAAGTTGAGATGGACTATTTTCCAGATGACAACTATCACCACTACTTAAATCTTCCAAACAGGGTGTAGCGCCTTCAGCGACCACGATAATAGCAAATTTGCGCAGCCAGCGATCGCGTAATTGCTGTAAATGATCACAAATTCCCTTAATAGTATAAGGAATTTCAGGAATTAAAATCACATCTGCACCACTGGCAATACCGGAATGTAATGCTAAATGTCCTGCAGTACGTCCCATAACTTCCACAATCATCACGCGGTCATGACTAGCGGCAGTAAATGTGAGACGATTAATAGAATCAACAACTGTATTTACCGCCGTATCAAAACCTATGGAACGTTCAGTTAATGCCACATCATTATCAATAGTTTTAGGAATACCAACTAAATGCCAATTACCTAAAGTTGCTAATTGATGAATAATCTTTAAACTGCCATCTCCACCCACAGCAATTAAAGCATCTAAACCCAGTGCTTTATAACTAGCTAAAATTTCACTAGCTGAAGCTAAAGTATCGCCTTTATTAATACTACCTAAAATCGTTCCTCCCATGTTCAATAAAGGATCAATACCTCGTAAATCCCAACCGTGCATACTTAGAGGCATAGTTTGCCGTTCTAATAAACCTTGGGTAGCATAGGGAATACCAACAACTTCCCAATTATACGTAAGTATTGCATGACTTACAACCGCTCTAATTACACAATTGAGGCCAGGACAGTCACCACCACTTGTTAAAATACCAATACGTTTGTTCATAAGAAGTTCAAGAGTTTAGGAGGTAGAAGTTACCCTCATTCCTATACAGAGTATGAGAATGAGTTTAGAAGTCAGAGACTTCAATCAATACAGAGGAGTCTGAAACTGGTAACAGGCTTCTAGCCTGTTAACAGCTTGTCGAATGTATGCTGATCCCACATTTTCTATTTATTAGACCAGCTACTTACTCATTACCAATCACCTCATCTGTGGTGACATTCTTATTTGTCTACCCCATTCTGGTTGATAAGCTTGCAACGCTTTCATATACTGAGCGCGTTCAAATGCGCTAGGATCGGGACAGTTGAGTTGACTCATACTACCTTGCATTTGTTTAACAGACTCATATTCATGCTTTTCCATCCATTCCTTAATGTCTTTTTCCAAAGAACAAATATGATCAATACCATGCCGTAGTAGCACAGAACACAGCATAGTTGCATTTGCGCCTACCATCAGCATTTTTATCACATCATGGGCATTGTGAATCCCACTAGTTGCAGCTAGACTACCATGAATATGACCATAGAGAATAGCTATCCACCGCAAAGGTAAACGCATGGCTTGGGCGGTACTCAATAATACATGAGGTTCTACATCTAAAGTTTCTAAGTTAATATCTGGTTGATAAAAACGATTAAATAATACTAAACCATCAGCACCGGCATCATCTAAACGTTTAGCCATATTCGCAGTATTGGTAAAATAAGGACTGAGTTTTACAGCTACAGGAATAGTTACAGCACTTTTCACAGATATGAGAATATCAATGTAGTTTTGTTCAATTTCTGAACTTGTTACATTGGGGTCAGTGGGAACATAATAAATATTTAATTCTAAAGCAGATGCTCCCGCTTCTTCCATTAACTTACCATATTCAGTCCAACCACCGGGAGAGCAACCATTTAAACTAGCAATAATGGGAATATCCACTTGTTCTTTAGCTTTGCGAATATGGTCTAAATATTCTTCTGGTCCAACTCTAAAAGTTGTAGATTCAGGAAAGTAAGTTAAAGCTTCGGCGAAACTTTCTGTACCATAGGTTAAATGATGATGTAGTTCGTATTTTTCTAAAGTTAATTGTTCTTCAAATAAAGAGTGCATGACTACAGCACCAGCGCCAGCATCTTCCATTAATTTGATGTTGTCAACATCTTGAGAAAGGGGGGAAGCTGAGGGTACAAGGGGAGATTTTAATTCTAATCCCAGATAGGTTGTAGTTAAGTTCATAAGTTTGGTAATTGGTAATTGGTGATTGCTAACTGGTAACGTTCCCTCTCCTAACTATAAAATTTATTTTGTACGACTACTTAAAACTCCTGTTTTTATCCTGTTAATCCTTTAATCCCGGATATCCTGATTCTGACAATTTACTTTACTGGAGAATTTTCTATTACTTGTTTGTTTCTTTGCCAAATTTTTAAAAATTCAAACCACACAATACTGAATATTCCTGCCGTTAAAGAAATACCTAAATCTATGAGGTGGAGGTAGGAAAAACGGAATAGATGACGTAGGATTGGTAAATATAGAACAAAAGCCATAAATACTAATGCGCCACCTAATACCCACCATAAGGCTATATTAGAAAGTGATGATATTCTCTGAGCATGACAACGCAACATTTCCCATATTGTGTATGACCATGAACGGTTGGTTAAAATTAAACTCAAGTTGGCAATAATTAAGGTTGTAAATGTTAATGCACGGGCATCTGGTTCTCCTTGTCCAGGTTGTTAGACATAATTTAATCATTAGTAATTGCTAATTGGTAATTACTGATTGGTGCGTTAGCGACAACGTAACGCACCCTACTATTATTTCACTGGTTCTACTTGTTGACTTTCTTGTAATTTTCTCGCAGCTAAATATTGATACATTTGCCAACGGGTATTAACATCAGTTTGGGCTTCTTGTAATAATTCTTTTGCCCTTTCTGGGTTAATTTTAGTCAGCATCTTAAAACGATTTTCCATATACATGGAATTTTCTACAGGTATTCTAGGAGTACGTGAATCAAGCTGTAAGGGGTTTAATCCTTGTTGTACACGATCAGGATTATAACGATATAATAACCAACGTCCAGAATCAACAACAGCCTTTTGATTTTGCATTGCTGTCGCCATATTAATACCATGAGCAATACAATGACTGTAGGCAATAATTAAGGATGGTCCATCGTAAGCTTCTGCTTCTAAAAATGCCTTTAATGTCTGTTCATCTCTCGCACCCATGGCCACACTAGCAACATAAACATTACCGTAAGTCATAGCAATTAAACCTAAGTCTTTTTTAGTAGCTGGTTTACCACCTGCGGCAAATTTTGCTACTGCACCTTTGGGGGTAGATTTAGACATTTGACCACCTGTATTAGAGTAAACTTCTGTGTCTAATATGAGGATATTTACGTTACGTCCACTAGCAATTACATGATCTAATCCACCGTATCCAATATCATACGCCCAACCGTCGCCTCCTATCATCCAGACACTTTTTTTGACTAAATAATCAGCAAGGGATTTGAGATTTTGGATTTTGGATTTAAGATTGTTTAAAGTAGTATCATTCAACAATTTATCTAATTGATGTTTGAGAATTGATACTCTTTCTCGTTGTTCATAAATATCTGATTCGTCTTTTTGTTCAGCGTTGAGAATTGCAGTAACTAAATTATCTCCTATTTGGGGTGCAAGTTGTTGAAGTAAATAAGCTGCCATTTCCGCTTGCTTGTCAATAGAAACGCGGAAACCTAAACCAAATTCGGCGTTATCTTCAAATAAACTATTAGACCATGCAGGACCCCTACCTTCGGCGTTTTTCGTCCAAGGTGTGGTAGGTAAATTACCCCCATAGATAGATGAACAACCGGTGGCATTTGCTATGATCATGCGATCGCCAAATAATTGCGTTACCAGTTTAATATAGGGGGTTTCTCCGCATCCTGCACAAGCACCAGAAAATTCAAATAATGGTTCTTGCATTTGTTGTTGATTAATATGATTCAACTTCAAATTTCTGCGATCTGGATTTGGTAAACTTAAAAAGAAATTCCAATTATCTCTTTCTTGTTCTCTTAATGGTCTTTGTTCTGCCATATTAATGGCTTTTTTCCTAGGTTCAGCTTTATTTTTTGCGGGACATACATCCACACATAAAGCGCAACCTGTACAGTCTTCTGCCGCCACTTGAATGGTGAATTTCAAATCATGCCAATCGTGTTCTTTTGCGTTGGCACTTTTAAAGGTTGCAGGGGCATTTTCTAACTGTTCTGGTTCATAAACTTTACCCCTGATTACACTGTGTGGACATACCATCACACATTTTCCGCATTGAATACAAACGTCCGGGTCCCAAACTGGAATTTCCTGGGCGATATTGCGTTTTTCCCATTTAGATGTTCCCGTGGGATATGTACCATCACAAGGTAATGTACTCACTGGTAAATCATCACCTTCCCGGGCAATTATTTTACCTAAAACATCACGAACAAAGGCAGGTGCATTATTAGGAATTCCTGAAATTTGAGCATGGAAATTTTCTCTATTTTTTGTCTCAGATTCCCTAATTTCATACAAATTATCCAGGGTTTTATCAACTGCTTGAATATTCATCTGAACGATTTCTTCACCTTTTTTACCGTAGGTTTTACGGATAGATTTTTTAATTTGGGCTATGGATTCATCTCTTGGTAAAACACCAGATAAAGCAAAAAAACATACCTGCATTACTGTATTAATACGTCCACCCATTCCCGCTTCTCGTGCCATTTTATAGCCATTAATAACGTAAAATCTCACATTTTTATCAATGATTTCTTGCTGCATAGAAACAGGTAATTTATCCCATATCTCATCTTTGTCATAAGGTGCATTTAACAAAAACGTACCACCGGGAATAATATCTTTTAACATCGGGAATTTTTCTAAAAACTCCCATTGATGACAAGCCACAAAATTAGCTTTAGTGATTAAATAGGTAGAACGAATTTGTTCAGGACCAAAACGTAAATGAGAAACTGTCACTGAACCAGATTTTTTAGAATCATACACAAAATAACCTTGAGCATAATTATCGGTTTCTTCACCGATAATTTTAATGGAGTTTTTATTTGCTCCTACTGTACCATCTGCACCTAATCCATAAAATATTGCTCTAATAATGTGATCTGATTCAATGTTATAATTCGGATTATATGTTAAACTTGTATGGGTAACATCATCATTAATCCCAATAGTGAAATGATTTTTTGGTGTTTCAGAAATCAAATTATCAAATACTGCCTTTACCATGGCAGGAGTAAACTCTTTTGATGATAGTCCATATCTACCACCAACTATCAATTTCAAGTTTTGAATTGGGGATTTTAGATTTGTTTCTTGAACTGCTGTAATAACATCAGTGTAGAGGGGTTCACCAATTGCACCAGGTTCTTTTGTCCGATCTAAAACTGCAATATATCGGGCTGTTTTGGGTAGGCAATTTATAAATCTCTGGGTGTCAAAAGGACGATATAATCTAACTTTAATTACTCCAACTTTTTCCCCTTGTTTATTCAGATAATCTACGGTTTCATGGACTGTTTCACAACCTGAACCCATGAGGATAATTATTCTTTCTGCTTCTAGATGTCCATGATATTCAAAAAGTTTATATTCTCGTCCTGTTGCTGTTGCAAATTCATCCATTACTTTCTGAGTAATATCAGCACAGGCAAGGTAAAATGGGTTGACTGTTTCTCTGGCTTGAAAGTAAACATCTGGGTTTTGTGCTGTTCCTCTTAATACTGGTCTATCTGGTGTTAATGCCCGCGAACGATGGGCGATAATTAATTCTATAGGTATGAATTTTTCTAATATTTCTGTTGATATTGTTTCTACTTTAGCTACTTCGTGGGAGGTGCGAAAACCATCAAAAAAGTGTAGGAAAGGTATCCGTGATTCTAGGGTTGCTCTAGTAGAAATTACTGCAAAATCTTGTGCTTCTTGTACGGATGCAGCGCATAACATGGCAAAACCTGTACTTCTGGTGGCCATAACATCGCTGTGATCCCCGAAAATTGATAGTGCCTGGGCAGCAAGCGATCGCGCCGCAATATGAAATACTGTAGGTGTAAGTTCACCGGCAATTTTGTACATATTGGGGATCATTAACATTAATCCCTGAGATGCTGTAAAGGTTGTAGTCAATGAACCTGTTTGTAACGCACCATGCACAGCACCCGCTACTCCTCCTTCGCTTTGTAACTGCACTACTGAAGGAATAATACCCCAAAGATTAGGCTGTTTTTCACTCATCCAAGCGTCAGACCATTCGGCCATCGGAGAGGATGGTGTAATGGGATAAATAGCAATCACTTCATTGAGAGGATAGACAACTTTAGCAACTGCTTCATTACCGTCTATCGTGGCAAAGTTTTTAATTGTCATCTTTTTTAACCTTTAAGAATGGGGCAACTCTAGGTAATTGCTGTTGATAGGCTTTTATATCTTTTAAACAGAAAGTTTGAGGAACTTGTGAGGAAATTTCAGTAAATATTCATTAAGAGTTTTATGATTCCAACTTGTACCCGATCATAGGAATACCGCAAAGACATATATTGTAATCTATAGAACTAGAACTCCTATTTGATTTTTAAACATTAGAAGTCGGAGATCTTGTTGTTCATAACTTCTCCAAAGACTGCTATATTTAAGTAGTCAGGCGAAATTCCTTTCAGCTCTGATTTCCCGATAAATGAGGTTATAACCAGGATTTCTGGATGTTAGCAACGATATTTGAGGAGCGAGCTAGGTAATCCCAGGGATAGAAACCCTTGCAAAGCGTTCCATCAATAGTTACACTTTTTAAAATATTCTCATTTTTGTTTAGTAATGCCTACGGGGTGGTCATGCGATCGCCCAACACTCAAACAGCTAGTTCTTGAAAAAGAACATAAGCTATGATAGTGAGTCAGTATTACCAAACTCAAAATCAGCAATAAAAAAACTCAGAGATTGTTCTAATTGGCGGTTTCCGTCCTTTTTGAACCTCAGTAAGAAAATTGCTTTGTAAACACAACTCATCCAGGAGGCTAGTAGTCAATGGGACTACCTTGGTACCGAGTACATACAGTCGTTCTGAACGATCCAGGTCGGCTGATTTCTGTACACTTAATGCACACAGCTTTAGTAGCTGGCTGGGCTGGTTCAATGGCACTGTACGAATTAGCCATTTACAACCCCAGCGATCCAGTTCTTAACCCCATGTGGCGACAAGGGATGTTCGTACTTCCCTTCATGGCACGTTTAGGCGTAACAGAATCTTGGGGCGGTTGGAGCGTAACTGGAAACACCGCAGTAGATCCCGGTTTCTGGTCATTTGAAGGCGTTGCTGCTGCACACATTGTTCTCTCTGGTTTATTATTCCTAGCTGCCGTCTGGCACTGGGTTTTCTGGGATTTGGAACTGTTTAGAGATCCTCGCACTGGCGAACCTGCTCTAGACTTGCCAAAAATGTTTGGTATTCACCTGTTCTTATCTGGTTTACTTTGTTTTGGTTTCGGTGCTTTCCACCTGACTGGACTATTTGGCCCAGGAATGTGGGTATCTGATGCCTATGGAATCACTGGCAGTATTCAGCCAGTAGCACCAGAATGGGGTCCGGCCGGGTTTAACCCCTTTAACCCAGGTGGCGTTGTTGCTCACCACATTGCGGCTGGTGTAGTTGGTATTATCGCTGGTTTATTCCACCTCACAGTTAGACCCCCCGAAAGGCTCTATAAAGCCCTACGGATGGGTAACATTGAAACCGTACTTTCTAGCAGTATCGCCGCAGTATTCTTTGCTGCTTTCGTAGTAGCCGGAACTATGTGGTACGGTAACGCTACCACCCCCATCGAATTGTTTGGCCCTACCCGCTATCAGTGGGATCAAGGTTACTTCCGTCAAGAAATTCAGCGCCGTGTGCAAACCAGTGTTGCTGAAGGTGCAACTCTGAGTGAAGCTTGGGCGAAGATTCCTGAAAAATTAGCCTTCTATGATTACGTCGGTAATAGCCCTGCTAAAGGTGGTTTATTCCGTACCGGTGCAATGGTAAATGGTGATGGTATTGCCGAATCTTGGCAAGGTCACGCCGTTTTCACAGATGCGGAAGGACGCGAGTTAACAGTTCGTCGTTTGCCAAACTTCTTTGAAACCTTCCCAGTAATTTTGACCGATAAAGATGGTGTTGTCCGTGCTGACATCCCCTTCCGTCGGGCAGAATCTAAATATAGCTTTGAACAAACTGGCGTAACTGTCAGCTTCTACGGCGGTAATTTGAATGGTAAAACCCTTACAGATCCCGCCGATGTGAAGAAGTTTGCTCGTAAAGCTCAAGGTGGAGAGATCTTTGAATTTGACAGAGAAACCTTGAAATCGGACGGTGTATTCCGTACTTCTCCCAGAGGTTGGTTTACCTTTGGTCATGCTGTATTCGCTCTATTATTCTTCTTTGGCCACCTGTGGCATGGTTCACGAACAATTTACCGTGATGTATTTGCCGGTGTAGAAATTGAAGAAGAACAAGTTGAATGGGGTCTGTTCCAGAAGTTGGGTGACAAGACAACTCGCCGAAGAACAGAAGCTTAAAACTTGGATCAGGTATGAAGTTGAAAAATTCACTTCATACTTTGTCCCGGCTTGCTAAACTAAAATTACTGGCTCAACAGGCAGGATCTGAAAAATATGGAAAGTGTTGCTTACATTTTGATTTTAACCTTAGCGATAGGTGTACTCTTTTTTGCGATCGCCTTCCGCGAACCCCCCCGGTTTGAGAAAAAAGAGAAATAGTTAATTATTCCCAATTTTTGTAGGAATATACCGAAAAATATCCGTTGTTACTAATTGATGGTAGCAACGGATATTTTATCATAGGTGAATAAGCTGTTGTGCTTCTAATTTAGATAATGAATGCAAGCAAAATGTTTGCGCTACTGTCACTTCAGGTTTTTTGATTATACAGTTTAGCTGCACATCAGCTTAATTATGAATAAATATTGTCTAACTTCTAATATTTGGAATTAAGTTGCCAACTTTGCTACACTTGATTTATTGTAGACTATATGTCACAGTAAAGCAACCGTTTATATTTAGTTATCGAATGCAAGGAATACAAATTTCTTTTTTTCCTAACGAGGGTGAGGATCATCCTAGCAAAAAGCCAAAAAATCCGAAGTTAGGGCGTTATGAGCGTATTAAACGCGAACTCGATCAAGATAATTCTGATCCATATAAAATATTTACTGATGTTAGTTCCCGAATAAGTCCATTATCTCAATATTCTTTTGTGGATCTTTTTTGTGGTGCTGGGGGAATTACACAAGGTTTATTCCAAGCTGGATTAACACCATTAGCTAGTGTAGAAATTAGTCCAATTGCTTCTGCTACTCATAAAAGAAATTTCCCACACTGTCATCATTTCTGTGGAGATATTGAACAATTTTCTTCTCAAGATTGGCTGGAAAAAATCGGCTCACCTGATGTTAATGTTGTTGTCGGTGGTCCACCATGTCAAGGATTTTCAGTAGCGGGAAAACGTGATCCAAAAGATCCTAGAAATAGGTTATTTTATGAATTTGTGCGTGTTGTTTCCGAAATACGTCCTTGGTATGTAGTAATGGAAAATGTGCCAGGTATTTTGACAATACAAAAAGGGGATGTAAAGACAGCAATTATTGAAGCTTTTGAATCTATTGGTTATCCTCATATTTCTGTGGCAATTCTCGAATCTGCGGCTTATGGAGTCCCACAAATTCGACCAAGAGCTATTTTTATCGCCAATAGATTTGGAATGCCAAACCCTTATCCTAAATCTCAATTAAACCAAGAAGAATATACACCTATTGAGTCAGCAATTTCTGATTTACCAGAATACACCCCCATACCAGAAATTAATCACGAGTGGACTAAACATTCACTAGAGTATATGGAACGTCTTGCTCAAGTTCCTCCCGGTGGTTCTTTATATACAAAATACGTTGATGCTTTCAAAAGACAATATCCTGGTAAACCAAGTATGACCGTGAAAGAAAATCATGGTGGTACACATATTCACCCCTATTTAAACCGTGTGATTTCCGCCAGAGAAATGGCGAGATTACAAACATTTCCCGATTCGTTTATTTTTGAAGGTAGTATGAAAAAGGCGATGTGGCAAATTGGTAATGCTGTTCCACCACGTTTAGCAGAGTGTATTGGTTACGCACTGATTCCTTACCTAAATGATATTGCAATTAACAGAAAACAATCTGCTAATTTATCTCATTTTTATCAACCTGAGATAGTTTTTGGTTAAGTGCATTACGCCAAGTTTCAAAATCATACCAACCACAGCCAATACAACCTTTTTCAGCTTGATCACCTCGCTGATATTGAGAAGGCCAATCTTCACTTGATTGATACCAGAATTTAATGCCAAAAGGTGTACCGCGTTTACCAGTTTTAATACAACGTTCACAACTTCTTGATTTTAAAAGATTATGATTTCCAGAAGCATCTTTTTTGAGTAATTGAAATTTTTTCCTGATTTCGGTTTCACTCATAGAGGTTAAATGTGGAGTTTCACTTTCTCCCCAACGTTCCATAGGAAATCTATGATCAATAACTAACTCATGCTTCTCTCTTTGTCTCTGTTCTATTACATCTGTATATGAATAAACCTGGAGAATTCTTTGAACTAAAGAAGCTGGTATATTAGAAGCTGAATTAGCCGATTTTATCTCTCCTGTCCAACTATCCCACTTTGTTTTCTTCAAGCAAATTTCACAATATTTACTCTCAGTTTCAATAACAAGTCCAGGTCGCTGTTTATTTCCACGTTGTAATCCTTGAATACCACCTCCACCTGCATATTGATCAGATCCAATTTCCTTGGTTTCATGTCCACGACAATGCCATTTTTTATCTGACAACAAATTAAAAACTTTCAATTGAGTTGGGGCTGTTTTCAACTGATACTGAATTGTTTCGACTAAATTTTGTTGGTTTGTCACTGTATTCTATCGGCTTCGATTTCCAGATTTGTCAGTAGAACGGAAACACTAATACCTAAGCCATCTGCAAGACATACAAGAGCAGTGAGGGAAGGATTTCTGACTCCACGTTCCACACCAGAAATGTATGTGCGGTCTAAGTTAGCGCGTAGTCCTAACTCCTCTTGTGAAATTCCTAACTCCGTTCTACGTTGTCTGACCAGATAACCTAAAGCATCAAGAATTTTTTGTTTTGATTCATTCATGTACTGATTATGAGTCTTTATGGACGATCAGTCTACGGACGATGTGTCACATTAGAGGATATGATTTATCAAATGAAGTACAAAATTATCTGCGTCCATCTGCGTTCGATTGTTACTGCTTGTACCCTTAGAGGAAATTACGGAAGAAGTGAAAATTGTCCGTTCTCAAATTTATGCCAGAAAACAACAAATATCTACCTATGTGTTATACTTTTTATAGTCTGTGTTAACAGGAGAATCACAATGAGCTTAGTCATTTCCGAAGATATTGTTCAAGCCAGTGGATTATCAGAAAAAGAATTAGTTTTAGAATTGATTATCTTATTATTTGAAAGAAAAAAAATTAGTATCGTTAAAGCATCCCAACTGGCTAAAATGCCTTTACTGCAATTTCAGAATGAATTAGCTCTCAGAAACATTAATATTCATTATGATGAAACTGATTTAGATGTTGATTTAAAAAACTTTGCTATAATATAATAACTATATCAAATAAAAATAACTGAAATCATGAAAAAAATAGAAATTGAACTTGATCAAGAAACTTTTGAGAAAATAGAACAATTGACACAAACACATCATTGTGAAGTTGCCGACTTAATCAAAGCAATGATTGAGCAATTAACCAAACCAGAAATTATCAATAATTCATTTATTGGTGAATGGTCTAATGATGCTGAATTAGTAGATAAAATGGTTGAAGATATTTTACACCATAGAAATTCATAAAAAGCAAGAATTGAGCAGTGAGAAAATCTCTAATTGATACAGATATTACTTCAGAAATCCGTAAAGGTAAAAATCCTAAAATAAATGCCAATGCTATTGCATATAGAGCAATATGGAAACATTATACAATTTCTGTATTACTGTTTCCGAAATTGTTAAGGGATGGAGAAAATTAAATCGTCATGATCGCATTCAAGAATTTTTAGCAGATTTATCTCAAATCGAAATTCTGCATTTAGACCAAAAAAGTGCAGAACTTTCAGGATTGATTCATGCTGATTTAGAAAGCACTGGACAACCAATAGGATTAGCCGATGTATTA
>JBJTTJ010000104.1:0-6260 GCA_046080125.1 Cuspidothrix sp.
TAGGGTGTGTCAGTTCTTGAAAATCTGTTTATTATTACAGACTTATCAGATTTGATGCACCCTAAAAAAATCTGAATCGTCACTTGCTATAATTAAATTGCAGCGATTTCCAATCATATAAGGTACATCTTAGCCCCCTCATCGCACCCCCCTCAATCCCCCCGCAGCGGGGGGAAGAAAAGGATAAATTTTTGATATTGGAGGGGGTTGGGGGTGGGGTTCTTGTTCCGGGTTTGATGACAATTTGCTGTAACTTGGATTTTATGCTGAGATATACAAATGATAATAACCAAAAATCGCGCTGATAGAGTTATGCTTTATAACATCAGTTGGCAACAATTTGAGAATCTGCTGCAAGATTTAGGAGAAAATCGTGCTGCTAGGGTGGCTTATGATGATGGAAATCTAGAAATTATGACACCTTTACCAGAACATGAACAATATAAAGAAGTAATTAGTGATGCAGTTAAAGATATCGCTGAAGAGTTGGATTTAGACTATGAAAGTTTAGGTTCAACAACCTGGAAGCGAGAACGCAAAATGGCAGGAATTGAAGCTGATAATTGTTTTTATTTTCAAAATGAACCCTTAGTTAGGGGTAGGTTAGATTTAGATTTGCAAAAAGATCCACCTCCGGATTTAGCTTTAGAAATTGATGTTAGCAATAAGTCTTTAAATCGGTTTCCTATTTATGCTCGTTTGGAAGTTCCTGAGATTTGGTGTTATGATTCTGGTGAATTGAAAATTTATCTTTTGCAATCTGGGGAATATGTGGAATCTGAGAAAAGTTTAGTATTTTCTAGTTTAAAAATTCGATATTTACCAAAATTGATTGAGCAAAATCGGGCAAATGGTAGACGAGCAATTAGAAAAGCAGTGAGGGAGTGGGTAAGGAGTAAAAAGTGAAAGAAAGAATAAAAACTTATGATCCCACATTCATTGCTGCTAAAAATGCCTTTTGACTTACATCTTTATACACTGCTTGTAAATATTTCATTACTAATTCACCAGCAGGTAAATTAGTTGTATTTTCCTCATCTTTTGCTAGAGGAATTGTTCCTAATACATCTAATACTGTTTCAGTCACAGCAGGTGAAATTACCACTAAAGAAGATTCTAATGGCTCATTATATCGCCAAAAATCATCTATTTTAAGGGGATATTGATGTTCAGAAACTTCTGGTTGCATTTCCGATGTTTCTTGAATTGTTTTTACATTTTTACTGCTGCGTAATTGACGTAAATCGCTGATAATTTGCTCTTTGGTGCATCCACGTAGTTGAAATAATACAAATGGATCTTCACTAAAGCGATCGCCTAATTGATAATATACCGCACCGATATGTTTACAAGGAACAGCTTGATCAGGACAAGAACATTTACTGTGAATATCAGTCAGAGTAAAGGGGAATAATGATAGACCATTACTGATAAAAACTTCCTCGATATTTTGTGGCATTTCTCCTGCTAATAATTTAGCGGCAAAAATCGCTTTTTGGGACATTGTTTCCAAAATATAACCCCATTCTTCCCCGCTAAAAGCATCAAGAGATAAAGACACTTTATAAGGTTCTACTTCACTACCTTGCACTCTAGCTAATACCTTCCCAGCTTTAAATTTAATACTGAGAACATTTCCTTCTCGATAATAATTTCTTGCCCGTTCTAAGCGCTTTTTAAATCGGTAAGAATCCAGTAAATCTAACCATCTTTGTGACCACCATTCCCGACTTGCTTGTAAGGTTTCGTTACTCATAATCTTTCATCTTTTTGTGGTGTTAGCAATAGACCTTCTCCATTTATTCAAAGTACATTGAAAACTCATATATCAACAATTCTCTAACCACTTTCGCAAGTCCTCTACATCATCTAAATCAAATATTGCCTCTCCCAAAGCTTCAATAATTTCTATATTTAAACTTCTAATTTTGGTTTCTAATTCTAGATCAATCTGTCCAAATTTCCTATTAATTTGACGAATAATTAAATTTTTTTCTCTTTCAATTCCCCTTTCGATTCCCCTTTCAATTCCTTTTTCAATTCCCTTTTCAATTCCTTTTTCAATTCCTTCTTCCATCCAACTGGTAACAATTTGCATAACTTCCTCCTTTTCCTCTGTTATTAATGTACCTACTTCTATTTGAAATTTATCTTCTTCAATTTTATTCAATCTCAAATATGTGTCAATGAAACCTGATATCAATTGCATTTTAGCTGGATTTAATTTTAAGGTGACTAATAACCTTAAACATTCTGCTTTGACCTTTGGCCTATCTTCTGGTGCTATGCTCATTTTTGACATCAAAGCCGATGCAACTGGATTTTGACGGGTTAAAAAGTCTCTCCAGTTGAGTTGATTTAGTTGCACCACCTGATAATTAAATTTTAGCACCTCAAAATCAGGAAAGTTGATTTGATAGTTATTCACAGCTACGGTTTTCGGTGAGTCGTAGGAAAATATCACTATCGGATATATTGGTAAGTCCAATTTTTCATCTAATCTGGCAAAATAACGAAACATTCTTTGATTAAATTTCGGTCTTGCACCTGATTCTGCCTCAATATGAATCACAAAATAAGAAGGTTGACCTAAAAATTTAGCTTTGGCTATCAGGTCGGTTTCATATTTATCTCCTGCGGTAACATCAGTAAATATTTCCTTGTCCAAGAATATAATTGATTCCCTGTCTATATATTTGAGGACTCGAGGAAAGAATAATTCTATAAATTCTATGAAAAAGGTTGATATTAGTTCTTTGAATAAGCGGTCATGGTCTATGTTTTCTTTCATATTTTTATTTTTTATCTAAGTTAGGATTTACATGATTTAAGAACTAACGGTTTTTTAAGCTTCATCTTCTTCAATGATTGCATGACGATCTAATATTAACAAATTTCTTAATTGATCAGTATCCATTTCTGTCAACCAATCTTCTCCTGCACCTACAACTTGTTCTGCTAATTGCTTTTTACTTTCAATCATATCATTGATTTTCTCTTCTAAAGTTCCTGTACAAACAAATTTATGGACTTGAACATTGCGAGTTTGACCAATTCTAAATACTCGGTCTGTGGCTTGATTTTCCACTGCGGGATTCCACCATCTATCAAAGTGAAAAACATGATTTGCTCTAGTTAAATTTAAACCCACACCACCAGCTTTTAATGATAAAATCATAATTGGTGATCCTTGGGGATCATGTTGAAATATATCAATCATTTCCTCTCTTTGCTTTTTACTGGTACTACCATATAAAAAGAAGATTTCCCGTCCTAATCTATTTTCTAAATAAGGTTTTAATAACTTACCCCATTCAGCAAATTGTGTGAAAATTAAAGCCCGGTTATCTACTTCTAAAACCTCATCTAACATTTCCTCTAGTCGTTGTAATTTACCAGAATGATGTTTTTCTAAAGTTGCTAATTTTAAATATTGGGCTGGATGATTACAGATTTGTTTTAACTTCACTAATAATCCTAAAATCATACCCCGACGTTGTAAACCTTCCGCAGATTCAATCTCTACTAAAGATTGATCTACTAATTTTTGATATATTGTAGCCTGTTCAGAAGTTAAACCACAAAAAACTGTCATTTCTTGCTTTTCTGGCAGGTCTTGAATAATATCTTTATCAGTTTTTAATCTACGGAGAATAAAAGGTTGCACTAAAGAACGTAATTGATTTAAAGAAGCAGTATCACCATACTTTTCAATAGGCATAGCAAACCGTCTTTGAAAAAATTGTTTATTACCTAAATAACCAGGATTCAGGAAATCTAAAATAGACCATAATTCTTGTAATCTATTTTCTACAGGTGTTCCGGTTAAAGCAATACGAAATGTAGTTTCTAACTGTCGAACTGCTTGGGATTGTTTAGATTCTGAATTTTTTATATTTTGGGCCTCGTCTAAAACAATTATTTGCCATTCAACGGTTTTTAAAAGTTTAATATCACGGTGAATGAGTGCATAGCTAGTAATAACTAAATCATGTTTATTAACAGTTTCCGTAAATGCTTTACCTTTAGGACGTTTATCACCATGATATTCTAAAACCTTGAGAGTAGGAGCAAATTTACTTACTTCCTTTTGCCAATTGCCCATAACTGAAGTAGGACAAACTAATAAAGTTGGTTTTTCTAAAACATTTTCTTCTTGGAGATGAAGTATAAAAGCGATGAATTGAATGGTTTTACCTAATCCCATATCGTCCGCTAAACAAGCACCTAAACCCCATCTTTCTAAAAACGCTAACCAAGCTACACCACGTTCTTGATAAGGTCTTAATTGTCCGGTAAAATTGCCAGGAGTTGGTAAAGTTTGAATTTCTTGATTATTAGTTAATGCCCCAATTAATTCCTCTAACGCACCCGTAGCTTCAAAACTAACAACAGGTAATTTCTCAATAACTTGAGTATCTCCTTTACTAATACGTAAAGCATCTTCTAAGGAAAGAGACATTTGTTCGTTACGGGAACTAAAAAAGTTTTGAGCGGTTTTGATATCTTGGGGACGTAATTCTACCCATTCACCATTAATTTCTACTAAAGGACTATTTAATTTTACCAATTTATCAAACTGAGCTTTAGAAATTGTTTGCCCACCAATTGCTAATTGCCATTGAAAGTTTAATAAACTTTGTAAACTTAAACGTCCTGATTTTTGTTGAGGACTTTCGGCACTAATTTTTAACCCTAAACGGTTTGACCACCCTTCCCGATTTGCTAAACTAGGAGGTAAAATTACTCCTAAACCGCTATCTTCAAATCTCCAAATTACAGTTTTTATAAATTCATAAGCTTCCGTAGGAGTCAAGTGGCAAAATTCGGGAGATCCAGTTTCTAAACTGGTGGTAATTTTGGGATATAATCGAGAAGCTAAACCCAAACCTCGTAAAAAGGTTTCTTGAGGTTGTTCAATTGTGCGATTTTGATAAACTAATTTTTCTACAGGCTGCTGCCAAATTATCGCTGCCTCTATTAAAAATTCCGGGTTATCTACTGCTTGGAGAAAATACTTTAAAGTCCAATTTGGTTCTTGATTTTCTGGGGGGAGTAATTGGAAACAAGTTCTAAATAATGCTTTCCCTGTAAGTTGATATTGTAAGGGTAAAGTCCAGGCTTTTAAAGTAGTTTTTAAACGTTCTCCTCCTGCCCCATTAATTGTATTATTTTCGCTAATTAATCCTTTTAACCATTGCTGTAATGGGTTAGGTAAAGACATCATGATTCTCGGTTCTAGGGGAGATTGAGAACCAACCATTAACCGCAATTGATGATCTGTAATGTGATTGAGGAATGATAATATTAATTCTTGAGGTAATAATGGTAAATCAATTGCCAGATTTTCGGTATTTTGTTGATAGCTTCGACAAGCTAAAGGCATTTTTGAGGCAAATTTTTCTAATCTAGTGACATCTATCGCACTATCTAAAAGTACCTGCCATTTTGCAATTAAATTGCTATCTTTTTTCTCAATATTTGGCAGAAATTTACACCGAGAAATCAAATCTAAATGCCATCTAAAAATATGTACCCAGAAATGAATATCTGCTCCTAATAAAGCTGCTTTACTGTCATTTGGACTTAGAGGTAAAGAGCTAAGAAATTGAATTGCTAATGCTGGAGTAAGACAAAAACCTTCAATTTTCCAAGGATGTAAATATTGTAAATCTTGTGAACATGGATAATCTATATCTAAGTTAACAGAATGAACCGGAAAAATTGTGATTATTTCTGATTGATTACTCTCTACAAAATCAGTTGGTAAAAAAATTATTTGGGAGTGAACAGGTAATTTTATTTCTGTTGCTGGTTTACCTTTAATTCTTTGTTTATTAGTAGTATTTGGCTGAATTAAATTAGCAATTGATAAATTAGATGTTTCTAACCATTCATTTAATTCCCCTGATGTCATAGCCAATGGGTGTAAATAAATTTCAGCAGATACTTCAGTATGTACCTGTGAAGAACGCCAAATTTCCCCCCAAATAAAGAAATAGCTATTTTGATGATTTCTTACCCAAGTTCCGTGTAAAATTGCCATGTTTGAATATACTAATTATTTTTTTAATTCTTAACCTGTTGAACATTTAACTCGCATATTGCCTACAAGTAAAACTCTTGTGGGGTGGGCATCCTGCCCGCCCGAATTATGCAAATTAAAGGTTTTTCAGCTTATCTCTATTATCTCGCATTTTGAGTTAAGAGATAAAACTTGTCGGCGATTATAAATCGCTACTACGCAAACCAATTATACT
>JBJTTJ010000105.1:0-14948 GCA_046080125.1 Cuspidothrix sp.
TGAAGGCATAGCTGTCATTGTCTTTGCCCATAAATCAACATCTGGCTGGGAAGCACAATTACAAGCAATGGTAAACGCTGGTTGGACTATGACAGGTTCATGGCCTATAGATACCGAAATGGGTAATCGTTTACGCGCCCAAAACTCAGCCGCCCTCGCTTCATCAGTCCATATAGTCTGCCGTCCCCGCAACACTAACGACATTGGCGACTGGCGCGATGTACTCCAAGAACTGCCCCAACGCATCCATGAATGGATGCCTAGACTAGCATCAGAAGGCGTAGTCGGTGCAGATGCCATCTTTGCTTGCTTAGGACCTGCCTTAGAAATCTTCTCCCGCTACTCTAGCGTAGAAAAAGCCTCCGGCGAACTTGTCACCCTCAAAGAATACCTAGAATACGTATGGGCGGCAGTTTCCAAAGAAGCATTGAGTATGATATTCTCCAACGCCGATACTACCAGCTTTGAAGAAGATGCCCGCCTCACAGCTATGTGGTTATGGACACTTTCCACAGGTAGCATAGACAACAACGACACCAGCGAACCAGAACCCGACGACGAAGACGACGAAACCAGCAGTAAAACCAGTAAAACCGGGGGTTATACCTTAGAATTTGACGCAGCGCGGAAAATAGCCCAAGGACTAGGCGTACATTTAGAACAACTTACCCGTTTAGTAGAAGTCAAAGGCAGCACCGCCAGACTGTTACCCGTAGCAGAACGTACAGAATATTTATTTGGGAAAGAAGAAGCCCAAACACCAACTAAAACCAAAGGTAAAAAAGGCAAAAAGAAAGAAACTGAACAACTTAACTTATTTGCAGTTTTGGGTATCACAGAAACAGACGATGATACAGACTGGGAAGCAAAAAATGTACCCCAACCAGGTAACACCACATTAGACTGTATTCACCAAAGTATGATTTTATTTGCAGCCGGACGTAGTGAAGCCTTAAAACGCTTTTTAATAGATGAAGGAGCAGGAAACGCCCCGCGCTTTTGGGGACTTGCCCAGGCATTATCGGCATTGTATCCCATCGGTACAGAGGAAAAACGCTGGGTAGATGGGGTATTAGCACGTAAAAAGGGGTTAGGGTTCTGATGATGGAAAATATCGCCTACCAGTGGCAAACTCAATTCTGGCAAACCCTACAGCAACCGGAAAATGCTGAACTCTTAAAACAAGCAGCCTTAAAAGGACAACTCAGTAAATGGACAACCGCTTTAACTACCACCGTTGTTTCCACTTCCACAGCGATGGGTTGGCATTCCTCCGCTAAAGGACATCCGTTAGGTTTGTTTCCTGTATCTCCCAGTGAATACTTAGCTTTAGATGTGATGTCTTTTGCATCCGGTAATACAAGCTGGCGGTTTCCTATCGCCGTCATGGAATTAGAGAATAGTAAAGATATTAACCGCAGTGCTTACTCGCTTTGGAAAGTGTTATGCGTGCGTGCAGATTTAAGAATAGTCTTTTGTTACCGTCGCAGTGCAGAAGAACGCGCTCACCTAATTAGTTTTTTACGTGATGAAGTGCTGCAAGCCATGAGTTTAACAGACAGAATGAAACTCAACGGTGAAACCATCGTAGTAGTAGGTAGTCGAGACGATTCTGCTACATTTCCCTACGGTTTTTTTAAATGGTGGCATTTGGAGACAAATACTGGACATTTCAGCATCCTATAACATTATGAATTAGTCCACAAAGCCCATATTCTGATTAAATCCTAAAACGTACTATAATAGTCAGAACATAGTATAGTTAAATAGTAACACAGGCTTCCAGCCTGTTAACAGGCAAAATGCCCGTGTTACATGATTCTGCTATTAAATTACATTTGAACTTGTAGGGGCGAAGCATAATCTGTAGGGGTTTAGCAGTGCTAGAACCCTACAACATCCTTATTTTTACAGTTAATATCATTGGTGATTAAATCCTAAAACGTACTATAATAGTCAGGACATAGTACAGTTAAATAGTAGCACAGGCTTCTAGCCTGTTAACAGGCAGGATGCCTGTGTTACATGATTCTGCTATTAAATTACAGAATACTATTTATGCTACTCTAAGGTAAGAAGAAATAGATTAGTTAATGGTCATACCATGCAAACAGAAAAAATCTCAATTTCCTTACCAACATCTTTAATGCAGTTTGTAGAAAACTACAAAATTAGTAAGGGGTGTAAATCTCGTTCCCAAGTTATTGAATTAGCCTTAGATTTATTGCGAAATCAAGAACTAGAACAAGCATATAGAGAAGCATCAGCAGAAAATGACCCAATTTGGGAAATAACTATTGGGGATGGACTAACTTGAGTACAGAATTAATGGAATTAGTTAAAACTGCTATTAAATTACATTTGAACTTAGATTAAATAATCTTTTCTTACAGTCCACACTTTCACACTACCAAAATTATGGTTATTCCAGAACTTGAACAACAACTCCTACAACTTTCTCCCAACGATAAACTTTACATAATTCAATTACTAACACAAAGCTTAACTATGGAAAATAAAAATTACCAAACACTACCAGAACAACCAAGTAAACTTTCAGAATTTTTCCGTCAATCTCCCTTAGCTGAAGTAGCTGAAGAATTAGACCTGAGTAGAGATACCAGTTTACCTCGTGATAGTTTTATCCTATGACTTATCTTCTTGATACTTGCTTGATTTCCGAAACGATTAGTAAACAACCAAATCAACAAGTTTTAAACTGGCTAGATACCCAACTTTCAGAAACACTTTATCTGAGTGTAATTACCATTGGTGAAATTGCTAAAGGTATCAATAAACTTCCTATATCTAAACGGAAAGAATCTCTTACAAAATGGTTAAATGAAACCATACCCCATCGCTTTGAAAATAGAATTTTAGGTTTAGATATTGCCACAATGGTATTATGGGGAAACCTAGTGGCAGAATTAGAACAAAATGGACGACCTTTACCTGCTATAGATTCTCTCATTGCTGCCACCGCTTTAAAAAATTCTCTCACCCTTGTTACCCGTAATGAAAAAGATTTTATTGGTACTAAAGTTGTAATTATTAATCCTTGGAATTAATCCTGGAAATTTTTTAGTAAATTTATAAACTGATATTGGAAAATATATTTTTCAAAACTTCCTACTCACATTCCATACTCCGCACTCTTACACACATTTAAACCTATGGCAACTATTAAACCTTGGTACAAAATTGATGGACTAACACCCCGTGAAGACCTACGGGAAGGTAAACCTTTAGATGCTGCGGAATTTGCAGTACATTTAGACCAAGTAAGAAATCAAATAGCACCTGCTGACTATCAACAACCAGAAAGATTTTTTGAACGTACCTATTTAACTAAATATTTAACAGAATTTGCTGCCCAAGTTGTACGGCGTTTATCTGGTGAAAAAACAGAAACCTCTGCTATTTTTAATCTTTCTACTCAATTTGGTGGTGGTAAAACCCACGCATTAACTTTACTTTATCACCTAGCTAAAGGTGGTGCTATTGCTAATAATTGGACTGGTGTACAAAAGATATTACAAAAAGCTGGTATTTCCTCAGTTCCAGAAGCAGCAGTAGCCGTATTTGTCGGCACTGAATTTGATTCTATTCATGGCCGTGGCGGAGTTGATGGTATACCATTACGGAAAACTCCTTGGGGAGAAATTGCCTATCAATTAGGTGGAGAAAATGCCTTAGCTATATTAGCAGAACATGAGCGAAGATTTACTGAACCTAAAGGCGATGTGATTAAACAATTTCTGCCCAAAGATAAACCCTGTTTAATATTAATGGATGAAATTATCAACTATGTTAGTACCTATCGAAAAGATGGTTATCACAACAGTTTATATAATTTCATTCAAGCATTATCAGAAACTGCTAGAGGTTCAGATAATGTGGTGTTAGTAGTGTCTATTCCTGCGTCAGAAATGGAATATACTTCAGCCGATGAAGGGGATGAACAAAGATTTAAAAAAATGTTGGATAGGGTGGGTAAACCTATCATGATGTCAGCAGAAGCAGAAACTTCCGAAATTATTAGAAGAAGACTATTTGAATGGGATGCTGGGGCAGTCAATGCTGATGGTAGAATTATGTTACCAAAAGATGCTATTAATACCTGTAATGAATACGCTGACTGGGTACTAGACCACCGTCAACAACTTCCCAGTTGGTTTCCTCTAGATAACCCCCGTGAAGCTTTTTATGCTACCTATCCCTTCCATCCTTCAGTATTATCGGTATTTGAGCGTAAATGGCAAGTTGTCCCCCGTTTTCAACGTACTAGGGGCATATTGCGTTTATTAGCTTTATGGGTATCTCATGCCTATAAAGAAGGATATCAAGGCGCACACCGTGACCCCTTAATTACTTTAGGAACTGCACCACTAGATGACCCCCAATTTCGCTCTGCTGTTTTTGGACAATTAGGCGAAGATAGATTAGAAGGTGTAGTTACAACAGATATTTGTGGTAAAAAAGATTCTCATGCTATCCGTTTAGATATGGTAGCTGATGAGCAAATTAAAAAAGCACGACTGCATCGTAAAGTTACAAGTACCATATTTTTTGAATCTAATGGTGGTATTTTACGGGCTGAATCTACCACACCAGAAATTAGGTTAGCAGTGGGAGAACCATCTTTAGATATTGGCAATGTAGAAACAATTTTAGAGACACTAGCTACAGATTGTTATTATTTGTCAATAGAAAAAAATAAATATCGTTTTAGTTTATCACCCAACTTAAATAAAATTTTAGCCGACCGTCGCGCTAATGTCCAATCATCAAGAATTACAGAAAGGGTAAAAGCCGAAATCGAAAAAGTTTTTACTTCCCATCCAGGAATACAATTAACTTACTTTCCAGAAAATTCTAGTACGATTTCTAATCGTCCTGTTTTAACTTTAGCAATATTAGCGCCAGAACATTCTCTACAGGATCATCAGACCCTAAAAATGATTGAGTCTATGACTAAAGAATGTGGTACATCCAACCGCACATTTAAGAGTGGAATAATTTGGGCAATGGCTGATACTGATACAAAGTTAAGAGAAGAAGCGAGAAAACTTTTAGCCTGGGAAGATATACAGGATGAACAACAAAGTTTAGACAATAACCAAAAACAGCAATTACAAGAAAATCTCAAAAAATGTGAATCTAACTTAAAAGAAAGTGTGTGGAATGCCTATAAATTCGTGGCTTTATTGGGTAAAGATAACAAAATCCGTGTAAACGATTTGGGTCAAGTTAACTCTAGTCAATCTACAACATTAGTAAGTTTAATTATTAACCGTTTACGCCAAAGTGACGATATTATTGATAGTATTAATCCCCGCTTTTTAATCAGAAATTGGCCACCGGCATTTACAGAATGGACTACTAAATCAGTCCACGATGCTTTTTTTGCATCTCCATTATTTCCCAGACTGTTAAATATTGATGTTAAGATTGATGCTATTAAGGATGTTATTTCTCGTGGTGTCAAAGATGGAAGTTTAGCCTATGTTGGCAAAAGTAATGATGGTTATGAGCCTTTTTATTTTGAGTGTGATTTTTCTGTTAGAGATGTAGAAATTTCCGAGGATATGTTTATCATTACTAAAGCAACAGCGGATGCTTATCAAATAGCTTTAGCTGCAAAAGAAACTGTTTTTAAAAACTCATCAAGACTATCAACAAATGGGGAAAATATTACTTACCCAAATAATCAAGAAAATTCTACACTGATTTACGACACTGCGAGAGAGAAACCTACATCTTATGATAGTAATACGAAAAAATCACCAAATGAACCACAACCAATACAAGATACTAAAATTATTACCCCAGTTGCATCACCAAAATTATTAAAGTGGAGTGGTGAAATTACATCACAAATATGGATGAATTTTTACAGACACGTGTTAAGTAGATTTGCAACTGGTAATGATGTGAAATTAACAGTAACAGTTAACTTTACCGTAGAAGGAGAAATACCCATGCAAAAGATTGAGGAAACAAAAGTTGGACTGTCTGAGTTAGGTCTAAATAATGATGTTGAGACAGAGTAATATAGCAAAAAATTCATCTTCAGGACTTTATGGCAAATTTTGTCAAACCCAAATCCCATCGTCGTCTTAAACGCCAACTACTTATCGTTATGTTGGTGATTTTTGGCTGGAGTGTAGCCATTGGTTGGATATTAGGATTGGCTACCAGTGTTCATGGTGCGACTTCTGGGGACTCAGTAGGGACAGTTGACGTAGTACCAGCACAATACAAACTAGGAGAGGAATTATATCTAGAAAACTGCTCAAGCTGCCATATAGCCTTACCGCCGGCTATTTTCCCGACTCAAACTTGGCAAAATCTCCTAGAAGATTCCCAACACTACGGTGTACAAATCAAGCCTTTAGGCAAGATTCAACATCTTTTGGTATCAAAATATCTTTTTACCTTTTCCCGTGTGCAACTACAAGAAGAAACCACACCCTATCGCTTCAAAGACTCCCGTTATTTTCGAGCTTTACATCCTGGTGTCAAATTACCCGATTCTATCAATATGGGTAGTTGTGTGAGATGTCATATTGGGGCTGATAAGTATGATTTCCGTAGCCTTTCGCCAGAGTGGGAGTAGGGGGTGGGGCAAAACCTTTTTATCTTGCCAATTAGCATAAATCACTCATTCTCTGGGCAAGATGATACGATGACACAGTTTCAATATTAAGATATTAATTAAAACTGATGATTGTACAGCAGATTGCAAGTTAATGAGACAGAAGCTGGAAAACCAAAACATGGCTTACGCCAGGCGGTACTATCAGGCAGATGTTTTACCTCCTACCTCTTGCCTTATGCGGTACAAGAGTGGTTAGTTTGTTTTCATCCGGTTTTTGAGTCAATTCTCATTTTCCACCCATCCCTAGGCAAAACGGCTGGGTTAGATTAAACGTCTATAATCATATAGCCAAAGCTAAAATTTCCATTCTCCTTGATTTAACTCTATAAACTGCCATGCTAAACCTTTTGTTGGGCGATCCCAACGCTCGGAAACTGAAAAAATACGACCCTTACATTAAAGAAATCAATCTCTTAGAAGAAGACATTAAACCGCTTTCGGATGAACAGTTAAAAGATAAGACCATTGAGTTTAAACAACGACTGGCTAAGGGTGAAACCCTGGATGATATTTTGCCAGAGGCCTTTGCTGTGGTTCGAGAATCAGGGCGGCGTGTGTTAGGTTTGCGACATTTTGATGTGCAGATCCTAGGTGGTGTCATCCTCCATTCTGGGCAAATTGCCGAAATGAAAACCGGTGAAGGTAAAACTTTGGTTGCTACCTTACCAAGTTATTTGAACGCCCTCACTGGTCAAGGTGTTCATGTGATTACAGTTAACGATTACCTGGCACGTCGGGACGCGGAATGGATGGGGCAGGTACACCGGTTCTTAGGGTTAAGTGTAGGGCTAATTCAGTCCACTATGACCCCAACAGAGAGAAAGAAAAATTATGACTGTGATATTACTTATGTAACTAACAGTGAGATCGGTTTTGATTATCTCCGAGATAATATGGCTACTTCCATGGTGGAAGTAGTGCAACGACCATTTAATTACTGTGTTATTGACGAAGTAGACTCGATTCTAGTGGATGAGGCCAGAACTCCCTTAATTATTTCTGGTCAGGTGGAAAGACCTACAGAAAAGTACCTACAAGCGGCGGAAATTGCCTTGACTCTGAAAAAAGATGAACATTACGAAGTCAATGAAAAGGATCGTAACGTTCTTTTATCAGACGAAGGTTTTGGGGAGGCGGAAAATCTCTTGGGTGTGAAGGATTTATTTGACCCGGAAGACCCCTGGGCGCATTTTGTCTTTAATGCGATTAAAGCTAAGGAATTGTTCCTCAAAGATGTGAATTATATTGTCCGTAATGATGAAGTTGTCATTGTGGATGAATTTACAGGTCGGGTATTGCCTGGCCGGCGTTGGAGTGATGGTTTACACCAAGCTGTTGAGGCTAAGGAACACGTAGAAATTCAGCCAGAAACCCAAACTTTGGCAACTATCACCTATCAAAATCTGTTTTTGCTCTATCCCAAATTGGGGGGAATGACAGGAACGGCGAAGACTGAAGAGGTGGAATTTGAAAAGATTTATAAACGGGAAGTGACCATTATTCCCACCAACCGGATTAGAAGACGGGAAGACTTATCTGATATGGTGTTTAAAACCGAATCAGGTAAGTGGCGAGCGATCGCTAGAGAATGTGCCGAAATGCACGAAAATGGTAGACCTGTGTTAGTGGGGACAACCAGCGTTGAAAAATCTGAATATCTGAGCGAATTGCTCAAGGACATGGAAATCCCCCACGAACTCCTCAACGCCCGACCGGAAAACGTAGAACGGGAGGCAGAAATTGTCGCCCAGGCTGGACGTAAGGGGGCGGTAACTATTGCCACTAACATGGCAGGACGAGGTACGGATATCATCCTGGGTGGTAACTCCGAGTATATGGCGCGGTTGAAACTACGGGAATACTTTATGCCCCGCATTGTCAGCCCTGAAGATGATGAATTTGCTGTACAAAGGGCTTCAGGACTACCTATGGGTGGTAGTGGTGGCGGACAAGGGTTTGTACCAGGGAAAAAGGTGAAAACTTGGCGAGCTTCCCCAGAAATTTTTCCCACTAATTTGACCAAAGCAACAGAACAGCTTTTAAAAGAGGCTGTAGATTTTGCTGTCAGGGCTTATGGTGACAGAAATTTACCGGAATTGGAAGCAGAAGAAAAAGTCGCTGTGGCCGCAGAAAAAGCCCCTACTGACGACCCAGTAATTCAGAAATTACGGGAAGCTTACCAGCGCATTAAACATGAATATGAAGAATTTACCAGCCGCGAACATGACGAGGTGGTAGAAAGAGGCGGTTTGCACGTTATTGGTACAGAACGTCATGAATCACGACGGATTGATAACCAGTTACGGGGACGAGCGGGCAGACAAGGCGACCCGGGCACAACGAGATTTTTCCTCAGTTTAGAGGATAACCTATTACGGATCTTTGGAGGCGATCGCGTTGCCGGCTTAATGAATGCGTTCCAAGTAGAGGAAGATATGCCCATTGAATCGGGGATGTTAACTCGCAGTTTGGAGGGCGCGCAGAAGAAGGTTGAGACTTATTACTACGACATCCGTAAACAGGTGTTTGAGTATGACGAGGTAATGAATAACCAGCGTCGTGCTATCTATGCGGAACGTCGTCGGGTATTGGAAGGTCAAGACCTCAAGGAACAGGTAATTAAATACGCTGAAAAAACGATGGATGACATCGTTGATTATTACATCAATCCTGATTTACCTTCGGAAGAATGGGAATTAGACAAGTTGGTGGATAAGGTCAAGGAGTTTGTTTACCTCTTGGCTGATATGCAGTCTAGCCAATTGGAAGATATGGGCATGACAGAAATTAAAGCCTTTCTCCATGAACAAGCCCGTATAGCTTATGATATGAAAGAGGCACAAATTGACCAATTCCAACCCAGTTTAATGCGTCAAGCGGAACGGTTCTTTATTCTCCAACGCATAGACACTTTGTGGCGAGAACACCTGCAACAAATGGACGCTTTGCGCGAGTCCGTTGGTTTGCGTGGTTATGGTCAGAAAGACCCGCTAATTGAGTATAAGAGTGAGGGTTATGAGTTGTTCTTGGATATGATGGTGAATATCCGCCGGGATGTGGTTTATTCGCTGTTTATGTTCCAACCTCAGCCACAACCAACGGTGCAGACTTCGGAAATGGTTTAAGGGTTTGCCCCGTACATTCGGTTCCCTGATTAAAAAGTAAGTTATATGGCAGGTAAAGGTTATTAGCAGATGCCCTTACCTGCTATACATCCTACTTTTCAAGTGTTTTGCAATATATTTAGTACACTTTGGAGTTGTTGATGGGTCTGAGACGGCCGCACGGAGACTGATTGTTCCAGTTATGTTATTTATTATAGTACAATAATACTATATTATAGCGATCGCCTGTGCCAGTTGCGTAAGTCCTGAAAAGAAGTGGCAAAAAAGACAAAGTTTGAATATACTAACATTGAATATAACAGATGAAATATTAGGCAATAGTCAAAATTTAAACATGGATGCCTAGTAGAGACGTTCCGTGAAACGTCTCTGCATTAAATCAATTAGCTATTCACCTGAGCAATAATAGTCCGATGACGGGGACTATTGCTAGTAATAGTAGGAGTTTGGAAACCAACCCCAACTAAGGCTTTTTCAATGTCCAAACTGAAATATTCATCTAAATAAGGTTCAGTGCTTTTGAGCAACGTCAAAATATAAGTTGGCATTTGTTTGTAAATTTCTGATTTGGGATTCATGTCCATAATTGCTAAATGCCCACCAGGACGTAAAATACGTCTAGCTTCCGCAAAAATCTGGTGAGTTGCTGACTGGGGTAACTCATGACACATCAGAAAAATCGAAACCAAATCAAAGGAAGCATCTGCAAGACCCGTAGACTCAGCTTGACCGTGTACCCAGTTAATATGAGCTTGGCGTTCTTGACTACGGTAGTTAGCGACAGACAGAAAATAGGGAGATAAATCTAAACCAGTGACTTTGGCGTGAGGATAAACCGCCTGGAGGGCAAAAGTGCTTAATCCCACAGCGCATCCTAAATCTAGGATATCTTGGGGGGCGAGGAGAATTTGCTCAATGAGAATATCATGGTAACTTTGACGCAGTTTAGCATCTCCTTGGGCTCCGGCTTCAGTCCAAATACTGGCATGGACGGTACGAGCAGCTACTTCTAACTCAAAAGCAGCTTGCCAACTTAAATCTCCTTTCTCATAGGCATGGAATGGCCGAAGATAGTATTCTGGATAATTGATGAGGGGATTCTCTACTTTTGCCCAATCATTGCTCCAATCACGCTTTTCCAGTTGCTCAACTTCCTCGGTCCAGGGAACTCCTATTCTCCGGGCGCGTTTAATCATCATGTCTCTTGCTTGATGTTTAGCAAAATTAGCTAAGGGTTTAATAGCCAAGATGCTATTGACGAGACGGGAAGCTAAATCAGGAGCAGTGTTGATGGTGGCAGTCATAAGTCAATTTTTGTCTTTGAGACTATTTTGCTGTGGTTGAGTCTATGTCTATAATTCTAGAGCATATTTAATCTGAGCGAGATATATATATTACAGGCAAGATGCCTGTACCACAGTAGTTTGATGATTTTAATTTGATTTGCAATCTGGTATATACAGCAATTCTATCTGATTTTGAGAATTTACTACCAAGTCAGTTTTGAGTTCTCAGGGTTTGGGCGGCAAGATAAATTTTTGTCCATTCACTTAGGACTTGATAGGGTTTAATTTGTAACTGTTGGGCGATCGCCTCTATGGAGTTACCAGCTTTGCGAAGGCTGAGGATTTCCTGGGCTAAGGGGCTTAATTGCTGTTGTAATTCTTGCCATTTAGGTTCTGTTAACCCTAGATTATGTTCCTGTAAAGAGATAGAAAGCCAGTTGTCAACTAATTCTGGTTGGCCTTTGACAGCAAAGACACGCACGGCATGATAACTGAGTTTTTCCCGCAGTCTATAGACTTCTTTGATGGGTTTTTGTAGTTGTTTGGCAATTTCTTCTTGGGATTTGCCTTGCAAATATAAGCGCAACCAGTCTACTGCTTGTTGGCCAATATTTGCTAATAAATATTGTTCAAATTCTTGCTGGACGAGTTGACGAGTGGCTTGTTGTTCTTCTAGGTGTTGGTTTTCCTGATATTGAGCGATCGCTTGATTATCCATTAAACTCACCGGGTGATCATTGTTTTCTGCCAGCACTTCCTCCGAAACAAGTTTCACTAATTCACTGGTAGGTACTTGTGTTAAACCACCACGTTGAATACGCCGCAGGTAATTAACAAAGCGGTACATTAAAATCGGTTGATTTCGTACTGGACGTAAACAATATTCTTCCACACTGGCAAATAATAATGTATCCCGCAATCTTTTATCTGTAGTTAATGCAGCTATGTGAGTCATTTGTTGTTGAATATATGAATCACTTTGCATTAATTCCTGGAGAACTTCTTGCAATACATCAACCACGCTACGTTGGCGATCGCGGCTGAGTGCTACCCAGGTCTGGATTTTGTTTCTAATTGCCACTACACTACCCAAACGAGTAATTAATTGCCGATAAGCCTGTTCTCTACTTGTTCCTAAATACCGCTTTTGCAGAATCCGCCACCGATATTCCATTGCTTGTTTAGCGATTTCTAATTCCTTGGGATTAAGGACTTCAAACCGTTCTAAATCTGCTCCCAAAAGCCAGGAAATAATACTTTGTCTAGTTGCCTGATTTTGTTCGGGACATTCCCTAGCTAGTCGCTGTTGCCAATATTCGGCTAAATTTACTCTCTCCTGTCTCATAGCGATATTGCACTCCTCTAAACTCCATTGTCAAGTCTGCATCACAACCGCCATTTTGAATTAATTAGTTCACTTGGGTTATTTTTTGGTAATAATTCAGGTGAGGTGATAAAGTTCCCAACTAGTAATTTAGAGAATTACTAATATATGATACTAATAATTTATCTATGATAAATTTCAGTCAATTTTGGATCTCATTTAAGTAGATATTGCTATATTTAATGATTTTCCAGAAGGGAATAACTCCTAATTAATTTATTATTTAAGATATTACTATCAATAGACCGTAGGTACACCGTTCCCCAGATTACTGAGATCCATTTAATTTCTAGGTGTAATGTCAGTGATCGGAATGATCAAGAAATAGGTCAAAAGTGATAGGGAAGAGATTAGCAATTAGCAATTACCCATTACCAATTACCAATTACCCATTACCAACTTATATACTGTTAGCTTCTGTTAGAACTGCTAATGATAGGATTTTCTACAGATTCTCGGTATTGTTGAACGTCTGCGGTATAAGCAATAGGCAATACAGCCTCAACGTTTTCATGGGGACGGGGAATAATCACCCAAGATTCCAGAGTACCACCGTAAACATTTTCAGCAGCTTCTACCCCAGCGGCCATGGCAGCTTTCACTTCTGAAACATCACCACGAATATTGACTGTGAAGCGGGCGCTACCAACTCTGATGTAACCAACTAAGGTAACTCGACCAGCTTTTACCATCGCGTCTGCGGCAGCGAGAACGGCTGGGAAACCCTTGGTTTCTAATGATCCGACAGCCTGTAGTGACATTTTTAATCTCCTGTTATGAATATAAAGTTATAGGTTGCTACAAATTATGTTTATGAAGCTGGGCTTCCATTTTTGATAGCCAACTTACTTAGAAAATACGGAAAGGCTCAGATTTGGACGTGAAGTGAATCGGTAGGACAGTTTCTACATTTTCCGGGGGGTTGGGAATAATATAGTGGGTAATCACCTGACCACCATAAGCGGCTTCACCTGCTACAATACCAGCCGCTACGGCTGTTTTAACTTCGGCTACCTGTCCTCTGACAGCAACAATCAAACGGCCACTTTCGGCAATACCATAGTATACCAAGGTGACAGCAGCAGCTTTAACCATAGCATCAGCTGAGGCCAAAACGGCGGGAAAGCCTAACGTTTCAATTGCGCCAACGGCCATTGGCATGACTGAAATCTCCTGGGTTAAGGATAAGTGATTTTTATTTTACGAGGATTTTGTACCCTATTTGAATTTTTAGCAAAATTTTCTTTTCTTTAATCCCTGTTGTACACTGAGGGTTATGTTTCCAAATTTTCTTCCCGCCGCAGTGAGGCAACTCACAGAACCCACTTCTATCGCTTTGGCCAAAAATATCCAACGTCAGGCGATTTCTACTCCTTTAACTCATGAACCCATTCATACTACCTATGTCCATCAGGGTGACGGTGGTACACCTATTCTCTTAATTCACGGTTTTGATAGTTCGGTGTTGGAATATCGCCGTTTGTTACCTTTACTGGCTGAATATAACGCAGTCTGGGCTGTAGATTTATGGGGATTTGGCTTCACAGACAGATTATTAGGTATTGATTATAGTTCTAAAGCTATCAAATCTCATCTTTACTCTTTTTGGCAAACTTTGATTCATCAGCCTGTAATTTTGGTGGGTGCTTCTATGGGTGGTGCTGCGGCTATAGATTTTACCCTCACCTATCCAGAAGCAGTTAAACAACTGGTACTAATGGATAGTGCCGGCTTAAAGGGTAATTCTCCTTTAGCTAAATATATATTTCCACCTTTAGATTATTGGGCAACGGAGTTTTTACGCAATCCTAGGGTGCGCGATCGCATTTGTAGAACTGCTTATAAAAATCCTAGTCTAATCTCTGCGGATACTTTATGTTGTGGAGCATTACATCTACAAATGCCGAATTGGACTCAGGCTTTAATTGCTTTTACGAAAAGTGGCGGTTATGGTGCTTTTAAATTTCCACAACTGGCCAAAATTGCACAACCAACTTTAATTTTGTGGGGCGATAGTGATAAAATTTTAGGAATTGGGGACGCTCCCAAATTTGCTAACGCAATTCACCAAAGTAAACTAATTTGGATTCAAGATTGTGGTCATATTCCCCATTTAGAACAATCACAAATTGTTGCCCAACATATCTTAGAGTTTCGGAATTAAAGGAAAAATAGATATATTTAATCACTAATTTTCCGATTTAAGAATATAATCAATACACAGTAAAAAAGATGGATAAAACAAAAATCAAATCTCTTATTTCTCATTTAGGATTTATAGAACACGAATCGGATATTTTTCAACAAAATTACCTGAAAACCTATCCCAACCATAAAAACTATGTAATTAAAGTTAATTTTGCTACTGAGAAAATTGATTATGGGGATAAAATTTCAGTAGAAGACGAAACTACCTCTAATTTTAGTCAACCTGAGAATTTCGTTGTTTTAGAATGTGTTAATAGATTATTAGAAAAAGGTTATGAACCTAA
>JBJTTJ010000106.1:0-7316 GCA_046080125.1 Cuspidothrix sp.
TAAGTAGAACGGACTGAATAATTCAAAGTTTGTAGTGAGGAATTTATTCCTCATTTGAGGACTCAAGTCCTCACTACCAAAGCAGCTCATTTTTTTTACATTACTTAATCTACTTTGATTTATTCTCATCTACTTACTTATTTGTAAGTAATTTGCATAATTCATAGTCTAACAGCTTAATGATTTTAAATTCTACCCTACAAACCTACATTTGCCTACATTTACCTACATAAATCTTCATAAAAAATGACCTACAACACCCCACCTATTTAGTATATACCCCAGGTGATGATAGAGACGTAAACAAAAAACACACCCCACAGGAGTGTAAACCGATGTCTCTACAACCTACTGAAAAGGATAATCTTCCTGTCCAGTCCAACAACACGACCAAGATTTTGGAAACTGGGGAGAAGATAGTTGATAAGTTCACTAAATCAGAAATCGTTGAATTAACACAAGTTGTAGGAGAAACAACCAAGAACATTATGACAGTGTTAGTCACATCTGGAGGTAAACCTGTGGCTGTGATTTTAGCTGTTGCGGTTCTGATTGTCGCAACTGCAATACCGATTGCAGTTGTTAAATTACCTTCTACTCCGACCAATCAACCTGTGAATAATTCGTCAATTAAATGATAACTTTAAGGTGGGTTATGTCCTTACTAACCCACCGCATAAAGGTCAAATAATTTGGCTCGTTCTGCAAAATAGGTGATAACATCGGGGTTTTCTCCCCCGGCAACTTTACTGTTTCTCAAATGCTTTTTTCACTTCTTGTGTTTATGTTTATACCCACTTTAATTTTCTCTCTCCGTAATTTTTCTTTGTGACAGCTGAGGGTGCGGAATGTGGGTTCAAATTTAAACTTTCCTACAGATACCAACAAGCGATGGGGAGCTAAGGTTGCCATTGTTGGGCGATTTTTAAGAGTGTTTTTTATTGGCAAGTTCCGCTAAAGCATAGATTCACGGATAGTATTACGAATACCCAATTTATCAACAGGTAAAACATCCCCACGGTATAACCTGAAAATCAACAACATCTGCACAGTCCAGGGTCCAATTCCCTTGACTACAGTTAATGGCACGAGATAAACAATATAGTAAATCCTCGGTTTGTTGTACCTGATTGAATCTGGATTACCCTACTTGAAATATTACCTCAGATAAAATAGAATCTTGTTTAAGTGTTTTAATGGCAACAGAGAAATTCATTTATGATAAAACTTGTCAAGATTGGTAGTTTTTGGAGTTTAGTAGTTTTAGTTATATTGCTGATTTGTTCACCAGCACAAGCACAATTAACTTTAGAATCAGAACCAGAATTATTTCCTCAAATTATACCATCAGTTCATTTATTATTAGGAAATCCTAGTCAATCCACAACTAAGATTAATAATCCTGATAATTATTTAATGATTAAACCCCAGTATGCATTATCCTACAATCGCAGTAATGGCACTCCTAATTGGGTAAGTTGGCAGTTAAATAAATCATGGTTTGGCAGTGCCGAACGTCAGGATAACTTTAGACCAGATAATACTTTACCTGAAGGTTGGGAACGCATTAAACCCACTGCTTATAATGGTTCAGGGTATGATAGAGGTCACGTTACACCATCGGCTGATAGAAACTGCACTATTGAAGATAATGCCGCCACCTTCCTCATGACTAATATGATGCCCCAGACACCTGATAATAATCGCAATACTTGGGGGAATTTGGAAGATTATTCTAGGGAATTAGTACAACAAGGTAAGGAACTTTATATTATTGCTGGAACTTATGGCGGTAAGGGTAAATTAAAGAATTTGGTGACAATTCCCCAGTCTACCTGGAAAATTGTTGTCGTCTTGGATAATCCTGGTACTGGATTAAAAGGAATTACCGCTAATACCCGCGTGATTGCTGTAAATATCCCCAATGATGAACAACTTGATAATAATTGGAGGGTTTTTAGAACCAGTGTTGATGAACTAGAGAAATTGACAGGATATGATTTTCTGTCTAATATTTCTCCTAACATTCAAGAGGTCATTGAAAGTAAAATTGATAATCTTTAGGTTTCGACAACTTTAGTAGAAATACCTGCAATACCATCAGGGTTAGTACCAACGATGTAAATGTTAACTTCTTTAGCACCAATTTTGTAAACTTGTAAGTTATTAAGATTTGTTTTCAGCGTATCTACAAGAGTTTGAAACTTTCTCACAGTTTCTTTTTCCTCTGCTTCGTGCCAATCTTCTTCTGTGGTAGCCACACGAAAAAAATCATCAACTCCGACAAGTTCAACTGTTGTATCCGGAGAATGACCTGTTTTTTCTAATAGAGTGGTTTTATTCAAGGGAAAAGATTCCCAGCTAAAAACCTCAAACGGATATTCTGATTCACTGGGCATCATTAATCCTGCGGTGGTTTGTTTTAATAGGTCTATGGTGTTGATCATTGCTGTGATTTTAGCGATCGCTGCTTTGATTGTAGCAACTGCAATACCTATTGTTGCTTTTAAATTATATCCTACTCGGATCAATCCTCATAATTCAGGTTAGGCAAAAGATCCCCAACTTCCAACTTCTGTGATCAATTTGTCATTCATAGACACAATTAATCAAAGAATTTGGGAATTTGGGAATGATAACTTTAGGGTGGGTTATGGCCTTGCCAAATTATCGCATACATATATTTAAGAATAGAGGTAATGTTTTAAATCGAATAAACACCGATTCTTGATATAATAATTAACTAGAATTGAATAGGAGAAAAGAATGTACGACACTGACAAACGAAAATTACTGTCCGCACTGTGTCATGGTGCTATTTTTTTCAGCACTGCGGTGGTATCAGTTGGCATACCTATAGCTATATTATTTGTTACCGATGATCCCGTCGTCAAGGAAAACGCCAAAGAATCTATCAACTTTCACTTTAACGTTTGGTTATACGGATCGATCTTGGGAGGATTGTTATTTTTAACCGGCTGGTTGATTTTACCACTATTTGTTTTGTTACCAATTCTAGGAGTGGGTTATCTACTGCACTGGGGACTAACTATCTTGGCACTAATTGGGGTTTTTAGCAATTCTAGTGAACCTTGGCGTTATCCGCTTATTTTTCGGGTTCTGTAGGGTCAAATTAGTAAACAATATGGTAATTTAATTAATTACCAATCTTTGAATTAACAATTTACCTGAATCAATTGATCTAATTTTTTAAGATTGTTTTTTGCGAATTTATTATCAGCTAGTGTACCTCAAGCTGTAAAATATAAAATTGCCCCACAGCTTCATCAACAGCAGGGCAAAAGACAGTTAAGCACTGATTGTAGTTTGTCTGAATAGAGCAATCTAAAAACATCGTTTTGTGACGCTTTATTCTGTGTCCATTGTATTGTTTTGTTTGAACAAAATTTATGTTTCCAATACATCGTCCCCGCCGCTTGCGTAGCCATACTCAATTACGTCGTATGGTACGTGAAACTGTTCTAACTACTAGTAATTTGATTTATCCATTATTTGCTGTACCCGGCGAAGGTATTGCAAAGGAAGTCAAATCTATGCCCGGTGTTTATCAGCTATCGGTAGATAAAATTGTTGAGGAAGCTAGAGAGGTTTATGACTTAGGAATTCCGGCAATTATTTTATTTGGAATTCCTGAAGATAAAGACGTAGATGCTACGGGCGCTTGGCATGATTGTGGGATAGTACAAAAAGCAGCAACCGCAGTAAAAAATGCAGTTCCTGATTTAATTGTGGTAGCAGATACCTGTTTGTGTGAATATACAAGTCATGGCCATTGTGGCTACTTACAAGTTGGTGATTTAACCGGACGGGTTTTAAATGACCCGACTTTAGAATTGTTAAAGAAAACCGCCGTTTCTCAAGCTCAAGCGGGTGCAGATATTATCGCCCCTTCTGGGATGATGGATGGTTTTGTTCAAGCTATTCGCGCCGGTTTGGATGAGGCTGGTTTCACGGATACGCCGATAATGTCCTATGCTGCTAAATATGCTTCGGCTTATTATGGACCGTTCCGAGATGCTGCGGATTCTACACCACAGTTTGGCGATCGCCGCACCTACCAAATGGACCCCGGTAACGCCCGTGAAGCTATTAAAGAAATTGAGTTAGATATAGCTGAAGGTGCTGATATCCTTATGGTTAAACCAGCTTTAGCATATATGGATATCATCTGGCGAGTGAAGGAAGCAAGTAATCTACCTGTAGCGGCTTATAATGTGTCCGGTGAGTATGCCATGATCAAAGCTGCGGCTTTAAATGGTTGGATTGATGAACAACGGGTAGTTATGGAAACCCTAACAGGTTTTAAGCGTGCTGGTGCGGATTTAATTTTAACTTACCACGCTAAAGACGCGGCTCGGTGGTTAACCTAGGATGATGTCTCACGCGAAGCGTTAATCTTGAGGGTGAAGCATTCGGACGGAAAATCAATGGTTTTAGCCATAGCTTATCCCCAAATGCTTCGCCCCTACCATCTCCTTAAGTTTGCGCCTGAGATTTTTTTATTTTTGCTGGCGATAGTCATTAAATTAGGATAAATTTTTACACATTCAACCAATTTAAAATTAAAGTTAGTAAATTCATAAACATAACAATCAATTCTGCCAAAAGCTGAAACAGGAGAGAATAATGGATCCAATAATTTTTATCATATTTTTAGTTCTTGTTGGTTATGGGTTAGCATCCGCAAAGCTCGTAAATCAGGGTAATGTGGCTTTAGTGGAAAGACTAGGGCGGTATCATCGCCAACTTAACCCCGGACTAAGTTTCATTGTTCCCATCATTGATCAAATAGTGATGGAAGATACAACCAGAGAGCAGTTATTAGATGTTAGACCGCAAAATGTCATTACTAAAGATGGCGTGTATTTAGAAGTTGATGCTATTCTTTATTGGCGCATCCAGGACATTGAAAAAAGCTATTATGCAATTGATGATTTACAACCAGCACTCAGCAATTTAGCCACAACCACCCTCCGGGAAAACATAGCCAACAATACCTTAGAGGATACTAATATGTCCAGAGAAGAAATGCACAAGAACATATTAGCAGAATTAAATCCAATTGCATCGGGTTGGGGAGTAGAAATGATCCGGTTAGACATTCAAAGTATAAACCCACCGGAGGCTGTACGCAAGTCAATGCAAGAACAACAAACAGCACAAATTAAGAAAAAGGCAGCCATAGAAGCGGCAGAAGGTGAAAGACAAGCAGCAGTTAAACGGGCGGAAGGAACAAAAACATCCATAGAAATAATAGCTGAAGCCCTGCGTAAACATCCTGAAAGTAAGGATATTTTACGCTATTTAGTGGCTCAAGATTATGTAGATGCTAGTCAAAAATTGGGTGAAAGTAATAACGCTAAAATTGTCTTTGTAGATCCTGCTAATTCAACAGAAATGTTCCAAGAATTAATTTCTGATTCAGTAGAAGAAAATCATCATCAAAAATCTGGGAATGGGAATGGGGCTAATTAGGTGACAGGTGATGGTAATTAAGAATTACGAAAAATGGCATCTGCTACTAAAGTAACTTGTTGCATTTCTTCAATATCGTGAACTCGGAGGATATCTACACCATTAAAAATCGCTGCACAACAGGCTGCGGCAGTTCCCCACACTCGTAATTTAGGATCTGGTTGGTTGAGAATATGACCAATAAAACTCTTGCGAGATACTCCAACTAAAATAGGGGAATTGAGTTTTTTTAGCGATCGCAATTGACGCAAAATTTCTAAATTCTGTTCTGGATTTTTTCCAAACCCAATCCCGGGATCAATAATGATTTTATTGTGGTCAATTCCTAATAACTTCGCGGCGGAAATTCTCTCTGATAAAAAATTATAAATATCACCCATTAAATCTTGATAATCTGTCAACTGTTGCATAGTTTGAGGATTACCACGAATGTGCATTAAGATAATCGGTACATCTAAACTAGCCACAGTTGGTAACATTTGCGGGTCAAATGTACCACCGGAAATATCATTAACTATATCTGCTCCAGCCTGGATTGCTGCTTTAGCTACTTCTGATCTAGTTGTATCTACGGAAATAGGAACATCAATTAATGGACGTAACAACTCCAAAACCGAGAGTACACGCTCCAGTTCCGTTTCCAGTGATATTTCTTCTGCACCGGGACGGGTAGACTGTCCGCCAATATCAATGATATCAGCACCAGAGGACACCATCCTTTGTGCCTGAGTTAAAGCGGCGGAGATGGTGTTAAATTTGCCACCATCACTAAAACTATCAGGGGTGACATTCAAAATCCCCATCACATAAGTTCGCTCTCCCCAAGTAAAACAGCGATCGCCCATAATTAACTTACTGGACATAAAACTTTTGAATTTTGAATTTTGAATTGATTTACCCCCATCCCCCTATCCCCACTATTGATAATTGACAATTCTGGCAAAACTATCGGGTTCTAGACTAGCTCCACCCACAAGCACACCGTCAATTTCTGGCTGTTCCATGATTTCATCAATATTATTCGGTTTGACTGAACCGCCATATTGGATCGGAACTAGAGGATTAATTAATTGACTGCGAATTAAACCAATTACCCGATTTGCTTCCTTGCTATCACAGGTATCACCAGTACCAATAGCCCAAATTGGTTCATAGGCAATGATCAAGTTAGTTTGATCAATATCTACTAAATCTTTTTTTAATTGAGCGCTAATTATTGATTCGGTTTCTCCTGCATCCCTCTGTTGTTTTGTTTCTCCAACACAGAGAATAGGTATGAGTCCATATTTTTGGGCTGCTTTGAGACGGAGATTTACAGTTGCATCTGTTTCTCCAAAGAATTGTCTTCTTTCGCTGTGTCCAATAATGACATAACGCACACCGATTTCTAGAAGCATGGGAGCAGCAATTTCTCCCGTATATGCGCCATTTTCTTCCCAGTGGACGTTTTGAGCGCCCAAATTTACACGACTACCATGTAAAGATTTGGAAAGCAAGCTTAAATCGGTGAAGGGAGGACATAGTATCACCTCTCTTTGTGAAGGTGTTTCCTCCAAGTGAGGCAAAAATCCACTTAAAAATTCTGCGGATTCTGCCTGGGTTTTAAACATTTTCCAGTTACCAGCGATAATGATTTTCCGCACAGGTGATTTAGTCAAGAGTTTAATGCTACTAGATGCAACTGCTATATAAAACCTAGACAAAACTAGACTTTACTTTCTACTTCAACGGGAGCATGGGAGCAGTTATCCCTCAGTAGACTTTCACGCCTTAGCCAGACGCGATTGTGTTCCAATTAAGTTTCCAAAAAAAGACTACCA
>JBJTTJ010000107.1:0-5105 GCA_046080125.1 Cuspidothrix sp.
ATTCCGCTATCTTCAAGCTTGTATGTGTCAACAAATTAGTTATGTTCATGGAAGATATCATGAGATGTTGACATTTTCACCCTTAATAGGACTACCATAACTGAATATGTAAACTTTTGTAACGAAATTCAACATTTCTGGCTTCTTCTGAGGAAAGTTTACCACCAGTTTGTAGACAGGAAATATAGTTCACTCGTTGTGAAAAATCTTGAAGTTGAGCATTAAATTCTAAATATTCTGACTTCATATCTCCATAATAAGGATTACGAGGATAAATAAAATCAGATAATTCAGATAGCAAATCAGAGTATTGATTCATAAATACCTTTAGTCACTATATGCTAATTCCCTGACATCAGGTGAAGATTTGTTAACAGCCTCTACAAATTCTTTCAGAACCTCTTTTAGGCGTTGATCAAGTTCTTCATCCAACTGTAAACTTCCATCAGCTTGAATTTGAATTTGCTTATCTACTGCATAAACCGTACTTAAAATATGCCTTGCACCTAGTTCACCTAAAACTGGTTTTAAGGCATATTCTATTGATAATAAATGAGCGATTGTACCACCAGTAGCTAAAGGCAATATAACCTTATCTTTTAAGGCTTTTTGTGGTAATAAATCTAAAAAAGATTTGAGTAAACCAGTATAAGCTGCCTTGTAAATTGGAGTGGCAATAATTACGCCATCTGCTTTTTCTAATAATGCCTTTGGGTTTTCTAAATCTGGACTATTATAACGTCCAAAAACTAAATCTTCCGCAGGTAAATCTCGCACAGAAATAATATCTGTTTTCAAGCCTTGTTGGGAAACAATTTGAGTTGCATATTCCAAAAGTCCGTAGGTTCTGGAAGGATGAGAAGGACTACCAGCGATCGCTAAAATATTAGTCACGTAATCTAAACCTCTTAATTTAATAAATGTTTAACTAATCTACAGTGGCTACCGTTGTTTCTCGTAGTTCTTCTTTAAGTTGTTTGGGAAATTCTTGGTTAGCAACAACTTCACCAAAAGGACTTAATAACTGCGGTTCTAATGTTGGTAAATTATTCAGAGGTAAACGAGGGAAAAGCAATTCTGCTACCCGATAAGCCTCTTCTAAATGGGGATAACCAGAGAAAATAAAAGTATCAATTCCTAAATCTGTATATTCTTGCATTCTTCTGGCAACAATATCAGGATCTCCTACTAAAGCAGTTCCCGCACCACCGCGTACTAAACCAATTCCTGCCCATAAATTAGGGCTAATTTCCAATGCTTCTCGACTGCCATTATGTAATTCCTTCATCCGTTGTTGTCCAACAGAATCCATGCGTGAATAAGCTTGTTGGGATTTTTTAATAGCTTCATCATCTACATAACGAATCAAATCATTAGCTGCATCCCAAGCTTGACTTTCAGTTTCTCTCACAATTACATGAAGACGAATCCCAAACCGTAAAGTTCTACCTTGTGCTTCCGCCAAACGTTTTACAGAGGTGATTTTTTCTGCTACTTGTTCAGGTGGTTCACCCCAAGTTAAATAAACATCAACGTGCTTGGCAGCAATTTCTTGGGCAATAGGAGAAGAACCACCAAACCACAAAGGTGGATAAGGTTTCTGGATATTAGGAAATAGGATTTTTCCCTCTTTAATATTGAGATGATTCCCTTCAAAGTTAGAAATTTCACCTCCAGCAATTTCTCTCCAAACAGTTAAAAATTCATCAGTTAGTTGATAGCGACCATCATGACTAAGATGCAAACCATCACCAGCTAATTCAACAGGATCACCACCAGTCACGACATTAATTAATAATCTTCCGCCAGAAATTCTATCAAAAGTTGCTGCCATTCTTGCCGCTACTCCTGGTGACATTAACCCTGGTCTTATTGCTACTAAAAATCGCATTTTTTTAGTGTGCGTTACCAAAGTTGAAGCTAAAATCCAGGCATCTTCACAAGAACGACCTGTGGGTAATAAAGCCCCTGTAAACCCTAATTGATCAACCGCTTGGGCTATTTGTCGCCAATAATCAAAATTAACTGAACGACCACCTATAGCAGTTCCTAAATAACGTCCATCGCCATGGGTAGGAATAAACCAAAGAACTTGCATGATATTCTAAGTGTAAAACCTTGTAATCAAAAACTACATTAACTCTATCGGTAATTTGTAGTATTTGAGTAATGTTTAAGAGTATTGCACAAATAAATCAAGAAAAGCAATACTTTTACAAAAATATTGTAACTCTATCGAGTATTAGTAGATTACCCCTTTAAATAACTGGGATTCCACTGCAACCAGTAGTTTTCCAAAGCTTTAGCAACTATATCAGCCAGCTTGCCGAAGAACGCATAGATGAGAATGCTTAATACAACAATATCAGTTTGCATAAATTCTCTAGCATTTGTTGCCATATATCCAATTCCAGAGTCAGCAGCAATTGTTTCTGCCACAATAAGTGTTAACCACATAATCCCCAAAGAGAACCGCACACCTACTAAAATTGAAGACATTGCTCCTGGGAGAATAATTCGCCAAAATAAACCCCAAGTATTTAAACCATAAATTTTACCCATTTCAATCAATCCATGATCAACACTACGAATCCCATGAAAAGTGTTTAAATAAATGGGAAACATTACACCCAAAGATACTAGAAATAATCTAGCTTCATCACCAATACCAAACCATAAAATTACCAGAGGAATTAATGCTAAATTAGGAATATTCCGCAACATTTGCAGTGATGTATCTAGTAACTTTTCCGCAATCCGAGAAACACCATTGAGTAAACCTAAACTAAATCCAATACTTCCCCCAACTAAAAACCCGGATATTGCTCGCAAGGCACTAATACCAATATTTCTCAAAAGTTCACCCGACTGAGTTAATTTAATAGCAGCAGTAACAACTGCTAAAGGTGCAGGTAATATTCTTGTAGGAATAACACCAATAGAAGATAAGAATTGCCACACTACAATTATTGTAATTGGTACAATCCACGGTACAAATGATTGAAAATAGCGGTTTTTGGGAAATTTAAAATGGAACTTATTTTTTCTTGTTGAATACTTTGATGAAGAAAAATCAGTAGAAGAAAGTTTCATGACTATTTATTAAGTGATGATGAGAATGATTACAAGCAGAGTTTAGTTATCGCTACACACAATTCACATAAATATTCTGACTCCTGAGTTTTTACCAACCAATTATAATTTGCTCTCAGAAGTCAGAAATCTGAATTATTACCTATTTTTTACTAATTCTTTGCGGTGTAATAGCTGCGTACTGTTGAGAAGTTAAAACCGAATCTTTGATAGCAATTTGTTTAGGAATAACACCTTCTTTATAGAACAAATCAGCAATGCGTTGTTGATCAGCAATCAGAGATGAGTTAATTGAACGTAAACGAAATGTACGTCTACGAACTACCACAGATAAAAGTTCAGGGTCAAGTTTTAATTCAGGGGCAAGAATTTTCACAACTTCATTAGGGTTAGATTCTGCCCATTGTCCTAACTTATCTACCTCTTCTAAAACTATGCGCACAACTTCTGGATTCTCCACAGCAAAACTGCGTCTAGCCATATAAAAACCACCTTGGTTAGCAATACCTGACGCATTTCTCAAAACACGAGCATTAGAGGTTTTTTGAACTAGAGCAATAAAAGGATCCCAGGCCACCCAAGCATCAATTTTCTTTTGAATAAAAGCGTCACGAGCTTCTGCTGGAGTAAGACTTACTGCTTGAACATCACTAATTTTTAAACCTACTTCACCTAATGCTCTGAGTAATAAATAATGTGATGCTGATCCCTTTTGAAAAACAACTTTTTTACCTTTAAGATCCTTAACTGTTTTAATAGGAGAATCTTTCTGGACAACAATAGCACTACCCTCTCCACTGCTGGGTTTACGTCCAGCGATATATGCCAATTGAGCGCCGGCAGCTTGAGCAAAAATAGGTGGAGTTTCTCCCACAGAACCAATATCAACTCTATTCGCATTCATCGCTTCCATGAGTTGTGGACCAGCAGGAAATGGAGACCATTCTACTTTGATACCTAAAGGCTCAAGACGCTTATCTACTACTCCCTTAATCTTGACAATGTCACCAGAAGTTTGATAAGCAAGTCGGACTACTTTTGTTTTAATTCCTGCTTTATTAACAGGACTTGTATTTTGGGCTTGAACTATGTTAGTAGCAATGGGAGTAGAAATAAAAACTAAAGCTAAAGCCGATGCTGAATATTGAACTAATTTCTGTAAAACTGTGCGTCTTGGTAAGTTAAAGTTCATAATTTTGTCTCCTCGCTAAATTTGAATTTTAATTGTTTTACTACTGTTTGATTACAAAAAGGGGCGACTACCTGCTAAACTAATCCGTTTCATAACCCGACGTTGATTAGGATCAAAAGCTTGGCGGTAATGCAAAGTAGATTGATTATCCCAGTAAACAATATCGCCCACAGACCATTTATGTTGATAATAAAATTGAGGCTGATGCAGATGATTTCTTAACTGTTGAATTAATTCTGAACCCTCATGAGGATCTAAACCTACAACTTCAACTTCCGTGGCGTAATCTAAATATAAAATCTTTTTGCCACTCTCTGGATGTGTTCTGACTAATGGGTGAGGAAAAACAGGACTAATCAGAGGAATAGTCTGATCCTCACGATATTTTCTGCGAGGTTCTCCTGGTTTGTTTAAAAATGGATTATAAGTAATTAATTCCAAACCTAAAATTCTTTTCTTTGTAAACTCATCCAAAGTTTCATAAGCTAAATTGAGATTTAACCAAGAAGTATCTCCCCCTTCAGATGGTACTTCTAAAGCATAAAGTAGAGAACCACTAGAAGGATATGGTGTCCACTTATGATCGGAATGAAAAGCTAATTCACCTGTTCCTGTATAGCCACCATCAACATTAGAAACAGGAATTATTACTGGTGTAACTCCCGGTTGAGAAGCAAGGACGGGAACATCATCTGGTGGTACAAACAATGAACCAAAGTTAAAACTAAAGTTCAAAAATTGCTCATCATTAAGATGTTGATTTTTGAAAATGAGAATATGATAATCACGTAATGCTTGTTTAAGTTGTAAAATTGCTTCT
>JBJTTJ010000108.1:0-10173 GCA_046080125.1 Cuspidothrix sp.
GGTAGTCTTTTTTTGGAAACTTAATTGGAACACAATCGCGTCTGGCTAAGGCGTGAAAGTCTACTGAGGGATAACTGCTCCCATGCTCCCGTTGAAGTAGAAAGTAAAGTCTAGTTTTGTCTAGGTTTTATATAGCAGAAACTGACGACTCAGCGATTCTGGTACAGAAGGAAAAAAGATAGATGTTGGAAAATCTTAAAAGTAAAGTTATCACACAAGGGGTGCAGCGATCGCCTAACCGTGCCATGCTCAGGGCAGTAGGGTTCAAAGATGAAGATTTTAACAAAGCCATAGTCGGTATAGCCAACGGTTACAGCACCATCACCCCTTGTAACATGGGGATTAATAAACTGGCACAAAGGGCGGAAGTTGCTGTTAAAACCGCCGGTGCCATGCCCCAAATTTTCGGGACAATTACCATTAGTGATGGTATTTCTATGGGAACAGAAGGGATGAAATACTCCCTCGTATCACGGGAAGTTATTGCTGATTCCATTGAAACCGCCTGTACTGGTCAAAGTATGGATGGTGTATTAGCCATTGGTGGTTGTGATAAAAATATGCCAGGGGCAATGTTAGCCATGGCGCGGATGAACATTCCGGCTATCTTTGTTTACGGTGGGACAATCAAACCCGGACATTATGCCGGTCAAGATTTAACCGTTGTCAGTTCCTTTGAAGCCGTTGGCCAATACAGTGCCGGGAAAATTGACGAAAATGAACTGTTGTCCGTCGAACGCGCCGCCTGTCCTGGTGCAGGTTCATGTGGAGGGATGTTTACAGCCAATACCATGTCTTCAGCATTTGAAGCTATGGGCATGAGTTTACCCTACTCCTCAACCATGGCCGCAGAAGACCCAGAAAAAGCCGACAGTACGGAACAATCAGCCGTTGTCCTCGTCGAGGCCATTCGCAAGCAGATATTACCCCGGCAAATTATCACCCGGAAATCTATTGAAAACGCCATATCTGTAATTATGGCCGTGGGTGGTTCAACCAATGCCGTATTGCATTTTTTAGCGATCGCTCGCGCTGCTGGTGTAGAATTAACCATAGACGACTTTGAAACCATCCGCGGCCGAGTTCCCGTTATCTGTGATTTAAAACCCAGTGGTAAATATGTTGCCACAGACCTACACAAAGCCGGCGGTATTCCCCAAGTCATGAAAATGTTATTAGTTCATGACTTACTGCATGGAGACTGTCTGACCATTTCCGGGCAAACTGTCGCCCAAGTATTAGCAGACATCCCCGCCGAACCACGCCCAGACCAAGATGTAATTCGTCCGTGGCATAACCCCATGTATACCCAGGGACACCTAGCCATTCTCAAAGGCAACCTGGCCACGGAAGGGGCAGTAGCCAAAATTACCGGAGTCAAAAAGCCAGTAATTACAGGACCTGCCAGAGTATTTGAGTCAGAAGAGTCTTGTTTAGATGCTATTTTAGCCGGAAAAATCTCAGCTGGTGATGTCATCGTTATCCGTTACGAAGGACCCAGAGGCGGACCCGGTATGAGAGAAATGTTAGCCCCCACCTCCGCGATTATTGGCGCTGGTTTAGGAGACTCTGTAGGATTAATTACTGACGGACGTTTCTCAGGTGGCACTTATGGCATGGTAGTCGGTCACGTTGCCCCAGAAGCGGCTGTAGGTGGTAACATCGCCCTAGTAGAAGAAGGTGATAGCATTACCATAGATGCCCATAATCGTCTACTACAACTGAATATATCGGATGCAGAATTAGCTACTCGTCGCGCCAATTGGCAACCACTTCCACCCCGATATACCAAAGGCGTACTGGCCAAATATGCCAAACTGGTATCTTCCAGTAGTGTAGGTGCAGTCACAGATTTAGACCTATTTGCTAATTAGAATAATCATACCAGATACCCAACTTGTTAAAGAAGTTGGGTAATTGCATAAAATTAATTTTAAAAATAGCATCTTTTCCTTCTTCCTCTATGCGTCCTCTGCACCTCTACGGTTTGTTATCTTTAATATTATCAAGCCTATGCAGCTAAATCCGACCTTACCAGACAAAGTTACCCAGCATTGGCAAATAGTAAAAAGTAGTATCCATAATTTCACTCAATCAGCGTTCAATTTTTAAACCCGTTCATTCTAGAGTGCTAATTGTAGTCATAACTAGAAATTGATGGAGTAAAAAATATTTGGTACATCAATCATAACCTTTAAAATATCCTCTAAGTCCTACTAAATTCTCCTTTCTCCATATTACATCTCTTTTCCTGTTTGTTTTGATTTCCAAAACCCTGATTCCTGTTTTTGGTAAATACTTTAAATTATCTTTTAACTCGTCCCAAGAATTAATTAATTTATGTTCGACATTGTAGGTAGTGCATAAGTGGGAGAAATCAATATCTTGAGGTGTGGCAAAAAATTCTTCAAAAGGGGGATTAAATTTAGCAATTGGTAACATTTCAAATATACCCCCACCATTGTTATTAATTAAGATAATGGTCAGATGTCCAATAAATTTGTTTCTGATTAAAAACCCATTTGTATCATGTAATAGGGCTAAATCTCCTGTTAGCATCACACTACTTTGTTGATGATGTGCAATTCCTAAAGCTGTGGAAAGTGTGCCATCAATACCATTTGCACCGCGATTAAAATAAGTTTTAATTTTTAAATTATTGGGTTTCCAGAAAAATTCTACATCTCGTACTGGCATACTATTAGCAATAAATAATGGTGTTTTTGGTGGCAAAGTTTGGGAAATTAACCAAGCTGTTTTACTTTCGATTAATTCATCTATTTGAGTGAAATAATTATCAATATTATTTCTGAATTGCTTTTCTATTTTACACCATTTTTGTAAATATTCACTTTCTCCAGAGTTCTCAAGTTTTAAATTGCTGATTTCTGTCACTGACATTCTTAAATGGGTGGTTTTTCCATGTAAAGGATCTAAATTTTGATCGGAATTATCAATGATAAACCTCTGAGGATTGGTGGTAATTAACCAATTACGTAATTCTTTACTTGTGGGCATTTCACCAATTTGAATGACTATTTCTGGGGTTAATTCCTGAGTGATTTGTTGATTTCTCAAAATCATATCGTAGGTAGAAATTAAATAGGGATTTAAGTCTGCGTAATTTCTGACTGGGGAAAGTCCTTCAGCTAAAACAGGCCATTGGAGAATTTGACTTAGATGAGCGATCGCTCTACAATATTCTTGAGGGTCTTGTGGTTGAGCTACACCAGCAATAATAATCCCTTTTTGATCATTAATAATTGGTAATTGATAATTGGTAATTGGTAATTGTGTAGAAATGGAACGAGAAAAGAAATCTTCCACATCTAATGTAAAACTTGTACCATCGTAAATTGGCGCAAGAGGATCACGAAAGGGTATATTGAGATGAACTACTCCTGAATTGGGAATTTGGCAACGTTCCCAAGCGTGAATTAGAGTTTGTCTGAGATAAGCTAACATTCCCATATCTAGGGAAGGTGTAGCTAATTCCGTTTGCCAATTGGGATAAGTGCCGTATAATTTTACTTGGTCAATAGTTTGTCCAGAATGGCAATCTCGTAATTCTGCTGGTCTATCAGTGGTTAATATTAATAAAGGTACGCGACTTTCCGTAGCTTCAATTACCGCCGGGTAAAAATTCGCTCCTGCTGTTCCTGATGTACAAACTAATACTACGGGTCTACCAGTTGCTTTTGCCCGTCCCAATGCAAAAAAAGCTGCTGAACGTTCATCTAAGATAGAAATAGCTTCAATATGCGGTATTAGTTGAACGAAAGCTACTGTTAAAGGTGTAGAACGAGAACCAGGACAGATAACAACGTATTTTAAACCCAGGCGTTTGAGAGTTTCGGTTAAAATATAGGACCAAACTTGATTAAGATTATTAAAAGTAACTTGCATTGATCGGAAATTATGGGCTGTATTCATTTAACAGGAATTCGCTGCTATGGTTTTACTGGATTTTTACCAGAAGAACAGGTATTAGGACAATGGCTTGAGGTAGATGTAAAATTATGGTTGGATGTTTCCAAAGCTGCTAAGACGGATAATATTGAAGATACGATAGATTATCGCCGCACTGTTGCCTTAATTCACAATTTAGTGAAAACCTCAAAATTTGCACTCATAGAAAGACTAGCTGGGGCGATCGCTGATAGTATTTTAGAAGATAGCAATGGTATTAATCAAGTGCAAGTTATTCTGAGTAAACCTGCTGCACCTATTCCTGATTTTACTGGTAAAATCAGTATTGAATTGACTAGAAAAAAAGACTCCCTATAAAAGATTCTAACTATTTGTGGGTTGGTTATATTCTCAAGATTGCCGCTTAATTTTTAGCTTTTACAATTGGTTTCCAGACCCTCACCCCATCTAAATTTGTAAAACAGATTTACCGTAATTATTGGTGATTTATAGATCAGTTCATTTACTTTTTTCTAAATAAAGCCCGATAGACAGGTTCACCTTTTTTCTGTGTTGCAATTTCTCTTTCTGTGGCGACTGGGAGGGGGTTTTGGGCTAACCATGTTGTAGTTCCTAGCTTTTCAAATGCTGGATTTTCATAAAAGTGATCGCACATTTCCACCGCTACAAATTCTAGATCGGATTGTAGGAAAACAACACCATTAACTGTTAAATAATTTGCTAATTCTGCCACTAATTCTGCTTGTACTACCCGACGTTTAGCGTGACGAGTTTTAAACCAAGGGTCAGGAAATTGAATTGTCACTCTTTGTAAACTACCTAGAGGTAAACTCGACAATAAAGACACTAAGGAATTATTCACATTAGCAAATACATAATGCAAATTTGTTAAACCAATTTCATCACGGATTCTATTTGCTTCTACTACTAGCGGTTCTCGAATTTCCAAACCTAAAAAATTCCAATTTGCTTCTATTTGTGCCATTTGCAGGATAAATTTACCCCTAGCACAACCAATATCTAAGTGTAAAGGTAGGCTTGCTTGCGTATAAATATTTTCCCATTTCGGTGAAGTAGTTGGGGTTTGGAACTTACGTGCTAGGGGGTTAACGTGCTGACGAACTCTAACTGGTGACAAAATTTACTCTCCTTCAAAAAACAATAATTCCAAACAAATGTATACAAATATTATTAAGTTTAAATATTCCTGCACAGGTATACGAACCAAGAGTTATACTTTGAGAAAAAGCATCTTTGCGACTTCATTTTTAACATTTTCCTAAAATTAATGAAACTCAATTTTCGTTTTGCTATAGTTAGCGACTTACACATCGCGCTTCCTGAAACCATCTGGGATCATCCTAATCGCTTTCATTTAGTGGAAGTGAGTATTCCCGCTTTTGATAGTGTATTAGAACATTTAACACAGTTAGAGTTAGATTTTCTGCTGATCCCTGGGGACTTAACCCAACATGGTGAAGCAGCAAATCACGCTTGGTTAAGAAACAGGTTATCTCAGTTACCCTTTCCCACCTATGTTGTTCCTGGTAATCATGATGTACCTGTATTACTGGCCAATGAACAATCAATTGGGTTTGCAGATTTCCCTAGTTATTACCAAAAGTTTGGTTATGAAAATCCTCAACAACATTATTACAATTGTCAGATATTACCGGGAGTGCGGTTAATCGCCCTTAATTCTAACTCATTTAATGAGCAAAATCAGCAAATAGGTAAATTAGATAGTCAACAATTCCAATGGTTAGAAAAGGAATTAGCAACCATCAAGGATGAATTGGTTTTAGTGATGATTCATCATAATGTGATCGAACATTTACCTAATCAATCACGTCATCCCATGGCAAATCGTTATATGCTGGAAAATGCTGCCGAACTTAGGGGATTATTACAACGCTATGGGGTAAGATTAGTATTTACAGGACATTTGCACGTCCAAGATGTGGCTTACTCTCAAGGGATATATGATATTACTACCGGTTCTTTGGTCAGCTATCCCCATCCTTATCGGGTATTGGAATTTAATCGGGATGAGTTAGGGAGAGAATGGTTACAAGTGGTTTCCCATCGAGTTAATTCAGTACCAGATTTTCCCAACTTACAAACATTATCACGACAATGGATGGGCGATCGCTCCTATCCGTTTGTTATTAAATTGTTGACCTTACCCCCGTTGAGTTTACCACTAGCGCAAGCACAAACACTAGCGCCCGGTTTAAGAGACTTTTGGGCGACTATTGCCGATGGTGATGCGATGTTAAACTATCCCCACTTCCCCCTGAATGTCCGTCGCTACATTGAAGAATATAGTGCCATTAATGATGGCAAAATGGTCTTAATTGATAATCATAGTACGCTACTAATTGGGAAGTAGCTATAGCGATCGTAAATACAGCAGTTTCCGTTATTATGGGGTACAGATGTTAATGATCAAACTCTTATAACACAGGCTTTGTGTGCCTGGTTTATATTGTACCTTATTTACCTCGAATCTGCTGTAAGATGTGGGGATTTTACCCCGTTTTCTTTCTCTGTGATCTCCGTGCTTCTGTGGTGTGGCTAAGGCCACGCTTCGCTAACATAAAAAAATCCCGTTCACAACTCAAATAGGAGAACGACAAATAGCGAAGACAGAAGTATAACCATGTAAAAAAGTTCTACCACTAACTGGACCGATTTCACCACCGCAGAAAAATCCACCCATTGGTACATCATGGACATAACGGGTAAATAGCCGAGAATCAAAATTAGGTTCGCCATAAAGTCCTGTTCCCCGTCCTAAACAGGTAAACATCAAGGCCCCTAGGGGAGAAGGTGCGTCTACATTTTCATCTTGATATTCTTGGAGTAGGATCTCCAAATCTTCTGCGGATGCTTCTGCATCTCTCAGATGAAATTGTAGCCTTTGTCCAGCACGAATGCGATCGCCAATTGCGATCGCCCCACCATGAGGATCCACCCCCAAAATATTGCGAATTAAAAAATCCCCCGAATTGAGATTTAGTCTAAACTCATCCATTGCTAAACCCACAAACAGAGAATTTTGTGCTAGAGTTCTATCTTCCTCACTTAAACCATTAATTAGGTCTCGCAGTACCACCAAAGGAACTTTTTCATCCAACTCTAAAATAATATTTCGTTCCGCCTTAGTCACCTGTAACGGTTCACCAATCGGACGACACCCCTGGGCAACAATAGTATCTAATACGATATTACCACTCAAAGCTACACCCACAGTCCCTTCTCGATACAAAGTATCATTATAAAATAAACCAACCCTACCATTCATAAACCCGCTACTGGCCTGTCCTCCCACCACCACCGAACCAGGATAGGCAAAATCCAACCCTTGCAATAAATCATTAGTTCCACCAGCAAAAGGACTCGATAATAAAATAAACTGTGGTATTGGTGACGGTGGTACACCTACTAAATCAATCCAAGCATTGGGTGAACTATCGGAATCTGGTAGTTCTTCCGCCACAATATGAAAAGGTTGGATGTCTACAGCCGGAAGATGGGCTAAAGTCAAACTCAGCGCCGGTTCTGCTTCTATTTCTTCTGTTTGTCCCTGTTTGCGACCAATCACACCCCTAGCACTACAACCAATCAACACAGGTACACAAAGTTTTTCTGCTAACAAGGGTAAAAGTCGGGAATACTCACTCATAAAAGCAGAAGAAATGAATACCAAACCTAAATCCGCCGGTGCTGTTAAAGATGCCACAGCTTGTTCTACAACATCCGTAATAGCCGCTTCTAAAGAAGGACGGGTTGATAGGGCATTTGTCCACTGCATTTTATCTGCCATGAGTTTTCAGCTTTTTCTCTCTTGGGGTTAGTTGAATATTTTAACCAAGTTTGTGGCATGGTTACAGTTGACTGCGTTTAAATCTCTATCCTGAACATAATCTTTAAGTTGATGCAAATTATTACTACCAACAGTCTCAAACCCTGATTATTTCGTAGGGGTAATTTATGAATTACCCCTACTTTCGTTCTATTTTGCCTAATTCCTCAATGGAAAGGGCTAGATGTCACCGCTAAAAAGTGAACTTCATCTACAATTAATAAGCGTCTTGTAACTCATAGAAATCCGGTGAGATGTAATCCTTGCGCAAAGGCCAACCTACCCAATCTTCTGGCATCAAAATCCGCTTCAAATTAGGATGACCTTCATAGAAGATGCCATACATATCATAGCTTTCCCGTTCTTGCCAGTCCGCCGTTTTCCAAATCCAGTAAACTGAAGGTACAGCAGGATTTTCTCTAGGTAAAAACACTTTTACCCTAATTTCTTCAGGACGGTCAGCATTATCACTAACTTTAAGTAAATGATAAACACTTACTAATTCTTGTCCTGCTCCTAAATCAATACCGCCCTGAAACTGGAGATAATTAAACCCGTAAGCATACAAAGCTGTAGAAATAGGCAGAAGAAAATTTGCAGGAACTTTAATTATCTCCACACCATTGACATCAAGTTCTAAAAACTCATGGTCAAAGCCATTCTCTGTTAACCATTGGGAAACTTTGCCGGGTTTCACTAGAGATGCTTCTGCTGCGGGAACTGGTTTAGATTCTTCAGCCACGCCCTTGTTCCTCCTTCTGTATCTTTGCTGTCAACAATGCTGGGGGCACAGGCATACCAATCGCCTCCGTCAATTCTTTGGGGGGATTAAAGCGAGTTTCTGACTGCATATACTTACCATTTAAGATATCGGGAACTGGCTTCATATTATGAGTTGTACTGTAGTAGCGATGAACTTGCTTAATGTTACCCCGTTCTTGGATAGAATCGTTGGCGATTTTCTTCCGCAGTTTAATAATTGCGTCAATAATCGCTTCAGGACGGGGAGGGCAACCAGGTAAATATACATCTACGGGAATTAGTTTATCAACTCCGCGCACTGCTGTAGGAGAGTCAACGCTAAACATCCCACCTGTAATTGTACAAGCACCCATGGCAATCACATACTTAGGTTCGGGCATTTGTTCATAAAGACGCACCAATTGGGGAGCCATCTTCATGGTAATTGTTCCAGCAGTGATGATTAAATCCGCTTGGCGGGGGCTAGAACGGGGAATTAACCCAAAACGGTCAAAGTCAAAGCGAGAACCAATTAAAGCCGCAAATTCAATAAAACAACACGCCGTACCAAACAGCAGTGGCCACAAACTAGACAATCGTGCCCAGTTGTAAAGGTCATCAACGGTAGTTAAAATCACGTTTTCTGACAGTTCATGGGTAACTGTAGGACGTTGAATGGGGTTGATGATTTGTTCTGTTTCCTGGGTGATGATATTAGAATTTAAGACCATTCTAAAGCTCCTTTACGCCATGCGTAAACTAAGGCGATGATGAGAATCGAAATAAAGATGATGGCTTCGATAAATGCCAATAAACCCAGGCGATTAAAAGCAACTGCCCAAGGATACAAAAATACTGTTTCTACATCAAAAACAACAAAGACCAAAGCGAACATATAGTAGCGAATGTTAAATTGAATCCACGCGCCACCTATGGGTTCTAGTCCGCATTCGTAAGTAGTCCGTTTTTCTATACTCGTACCAACGGGTCTAAGAATTTTTGATGCTGACAGTGCTAGGACTGGAACTAGGCTACACAAGATAAGAAAGCCTAGAAGATACTCGTAGCCGCTAAGAACAAACACAATGGTTTTCTACCGCTAATGGTGTAAGGGGATTAAGCTATCAGTTATCAGACTTATGGTTTTGATAGGTTTTTCCTGATAACTGTTCACTGGAATATATGAATAATCTTCTTTTACATTATATCTTTTAGGGGTTGCTGAAATAGGTTAGACACAAGGGTTTTTTAAAAAAGTCAAATCAGTAGTGTCATATACACCATGAACAAGGAAGATGCATGGGGTTAATTAACCCTCAGAAGGTTGGTTTTATGGAACTTCCCAGTGTCATTATACTGAGATCGTCGTTCACGTAGCGTGGCGTTAGCCATAGTGTGCCTGAGGCCACGAAAGTTTTATCATTAATATCTGTACTTCACAATGATGGAAACTGCTGTAACTTTATTAACCTGCAATTATCGCTTTTTCTTCCTCTGTTAAACCATATAATTTATAAACAATTTCATCAATTAACCAATCACATTGTTTGAGTTGTTTTTTGATAGGTAAGAGAATATTTAAACTTGATTCATATTCCTTTTCTAATTTTTCCTGTTCTTTTCTGGTAGTAATA
>JBJTTJ010000109.1:0-5487 GCA_046080125.1 Cuspidothrix sp.
ATTTATAATTCTACAAACTTAAAAAATATATACATCCATGTCCAAAGCCATAAAACAGCCAGTAAGACAAATACAAAACTTATGTATATTCTGTGTATTTGGTCTGGCACTACTAACCGCAGGTTGTGGTTCGTTACCGAAAGAGTCAGCAGAAGCACAGTCTAGAAAACCTCAAGGTGGAAGCAAAGAAACTGCGGTGGATGTAGCGATCGCCCGCACTAATATTTTAAGCCCCCAATCAGAGTATATTGGTAATACGGCACCCTTTCGGATTGTTTCCGTGCGATCGCAAGTTGAAGGCAGACTCATTTCCCTCAACCTAGATATTGGTGATACAGTTCAACGTGGTAAAGTCATCAGTCAATTAGATGATACTCTATTACTCACCGCAGTAAAGCAAGCTGAAGCACAACTGGCAACCACTGAATCAGAAGTGGCTAGAGCCATAACTCAAGTTAATAATGCTCGCGCTCAAGTAGAAAGAACAAGACTAGAATTAATCCAAGCAAAAGCAGACTCTCACCGTCTGACACAACTATACAAAGAAGGGGCAATTCCCGAACAAAGCACCCAACAGGCACAAACTAAAGCCAGAACAGCCGCCCAAGCCCTTCGCGCCGCTATGGCACAAGTTAGCACAGAAAAGCAAGCTGTAGCTGCCGCCCAAGGTAGAGTATTTGCCCAAAAAGCCGCAGTGAGCGCAGCCCAAGAACGTCGTTCTTACGCCCGCTTAATTTCGCCCATTACTGGTGTAGTTACGGAAAAAGTCACAGAACCAGGCAACTTATTACAACCTGGTAGCGAAGTTTTAAAAGTTGCCGATTTTAGTCGCGTTAAAGTCGTCGCCCAAGTTTCGGAATTAGAATTAGCAAAAATCCAAGTTGGGCAATCTGTAGAAGTTAAATTAGATGCCTTTCCTGACAAAAAATTTATCGCTAAAGTAGCCCGCATTTCGCCAACGGCCGATACCACAGCCCGATTAATTCCCATAGAAATTGTTATGCCCAACAATGGAGGAAAAATTGGGAGTGGACTATTAGCAAGAGTTAGCTTTACCAGCCAAACAAAACAGCTTGTAGTCGTACCAGAAACAGCTATTAGTAGTCAGGAAAAAAAACCACAATTGGAAAATACTAACTCTACACTTTTTGTTGTGGAAAACACAGGTCAAAAAACTACAGTTAAACAACGTCAAGTATCCTTAGGAAAAATTGCCAACGGGAAAATAGAAATTTTATCAGGCTTACAACCGGGAGAAAATTATGTTGTTCGTAGTAGTAAACCATTAAAAGATGGTGCAGTTGTTAAATTATCAATGTTGTCAGAAAAGGAGACAGGTGACAGGTGATAGTAGAGGCGAATGCCCTAGAAATAGATTACCAGATACAATTGGCGAACCGCGCATATTCAAAATTGATCCTTCGCAATTACCAGTTTATGAATTTGCCCTCACTTCACCTACTCTTAAAGATGTGGATTTGCGGATATTTGCAGAAGAAGAATTAGCGCGTGAATTAAATGTAGTTCCAGGAGTTGCGGTAGTAGATGTATCAGGAGGAGTTCAGGAAGAAGTTAGAGTCAATATTAATTTAGAGAGATTACAATCTTTGGGCGTTGGTTTAAATGATGTTCTCAATGAATTAAAAAACCGGAATCAAGATATTTCTGGAGGTCGAATTTTAGGACAAAATTCCGAAGCTTTAACCCGAACTGTGGGACGTTTCCAATCTGCGGAAGAAATTAATAATCTTTTGTTTGAAGTTTCTGTTCCTAACTCTAATGTTAAAAATCGCGTTTACTTGCGTGACTTTGCTGAAGTTATTGATGGTGCAGAAAAGCAGAGGGTATATGTTTTATTGAATGGAGAAGAATCGGTAAAAGTCAGTATTCAAAAACAACCAGATGCTAATACAGTTAATGTAGTTGATAATGTCAAAAAACGACTAGCAGAACTAAAAAAATCTGGCATAATTCCTACAGAAGCAACAATTACACCGACTTTAGATGAATCTATATTTATCCGTAATTCCATCGCTAATGTTACCGCTTCAGGGGTCATTGGTACAGCATTAGCCGCTATAGCTGTTTTAATCTTTTTAGGCTCACTGCGTCAAACTTTTATCATTGTTTTAGCTATTCCCCTAGCATCTTTAGCCGCTATCATTTTGATGGGATTATTTGGATTATCCCTCAACGTTTTCAGCTTGGGAGGTTTAGCCTTGGGTGTGGGAATTGTGGTGGATAATTCTATTGTGATGTTAGAAAACATTTCCCAAGGTTTAAAGAATTCCAAGGTATCAATTATTGAACAATCAGAAAAAAGTAGTCGGGAAGTAGAATCAGCTTTATTAGCTTCTACAAGTACCAACTTAGTCGCAGTTTTACCCTTTTTATTAATTGGTGGTTTTATCTCTTTACTATTTAATGAATTAATTCTCACCATTAGCTTTGCTGTAGCAGCTTCTATTATAGTTGCTGTGACCGTTGTTCCCATGATGACTTCTCAATTATTGGGAATAAAAGCCTCTAGTTCTTTACATAAATTTTGGCCATTGCGGGAATTTAATCGTCAATTTGAAGCTTCCACAAGATTCTATGGACGGTTTTTAGCTGTAATATTACGTTGGCGGTTATTAACAATTGCGATCGCTGTTATTATCTTAGGTAGTAGTAGTTGGTGGATGGCTTCCCAAATTCCCCAGCAAATTCTCCCTCGCATCAATACCGGACAAGCTGCTTTATTCGCTCAATTTCCCCCCGGTACACCCCTGAAAACAAACCAAAAAGTCATGAAAGCGGTAGATGAAATTCTCCGCAACCAACCAGAAACAGATTATGTATTTTCGACAATTGGTGGTTTTCTTTTTGGTAGTAATACCAACTCTAACCCCCTGCGAAGTTCTAGTACCATTACCCTCAAATCTGGTAGTAATGTAGATAAATATGTAGAAAGAGTTACCAATGAACTCAAAAAACTCAATTTGGTAGATATTCGTCTCCGTATTTTTCCTGGACAAGTTCGTGGTTTAATTATTAATAACTCTCCCGTGCGAAATGCTGATGTTGATATCATTCTCCAAGGAAATGATGCACAAACTTTAGAAGCAACTGGTCGGCAAATTTTAGGAATTTTAGATGAGAAAATTACCTCAGTTAGATTCCGTCCTGATGCAGATAGTCGTCAACCAGAAATTAAAATTTTACCAGACTGGGAACGAGTCGCAAATGTGGGTTTAAATGCTAAAGATATTGGTGACACCATCCAAACCGCAATTACGGGTAGTATTCCTACTCAATTACAACGGGATAACCGTCTAGTAGACGTGCGAGTTCAATTAAATGAAACATCATTACAAACAACTTCCCAATTGGAAAGATTACCCTTATTTGTAGATGACAACCATCAAATTCGCTTGAGTGATGTTGCTAAAATTACCACAGGTAAAGCACCAGGAGAAATTCAACGCATTAACCAAAGACGGGTATTTTTAATTGCGGGAAATTTAACAGAAGGTGCTAGTCTGGGTCAGGCTCTTTCCCAAGTTACTGAAGTTCTTAAGAATTTCGATTTACCTCAAGGTATTACCATTTTACCCAGCGCCGCCGTTGAAACTAATCAACAATTACAACAATCTCTACAAATTTTAGGCGGACTAGCAGCCTTTTTGGTATTTGTGGTCATGGCGGTACAATACAACTCCCTTGTTGACCCATTGGTAATTATGTTTACTATTCCTTTAGCATTCGCTGGGGGGATTTTCGGACTTTACATTACTCAAACAGCCATCGGTGCAACAGTTATAGTTGGTGCAGTTCTCTTAGTCGGTATTGTAGTTAACAACGCCATCATCATGATAGAACTGGCTAACCAACTACGGGAACGGGAAAAAATAGACCGCCGCACCGCTATTTTAAAAGCTGCACCCCAACGCCTCAGACCCATCTTAATGACCACCATTACCACCGTTCTAGGGATGTTTCCCGTAGCTTTAGGAATTGGAGACGGGTCAGAATTTCTGCAACCATTGGGAATAGTCGTCTTTTCGGGTTTATCTTTAGCTACAGTATTAACATTGTTTATTATTCCCTGCTTCTATACACTTCTCCATGATTTACTGAGTCTGCTTTGGGTAAAACCATTATTAATCAAGTTGCGGATGTGGAGAAAAACTTTCCTCAAAACCTAATTCTTGGGTAGGGGTAATTCATCAATCAAGGTGATAAACGCTCAATTTTCCAGCCGCCCTCATCTAAGCGAGTATATAACAACCGGTCATGTAAACGGCTGGTTCTACCCTGCCAAAACTCTATTTCCTGGGGAATGACTCGAAAACCACCCCAATGAGGAGGACGAGGAACTTCCTGATTTTCGTATTTGCGCCCAAATTCTTCTAATTGAGCTTCTAAAAATTCTCTACTAGGAATCACTTCGCTTTGATTAGAAGCCCAAGCACCTAAACGGCTATAGGGTGGACGCACTTCAAAATAACCATCTGATTGTTCCGCGGAGATTTTTTCTACTGTTCCCACAATTCTCACTTGGCGTTCTAATTCTGCCCACCAAAAGACCAAAGCAGCATGGGGATTTGTGGATATTTCTTGTCCTTTTTGACTGTTGTAATTAGTAAACAAGACAAAACCCCCTTCATCAAAGTCCTTGAGTAGTACCATTCTGGCGGAAGGTTTACCATCGGGTGTACACGTGGCCAAGGTCATCGCATTCGGTTCAGGTAGCTGGGCAGCTACGGACTGATTAAACCAAAGCTTGAACTGTATAAATGGATTTGGATCAATCTCTTTTTCATTCAAATCCTGTAAGGTGTAGTCTTTGCGAAGGTTGGCTATGCTTTTATCCATTTTTTTTATTTCCTCATCATCTATCTAATACCAAATTAATATGAAGTTGCATAGAATTAGATGTGGAAAATAATTAAACGCAGATGCACGCAGATAAACGCGGATGATTTTATCATTATCCCGTGAATTTGTAGGGGTAATTCATGAATTACCCCTACATTGTACGTTACCATTCATTCAATGCTGGTAAACTTTTCACTATTCTCACGGTTTCTAAACTGACTCTTACTATTCTCTTGACTAAATCTACTATATAACGGGGATTTTCTGACCAGTGGTTAGGGTCATTAATTATGCCACTATCCTTATCTTTGGTGACTTTGTACCTTTCCATAATCCATTCTAGGGCTGATTTGCCATTTACTATATATTCGTAGGCTTCTAGGGGGATTTGGGAGAGGGTGATTTTACTATTATAGATGATGATGGTTTTATCTATTCCGTTTTTGTTCTTTCCAAATACCATTTTTTCCACAAGGTAATCTTGAGAATCTAAATATATTTCTGGTGAAAATTCTTTGATTTCATAAGGTTCTATGGTTTCATAGTTGAGATGATATTCTGCTAATTCTCTTCCTGCTTTACTGAATGTCCAAAAGTCTCTTGTGTAGGGAATGCGGGGTAACATTT
>JBJTTJ010000110.1:0-6372 GCA_046080125.1 Cuspidothrix sp.
CTAGATAGATTAATTACCAAAAATGTTAATGGTATTGCCATTCAAATCTATGCTAGTCTCATCGCTTATCTGATTTTACAACTTGTATCTGTTCCGAAAGAATGGGGTGAAAAGATGTTAGATAAATTCCGCTATCTTCAAGCTTGTATGTGTCAACAAATTAGTTATGTTCATGGAAGATATCATGAGATGTTGACATTTTCACCCTTAATAGGACTACCATAACTGAATATGTAAACTTTTGTAACGAAATTCAACATTTCTGATACTTTTGCTTATATTTTAAATGCTTGGGAAAAAAATCAATTTTTAAGCGGTAGTAGTTAATTTGAGATGATTTTCCCATTCCATTTTTAATTTTTTCTGCTGTATTTAAAGATACTACTCTAGCAAGCTAAAAATGACTAAGCAAATTAAGGTTTCAGTTATTCCTAATCACCGTAGCGGTTTAAAAAATCAAATATTTCAACGTTCCTTTATTCTAAATTCGCCATGGCAAGGAAATACCCATTGGATGGACGGGAATATTACTTTATATCAAACCTGTCTTGACAATGGAATTCAAATAGCGACTCAAGATATTATTCCTCCGGAGTCTGCTGACGTTTTATTGCATTTAGATCTTCCAGATTCTTACTTAGATTTGCTAAAGTTAAGAAATTCTGCATCAAAAACTAAATTTATATTGCTATTACAAGAATCTCCATTTTGGCCATACTGGTTTAATCAAGAGAGTCACAATTTATTTGACTTAATATTGACTTATAATGATCGTCTTGTTGACGGCAATCGTTATCATAAAATGTTTCTACATATTGGCAATCCACCATCTGAGTTACCACCAATTAATTGGTTAGATAGAAGGAAATGTGTTGTTTTACAGACAAATGTTTATTCAGGCATTAATTCAAGTAGAACGCCTATACACTACTTGAGAAAAATTTTAGATTGGCACTCTAAGGGATGGAAATTTTCTTGGAAAGACGTTTTTATAATGGAAAAGAATATGTTGTACCAGAGTCGCCGAGATTTTGTGCGTACATTTAGCCGTTACTATCCTAACACTTTAGATGTTTATGGAAGAGGATGGGAAGGTAAGTCTGACGGATGGTTTTATAAAATATTTCCCGATCCCCCTTATGTAATTAATCCTTCTCCATATCAAGGGGAAAAGCTCGATCTTTTAAAAAAATATAGATTTGTACTAGCGTTTGAGAATTATAAAGGTAATGAAGGATATATTTCTGAAAAAATATTTGATGCTTTGTACGCTGGAGCAATTCCTATTTATTTAGGGGATGAGAAGATAGATTCTTGGGTTGATTCTAGATGCTTTATTGATGCAAGAAAATTCAAATCACTAAACTGTCTTGTGAAATTTATACATGAGTGTGACGAAAAGACATGGAACACTATGAGATATTATGCAGACCAATTTATTATGTCTGAACAAATAAAGCCGTTTATGCCCTACAATTATGCAAACAAAATCCTTGAGGCTATAAATCATGTTCTCGATCAATAATCTTTTAAATAAATTAAATGATCCATTTAAGCTATTTAAGAATCTAGTAGCTAGTGCTTTTCCGGTTGTTAGACCAGGATATTGGGGAAGTAGATATGTAAACTCTCTGTTGGAATATCGAAAACTAAGCACAGGTTTATTTAATGGGATGCATTATGTCAATCAAAGTGTTTGTGGTAGCATTATACCTAAGTATCTAGGTATATATGAAGTTGAATTAATTTCTATATTTAAAGAACTCTTTAAAATCCCTTTTACACACATCATTGATGTTGGAGCAGCAGAAGGATATTATGCAGTTGGTTGTGCCTTAAAATTTCCTGATTCTCAAATTATTGCTTACGAAGGAACAGAAGAAGGTCGTTCTCTTCTAGAGCAAGTGGTACTTATGAATGGAGTTGTTGATCATGTTGAAATTCGGGGATATTGTACCCCTGAAACTTTAAAAGCTGAAACATCATCCTATTCTGAAAATACTTATAATCTTTTGATTATGGATGTTGAGGGGCTTGAAGAAGAAATTCTCAAACTACATGAAGCATCTGATTTGAAAAACTTTTTTATCTTGATAGAATTGCATGATTGGGTTGATGAATTTATGGGAGACAGGATTATGAATAAGTTTTCACTAACCCACTCAGTAGAGGAAATACAGGCACGTAAACGCCAATTCTCTGATTTTCACATACCTTCTTTTCTTCCATTAAGAATTTATCTTTTTCCAAGTCTCCTTGCCTTCTCCTGGGAAAGACCATTACCAATGCGGTGGCTTTATTTAAAGCCAAAAACAGAATAATATATCAAATTCAAATTCTCGATTTTATAATGTACAAATATGGTACAAATATGCGAATTTTAATCACAGGAATTTGTGGCTTTGTTGGCTCAACCTTAGCCAAGAAATTACAAGATTACTCACCTAATTATCACATTTTTGGCATTGATAACCTATCCCGTTCAGGTAGTTGGATAAACAAACAAATACTACAGCAACGAGATATTCAAGTTATTTGTGGTGATATCCGCTATAATAGTGATGTAGATGCCTTACCTGCTGCTGATTGGGTAATTGATGCTGCGGCTAATCCCAGTGTATTAGCAGGAGTAGATGGTAAAACCAGTAGTTTACAGCTAGTACAGCACAACTTACTAGGAACTATTAACCTCCTAGAATATTGCAAACGCTATCAAGCTGGATTTATACTACTGTCTACCAGTCGAGTCTATTCCATTCCCGGATTAAGTCAACTGCAAGTTACACAAGCCAAAGGCGCGTTTTACCCTATTCCTGAACAGGTTTTTCCCGTAGGTATTTCCCCCTTGGGAGTAGCGGAAAATTACTCTACAAATCCACCAGTATCCTTATATGGCAGCACAAAAGTAGCTTCAGAGCATTTAGCATTAGAATATGGTGAAACATTTAATTTTCCCGTCTGGATTAATCGCTGTGGAGTAATGGCAGGTGCTGGCCAGTTTGGACATCCAGGACAGGGTATTTTTGCGTTTTGGATTCATAGTTTTCGAGAACAGCAACCTCTAAAATATATTGGGTTTGGTGGTAAAGGTTATCAAGTTAGAGATTGTTTACATCCACAGGATTTAATTAGTTTATTGCAAAAGCAATTTGCTGAACCTTTGGTTAGTGATAAACCACGAGTAGTTAATGTCAGCGGTGGTGCTGAAAATAGTATGTCTTTGAATCAACTAACTCAATGGTGTATCAATAGGTTTGGTAGCAATGAAGTGTTGGAAACAAACATTGAGCGCCCTTTTGATATTCCTTGGATGGTTTTAGATGCTAGTTTAGTTAAGCAAGTTTGGGGATGGAAACTGGAAACTAGTATAAATGAAGTTTTAGAAGAAATTTCTCAGTTTGCTATTGAACAACAAGATTGGTGCAAAATATCAAGTTTATAACTAACTTATTCTACTTACATTCTCATTAATATGAAATTAAAAGTGATTTTTATTTCTATTGCTCCACCAGAAAATCATAGTGGAGTGCGAGTAGTCATGTATCGTCATCTTATAGAACGTGATCCTTTTGAATTATTAGTTGCTACTAATGCAGATTATCAAACAGAGACTCAACCACATTTATACTTAACCCTACCTTATTTGATTCAACGAATAAAAAAATCTCGATTCGGTCCACTTTTAAGAACTTGGATCAGTGATTTTGAAAATTTGATTTGGCCACTTTTACCTAATCAGCAACTTGATCAAGCTATTTCTGAATTTAAACCAGATATATTATTATTTTTAGCAGACAACAGCTTGGGAGAGATCGCTTTGCGTACTGCGAAACGACATAATATACCTGTGGCAGGATTATTTTTGGATTGGTTTCCTATAATGGATGGTTACTATGGTCACATTTGGACACAAAAAATACTAGATCGACGATTTAGAAAACAGTACAAAGCTAGTGATTTAGCATTTTGTACAAGCGAAGGTATGCAAAAAGTTTTAGGTTTTCATGAAAATAGTCATGTTATATATCCAATGCCTGGTCAACACGCCATAAATAAACAGAATTCTTTAGAAAAAGAAAAAATAGATAAATTTCGGTTGGTGTATGTTGGTTCGGTACAAAACTTTTATGGCAGAATGCTTTGTTCTTTAATTCAAGCATTTGCTTCTAACTCTAATTTAGAAATAATTATTGTTGGACCGAATGCAGATTGGCCAAGTACAATACTAGAATATGCACAATCAAAAGGAATTTATCTAGGATTCTTACCACCGGACAAAGCTGCACAAGTTCTTGGAACTGCGGACGCATTGCTAGTTGTAATGAGTTTTGAAGAAAAATATAAGCTATTTATGGAAACTAGCTTTACTACTAAATTTCTTGATTATGCTGCTTTCAAGAAACCAATAATTGTGTGGGGTCCAGAATATTGTAGCCCAGTAATGCTAGTTAGAAATCATGGTGGGGCAATTATCCATAATCAAGATGATCCTGAATCAATTGTTGCAATCTGTCAGCAACTTGCTGATGATCATAATTTTTACAAAAAAGCTGCTGATGAAGCCAATAATTTGCATACTAACTTATTCAATCCAAACCGACTACAAGATATTTTTGTTGAGCAAATAAATTTAGTAGTAAGTAATTTTGGCGGTAAGTCATAATTTTATCTAGCAAACTAGATTTTTTCAGTGTCAAGAATGGTATAATTTAGATGAAGCATAATTTTAAAAAATTGCCAATTATCAAAAGAATATTTTTGCGATTACTGCTTTGGACATTAAAAGATTCAGAACAAAGTCAAACTCATCCTATTAATGCAGTAATTTACAATCGAAGTTATGATGGCAGAATCATGGTATCTGCAAAGCATCCTCAAGTTATTTTAGGGGACTACTCTTATGGATTTCGTCGTGAGTCTTTTTTTGCCTATCATCCTGATGATAGAGTTAAAATCGGTAAATTTTGCAGTATAGCCGATGGAGTTCGCTTCGTATTTGGAGAACACCGTATTGATGGTGTTACAACCTTTCCTCTCAAAGCTATATGTTTTAGTGATTGTCCTCATGCAGATGCTTTATCTAAAGGTCCAATCAATATTGGCAATGATGTCTAGATTGGTGTGAATTCGATGATATTATCAGGTGTGACAATTGGAGATGGTGCTGTGATTGCTGCGGGTGCAGTAGTTAATCAGAATGTGCCTCCATATGCCGTAATGGGTGGTGTACCTGCTAAACTTTTAAAGTTTCGTCTTAATTCAGATCAAATAGATGCTCTGCTGAGAATCCAATGGTGGAATTGGCCAATTACCAAAATTGAAGATAATTTAGATATATTCTACAGTGATGTAGATAAGTTTATTAGTGTACACGACCCAATCAAAAAATCAGAGAACGTAATATGAAATCAGTTGGTATTGTAGTTTTAAACTATAATGGCATTAGTCACTTAAAATATCTCATACCAAGTCTTGAACTGGCTCTTAAATCTTACAAAGGAGAATGCAGTCTCCTAATACTAGATAATTCTAAAACTAAAGATGATGAAATTTGGTTAAATACTAACTATCCTCATATCAAAGTTATTTCCGCTCCAGAAAATGATTATTTATTTTCTTACAATTGGCTCTTGCCTCAACTTTCAGAAGAGATTATTATTTTATTAAATAATGATTTAAAAGTTTCAGAAAATTTCATAGAACCGTTAGTAAGTCATTTTGATTTCGATGATGTGTTTGCTGTTTCTGCAACTTCTTTAGACTGGGAAGGTAAGCATTTTACCTGTGGACCTTCATTATTATCACGTCAATATACTTTATACCGATGGGGTTATGATTGCTCCCGTCAAGAGCTTTCCCATACTCTGTTTACATCTGGTGGATTTTCGGCTGTTGATCGTGCAAAATTCATAGAAATTGGAGGATTTAATGATTTATTTTATCCAGCTTATTGTGAGGATTTAGATTTGGGATTTAGAGCATGGCGTAAAGGATGGCGATGTATTTTTGAACCAAATAGCAAGGTATATCATCGTAATCAAGGTTCATGGGGGAAAGAAAAATCTAGATATGTAGAAGAAATAAATTTACGTGCAGAATTGTTGTTTGTTTGGTCTTCTCTACCTCCTATTGGTTTCTTCTTACAGAGGTTTTTGATGATGCTTTGGATTTTCTATCTTAATGCTAGTTCTGGTAAGTGGTGGTGTATAGTTGTTTGGTATAAAACTTGGATAGAATGGTTGTCTAAAGCGAATCAATATAAATGGATGAAAGTTACTCATGAAGAATTGCAATCTTTAGAACAAAGATTATTAACTTCTGTTCCTAATTTAGAGATGAACTCTAAATCCTAATTTATAAATGCGCGATCGC
>JBJTTJ010000111.1:0-7330 GCA_046080125.1 Cuspidothrix sp.
TATTTTGCTCCAAAGAGCCTCCTTGCGGGTAATGTTAGCTTCGACAATGTTAGAGGTCGGTAACTATCTTAAAAGCACTGGTTTAACCCTTAAACCTGTTTAACTTTTAAGTTCTAGAGCAGGGAACTAGCTACGCATCCCTTGGTAGGTCTTTAACTCTTACCTCTAACGTAGTTCGGTTAAGAACTGAGTCTGGTCAACTAGGCTTTTACAAGCCCTCACTTACCCGAAGGGAAGTGATGGGTGGTTGACTCTTGCATCTTCTATGTTTTTCTCATGCTTAATTTTACCAATTAATGTGGTTGCACAAAACAAAACCAAGAAAGAGCCACCGTTACCGATGTGGAAACAGTTCTTTCATTGATATTCATTGCTTCAAGGGCAGATATGACAGTTATCAATCTGTCCACTGGAGGATTTGAATTGTAGAGCCAAAATCTAGAATACGGAATTATGTTGTTTGTTAGCGTTCGTCAAGGGGAGTGTAAGAGACTTCATGGCGACCGTTATAAATCTGGGTCGGACGGAAAATACGGTTTTCTGTCAGTTGTTCTTTCCAGTGGGCTAACCAACCAGCGACGCGAGCGATCGCAAATACTGGAGTAAACAAGTCTGTGGGGATTCCCATTTTCCTGTACACTAAACCGGAATAAAAGTCAACGTTGGGATAAATCCCTTTGTTACCCAATTTTTCCGAAACTACCCGTTCCATTTCTTGGGCAATTTCATAGTATTCATCGTAGCCAAATTTTTCAAACAATTGCTCCGCCAGGTTTTGTAAAATAGTGGCGCGAGGGTCTTTAACTTTGTAGACACGATGCCCAAAACCCATAATTTTGGATTTCCGTTCCAGTAAGTCCTCCACATAAGGACGAACATTATCCACAGAACCTATTTGTTCTAACATCTGAATTACTTCTTCGTTTGCGCCTCCATGCAATGGACCGCCTAATGTCCCCACTGCACTGGCAACCACAGCATAGGGGTCAGTTAAGGTAGATGCTGTGATTCTTGCACTAAAGGTAGAAGCGTTCATTGTATGCTCAATATGAAGTATTAAGCAGATATCGAATATTTTCGCAGCTAACGGATCAGGTTCTTTCTCATTGAGCATATACAGAAAGTTAGCCGCATAACCTAAATCATCTCTAGGTTTAACCGGATCGTCCCCCTGCCGCATTAACTGGAAGGCTGCCACCATTGTGGGAATAGTCGCTATTAATCTAACGGCTGCATTGCGAATATAGACCGGATTATGTAAATCACGACGAGAATAAAACAAACCCAAAGCAGCCGCAGAAGCCTGTAGCGCATCCATGGGATGACCACTTTCAGGAAAGGATTTCATCATGTCCCGAATGCGGTATTTGATGCGTCTGTGAGTCAGAACTTCTTCCTCAAATACTTTCAGTTCTTCCTTATTTGGTAACTCACCCCAAATTAAAAGATATGCAGTTTCCAGGAATGTACTTTTTTGAGCTAATTCCTCAATCCTGATACCACGATATTCTAGAATTCCTTTCTGCCCGTCTACATAACTAATACTAGACTGGGCGGCGGGAATACCTTCTAAACCAGGCTTGTATTCGCATACCGTCATGGCAACACCATTACTTTGTAAAATATCTGCTCACGTTAACTTACCAGAGATTATTTTCACCATAATAGTTACTGATATTACAACCATTCTATGCAGTTATATCACTCAACTATTACAGCAGGTACTTGGGTGGTGTCAGCCAAAACATTTGACTACGACCTACAGGAGAACCATTATCTGGTAGTTTTATTCCCATCATACCTGCTTTTTTGAGGATGAGGCTGTCTTTTGCTTCTCCCCACAGGAGAATTTCTGCCCAATGACTCAAATTAGGTTCATGGCCTACCAATGCTAGTTGAGTTTGATGGGCATATTTTCTGGGTTGAAGCCATTCTTGCAGCCAACTATAAATATTACTCTCAAAACTCAGATGATGAGATTGTTCTAACTGAGAACTTAGACCAGCCGCAATAAGTATTTCTGCTGTTTGGTAAGCCCGAACTAAGGGACTGGTAAGAATTAAATCGAAGTCTAAACCTAGTTCTACCAATCTCTGAGCTATTTTCTCGGTTTTCTGTCGTCCTTGGGGAGTAAGTTGACGTTTTTCATCTGCTAATTCTGGACGATGCTCTTCGGCAATACCATGACGAATTAAATATAGTTCCATGGTAGTAAATGATTTTCTGATAATTTATCATGTATATTACCAAAATCATATAGATATTTCTATAGAATTAAATATCAAGAATCATTAACCATATATAAACCTGGCTAAGGACATTTTATGATTGTGTACAGCTTTACATAAAATTGGTATAAGTTATCAGTTAATATATATCATTAACATATAATCATCAAAGATCCGGATTTTTGATAATAATCAAGAATTAAATTCAGTCACCTACTATCAGTTTAACGTGAGAGAGTGCGATGAATTTCGTTGTAATTATTTATGGTTAAGCGCGAAAATGATTTATGTCTTATGCTTCCGAAATTGATAATAATCATCAACTAAAAATGCTAATTTCTCAAAATGCTGATGGTATTATGGTTGTTGACCTTACCGGTGTGGTAAGATTTGTGAATCCTGCGGCAGAATTAATTCTTAATCGGTCTGAATCAGCATTAATAGGAAATTTGTTAGGATTTCCCATATCAATGGTTGATAGAAGTGAGATTGATATTATATCAGCTAATGGTAAAAATTTAATTGCAGAAATGCGAATTGTGGATATTAATTGGGAAAATGAACCGGCTTTTTTAATTTCTTTGAGAGATATTACTGAATATAAACTAATTACTAGTTATTTAACCAGAAGAAATATTGAGTTAGAGAAAACTATTGAGGAGTTGGAGATATTTTCCTATTCTCTGTCTCATGATTTGTGGAATTATTTACGCCGGATTGGTTTATTAAGTCAGAAATTATTAGATAAAGATTATCATAGCCTTAGTTCTGAATCTCAGGAATGGTTGAAACAAATAGGGAAAATTAGTCATCAAACCAAGAGTTTAATTGAAAGTTTATTACAACTTTCAAGAGTGAGTTATACAAAATTAAATAGGCAAGTTTTTGATTTAAGTAATTTAGCTCAAGATGTAATTAATCAAATCCAATTAGTTAATATTTATCGGCCAATAAAAATATTAATTAATGAGAATATCCAGGCTTATGGAGATCCACGATTAATCAGAATTGCCTTAGATAATTTACTGGTAAATGCTTGGAAATATACAGAAACTTGTCAAGAACCAATGATTGAATTTGGTCAAGTTAATGATTTAGAAATACAAGATTTATCATTACTGATGAATATAGAATTTCCAGATAATTACAGTATTTTCTTTGTCCGAGATAATGGCGTAGGGTTTGAAATAACAAATGCTCAAAAATTATTTCAGCCTTTTCAACGTCTTCATTCTAGAGAATGTTTTCCGGGAGATGGTATTGGTTTAGCAACTGTAAGGCGAGTAATTCAGCGTCATGGTGGTAAAGTTTGGGCAAAGGGAGAAGTAAATAAAGGGGCAATTTTTTATTTTTCTTTGCCATCAAAGTAGAGTTTTTAATATGCTTTTAAAGCTATGACAGCATTTTGTCCACCAAACCCAAAACTACAACATAATACTTGTTGAATTTTGCTTTGCTGTGCTGATGTGATCAGGTTTAAATCAAACTCTGGTGTTGTGTGTCCTACGCAGGGGGGTAAAATTTGTTGCTGTAATGCCATGAGAGAAAAAGCGACACCTAGAGCACCGGAAGCACCTAGTGTGTGACCTGTACTACCTTTGGTGGAACTTACGGCTAATGTTTGCGGAAATAATTGTTGAATAATTTTGCTTTCTGTGCGGTCATTTATTTGGGTGGCGGTACCATGAGTATGAATGTAATCTATATCTGTAGGTTGTATGTGACTACGTTCTAAACATTGCTTAATTGCGGCGATCGCACTTTTTCCTTCGGGTTGTGGTGCATTACCATGATATGCGTCTGCTGTCAAGCCAAAACCTAATATTTCTCCATAAATTTTGGACTGGCGTTGGGTTGCTAATTCCGCAGATTCAAGAATAAACACAGTTCCGCCCTCGCCGAGTACAAACCCTTCCCTATGTAAATCGAATGGATAAGCACCCGTTGTAGCTAAAGCCCCCATTTGTTTAAATCCAGCTATGGTTAGGGGTGTAATAGGTGCTTCTACTGCACCTGCAATGACTCTTTGGTATTGTCCTGATTGAATTAACATCACAGCTTGGGAAATTGCCCAAATTCCCGTAGCGCAAGCGGCCATGGGTGCTAAAACTGCCCCTGTTGAACCAATTTGTCTGGCGACAGCGATCGCATTCATCTGTGGTAAAGTATTTAACCAATTGCCTAAATTTAGTTCTGGTGCCCGACTGTCTATATTACGCGCCATCACTTCCCAAGACGCTTGATAACTCCGGCTAGAACCAATTACTACAGCACAATCACATAAAGGCGGTATCAATTGGGCATCCTGCAAAGCTGAATCCACAATTATTGCTGTTAGGTTACTTAACGTTGCCGGTTCTTCACCAATTAATCCCAGGGGAATTATTCCCAATTCAGGAAAAGTTTGATGTAATTTAATTCCTGTTTTACCGATTAGTAAATTTTGCCAACTATTTTCTAAGCTTTTGCCTAAAGCAGAAACTAAACCAATACCAGTAACAACAACTCTCACCAATTTTAGATTCTATATTTTAGAGTTTGACACTTATAAAAAAAGGACAAAAACCTTTGAGGCTAAGGTTTTCCAAAATTTAAGAAAAATTGCCGTTCTGTTGAATACAAAACAAGCAGTTGGAAGTTATCTAAAACTAGAAAAGCAATTACTTTTTCTAAGAAAAAAGGAACAGGTACTCTGAAATTAAAAGGTACTTATGACTTGAACTACAATTAAATTCAAGAAATTAAAGGAGTGGGTAATTGTGGCAAGAAAGTACAAAAATCTCCAGCGACTAGAACCCATGCTTGTAATCATTGTGGGTTTGTAGAAGATAGAGATATGAACACCAGTGGGAAGTGTGTAAACCCGTAGTCTAATGGCGAGTCTAGTATAATCCCCGCAGACCGGGGAGTATCAACAATTACTAATACCACTGGCAACTGATCACAGACAAATAACTAACTACTGAGGAGTTTTGAGATTTTCCGCACCTTGAGTTACTTTAGCAGAATCAATCTTATCGCCTTGTTGAATTTTATTAACTACGTCAAAACCATCAGTGACATAGCCAAACACAGCGTAGTTACCATCTAAAAATGATAAATCTGCCAAAGCAAAGTAGAACTGAGAAGAAGCGGAATCAGGCATTTGTGATCTGGCCATAGCGATCGCCCCTTGTTTATGCTTTAACTCAGGCGGTTTACCAATTCTTGCTTCCTCAAAAGTCTTGCCATAAATAGGGTCTTTTTCTCCCTGTGGTTTAATCTCTAAAGGTATACGGCGTTCAGTCCCAGTTGTAGGATCGATAAAACCACCTGTTCCCAGTCTAACTGCCGGGAATTTGGGGTCTTTACCTTGAGGATCACCACCTTGAACTACAAAAGGTTGAGGATCACGGACAACACGATGGAACACTAGGCCATCATAAACACCTTTTTGTACCAAATCCACAAAATTACCAGCAGTAATTGGGGCATTTGTGCCATCTAATTCAATCGTAATTGGTGAACCTTTGACAGTCATTACGACAGTAGCCTTACCTTCCAGACGTGGAAAATCTTTCATTCCAGGAATACTCTCACTAATAGTTTCTGATACTGTTTTTGTCCTAGTAGTAGCATTGGTAGTTGTTTCAGAGGTGGCTGTTGCCGTAGAAGAGGCAGCAGAAGAAAGTGTATTACTTGTACATCCGCCTAAAATCAAAGCACCAATGATCAATAGAACTGCAAAAACTTGTGGAAATTTTAACCGCATTGTTAGTAACTGCATTAACCAAAGTATTTTGATCTCGTAAATTTGTGGAATTTAGACTTTGAAAGTATTGATTGATCAACAATTCAAAATCCAAAATCCAAAATCTTTAGAGTCCTTCTAAGGATACTCCTAAAAAACGAGCTAATTGTGCGCCCTGAGTTTCCAGTTCTGCCAAAGATAAGGGTTGACCCACTCTTGTGAGTGGAATATCCCGTTTTCCCTTCACCCGGAGATATAAAGCGCGTTGAGGATTAAGACCTTCTTTAATCACAATACGTACAGATTGTACTTCTTGGATCGGTCCTTCAATTTCGATCTTGCGGTTTTTGCCTGGAAAACCCCAACGAAAAATTTTGAACTTGCCTGTTTCCCCATTGAACTCATTATAGCCACCGCCTAGATCCCATAAAACCACTAACCACAGATACGTAGCTAATAGTAATCCAGCACTTCCGTATAATCCCATCACCAATCCTTGAGGGACGAATATCAGTTGGGTAGGATCAGTAACTATGAGTAAATTAACTTTGAGATAACTAGAAAGACTAGCTAAGAAAAAACCACTGGCTCCCATAGTAACAATACTTGCCCACCAGTAGTTGCTAAACCGACGTGAACCCAGAACCTTTTGATAAAGAAGGTTTTCGCCTTTATTAATCGCTGTTGATACCGTCATTAAACTACCTTGGACTATCTTTCTCAAGTCTGCCACTGAAGCAGTCTAGATTGCAAGTTATCAAAGAGATAGGCAATAGACAATAGGGGCTCTCCTACAGGAGTTCAGGAGGAGGAAAGAAGGAAATTTTTGCCCTGTGCCCCTGTGATCCCCTATAACTTCTGAAGTTTTGAAAAAGATATCTGAGAAAACTTGTGTCAAATTGTTAAAATTCTGATATCAATAGAATTGAAGATACTAGATATTGAATTCCTTTGCCTGTATCCAGCGCAAATTCTACGGAATGTGATAAGTTAAGAAAGATTACGTTACCATAGTCTAAATGATTAGATCATGGTCGCTGGTCATGCAATAATTCTGGGAAATGATCACTTTCTCAAGTAATCAACTCTCACGAACTCAGCTTCTAAACGGTTGCTAGATTCGTAAAAAAACGTTCAATTCCTCATGGCAGTTGCCATAAATCGGTAAAACCGTTGAAAAACTGCTTAACAAACCTTGCAATTTTAGTAAAAAACCGAGGATTTTAGTTAAATGACCATCGCAGTTGGACGTGCCCCCAGTAGAGGGTGGTTTGACGTATTAGACGACTGGTTGAAGCGCGATCGCTTTGTATTCGTAGGTTGGTCAGGAATATTACTATTCCCCTGCGCCTTCCTAGCCTTAGGCGGTTGG
>JBJTTJ010000112.1:0-7147 GCA_046080125.1 Cuspidothrix sp.
GTTCCATAATAGGGAGGATCAGTAATAACAACGTCGAGAGAATCATCAGAAATATGATAAAGACTATCAGCAGATTCTAAACTAATATTTATACATTTAATATTGTTTTTTTTTGATAAAATAAGGTTATTTAAAGTTGTATTTTGTTTGTTAAAATATTCACAAAGGTTTATGTAATCTGAAGTAAACGCATCAGCACACCAGTTCCATAAATAACCATTGCCCGATACTTCTGGATAGTTCCACATTAAATTTAAAGCGTGTTGTACGGATAGCAAATGTTCCAGCAGCTTTATTATCCCACGGAGAAAAGCAACGTTTGGAGATTGGAATGTTAGTAGCACAATCTCCTGATTTATTACTTGTTGACGAACCTGTAGCTGGTTTAACAGATGAGGAAACCTATAATGTCGGTAATTTGTTATTAACATTAGCGGAAAGTCATTCAATTTTAGTCATTGAACATGATATGGAATTTGTACGACAAATTGCTAAGAAAGTGACTGTATTACACGAGGGTTCAGTATTGTGTGAAGGTGATTTTGAAGAAGTCAGAAATGACCCCCGCGTTATTGAAGTATATTTGGGAAAACAGGAAGAATTATAAATCCATTAATCCCCTCTTATAAACGTACTACTGACCGCAAAAATAGTTACGATTTCATGATAAAATAGATCTAAGTTGAGGCTATTTAGGTGGTAAGATAGTAATAGTAATTTAGTGATTGGTTTTTTGGAAACTACTTTTAGTTTCTATATTCCAAGTTGGAGTTACTAAGAATAATCTTTAATAACTCTAATTATTTGTAACAAAATTAGGTGTGAAGAAAAATGCAAAAGCTCTTAACTTATGTACTTGCTAGTTCGACTGTTATTAGTGCCATACTATGCAGCACAAAGTCTAAAGTCTTGGCTGAAGAAATATCAGCAAATAATCGCCTCCAAACTGATACTAATTCTCAAGTTACTTCCGTGTCTCAGTTATCAGATATTCAACCTAATGATTGGGCATTTCAGGCATTACAATCGTTGGTAGAACGCTATGGATGTATTGCAGGTTATCCTAATAGCACCTATCGGGGTAATCGGGCGTTATCACGATACGAATTTGCGGCCGGATTAAATGCCTGTTTAGATCGAGTTAATGAATTAATTGCTACTGCTACGGCTGATTTAACGACAAAACAAGACCTAGCCACAATCCAAAAGTTACAAAATGACTTTTCCGCAGAATTAGCAACCCTGAAAGGGCGTGTAGACGCTGTGGAAGCTAAAACTGCTGATTTAGAAGCTAATCAATTTTCAACTACTACAAAACTGCAAGGACAGGTTGTTGCGGTGGTGAGTGGTGTTATTTCCGGCGATAAAGTCAGTAATCGCAATATTACTAGTAAAAATACGACATTAGGCGCTAGAACTAGACTGGAACTCATCACCAGTTTTACTGGAAAAGATACATTGTTTACCAGGCTAGAAAGTAACAATATCAACAATTTTGGTCTTAATACGACGGAGGGTAAATTATCCTTTGCCAGTGGTACACCTAATACCAATGTTTCCATAGGCGCGCTTTCCTATGGATTTCCCCTTAGTAAGAACACTTATGTGAATGTTATAGCCAATGACGGTATAATTCTAGACCTTGACAGTCCCCTGAGTGTGTTTGATGGAAATGGTGGGTCTGGTGCTGTGTCCGCATTTGGAACTAGAAACCCCATTTATGCCCAATTGGGTGGCGCAGGACTAGGTGTAAAACAAAATTTCGGTAAAAATTTAACTCTCAGTTTAGGTTACTTAGCTAGTCAACACAATAGCTCCAATCCCGGTAATGGGTTGTTTGATGGTCCCTACGGCGGTTTAGCACAATTAACAGTCAAACCAAGCGATCGCGTTTCCTTGCGTTTAACTTACATCAATTCCTATAACAACAAGCTGGCTACAGGTAGTAATAACGCTACATTTACTGATCTTGCCGCCGGCACAAACTTTTCCAGTAATTCCTACGGTGTGGAAGCATCTGTAGGTGTTACGAAGCAGCTTGTTTTAGGTGGTTGGGTTGGATATACCAATAGTCAAGTTTTGACTGGTACCAGAGGAAAAGCGGAAATTTGGAACTATGCCGTTACTTTAGGTTTACCAGATTTGGGTAAAAAAGGTAACTTAGCTGGTATTGTATTTGGTATGGAACCAAAGGTAACAAGTTCTAATGTTGCTGGAGTTACGAAAGATTCCAATACCTCCTATCACGTTGAGGGATTTTATCAATACAAGATCAGCGATAATATCACCATTACCCCCGCCGTAATTTGGCTAACAGCCCCAAATCACGATGAAAAGAGTGATAATGTGGTAATTGGTGCTTTGAGAACTACTTTCAGCTTCTAATCATAGCACTTACAGCAAATTGTAATAAAACTCCCATGGCACAGGCATCTTGTTTGTAGCAGGTGTATCTAACTCAAGCTACATAAGCTGTAGCCTTACAAAATGGGCTAAATCCCTTAAAGTACCCCCTTTTGGGGGGGATTTAGGGGGATCTACAAGTGTTTTATCCAATAAGAAAAAGAGTAAAATTGAAGAAAATAAAAATAGTTAAATCAGATTAATTTTATGATGCTAAAAATTTCTAATCTTAACGTTCATTATGGTGAAAGTCATATTCTCAGAAATGTGGATTTAACTGTATTACCAGGACAAATGGTATGTTTAATTGGACGCAATGGGGTAGGAAAAACAACCATGCTAAAAACAATTATGGGACTACTCAAACCCAGTAGCGGAATTATTAATTTTACAGGGGAGATAATTAACGATAAACCAACTCATGAAAGGGCGAAAATGGGTATTGGTTATGTAAGTCAAGGAAGGGAAATTATACCGCGATTAACAGTTAGAGAAAATCTGCTTTTGGGATTAGAAGCAAGACAAAAACCAGTCAAAAAACCAGAAATTCCAGACGGAATTTTTAGCCTATTTCCAGTTTTAAAAACTATGCTTTCTCGTAAGGGTGGGGATCTAAGTGGTGGACAACAACAACAATTAGCGATCGCTCGTGCTTTAATGGGAAAACCACAACTACTCGTACTAGATGAACCCACAGAAGGTATTCAACCCTCAATTATTTTAGAAATTGAAGCCGCAGTGCGTCAGATTATCGCAACTACGGGTATCTCTGTATTATTGGTAGAACAGCACTTGCATTTTGTCCGTCAGGCGGATTACTATTATGCTATGCAAAAAGGGGGAATTGTTGCCTCCGGTTCAACGCAGGAACTTAGTCAAGATGTGATTCAAAAGTTTTTGACGGTTTAAAAATAAATTCAGGGAATAGACCTGTGGTGAAAATTACATAAGCGTTTTCTACAACCCTTATTCGTTCCGTTCTATGGAACGTCTCTACATTAATTTCCACCAAATGTCTAATTTACTCCCTGTCTCATAGCAAAAGTTAGTTAAAAACCACTGTTGCGGATTAACTTCTCAAATTCACACCAAATTTTTCGACTAAGGCTGTACGTACTTTATCATGAACTGGTTCAATTTCACTTTCTGTGAGAGTGCGATCGCTGGCACGATAAACTAAACGAAAAGCTAAACTGCGTTGTCCTAGTGGGACATTTTCACCCCGATATTCATCAAACAATTCTACAGAATTTAACAACCCCTTACCAGCTTTATTAATGACCTTTTCAATCTCGGAAACTGTCACCTTTACCGGGGCAAAAAATGCTAAATCCCTGTCACTTGCTGGATAGGTAGAATAGAGACTGAACTTAGGAATTAATAGTTCATCATTCTCCAAAGCATCCAACAGAGCATCTAAATCTAATTGAAACACATAAACTGCTTCTGGTAAACCTTTTTCTCGACGCAATTGGGGGTGAAGTTGTCCAAATGTCCCTAATCTATTACCTCTAATCCATAATGAAGCTGTGCGTCCAGGATGCAAGCGAGAATCTCGATTTTCTGGCTGAAATTCCACTACTATTTGCAATTGCTTAAAGACATTTTCTAACATACCTTTAGCTTCAAACCAGGTGAGTGGTTTTTCTTTACCACCCCGTGACCATTTACCAGTAGTGATATCACCACCCATGATTCCCGCGAGGATTTCTGCTTCCTGTAAACCTTCTTCTTCACGCCAGAAAATCCGCCCAATTTCAAAACCATTTAACGCCCCATTTCCTTGTTCTAAATTGTATTGAAAAGCATCAATCAAACCAGAAATTAAATCAGTTCTTAAAGCTGAATATTCTGTAAACAAAGGATTACTTAAAACAATCTGTTTATCTTCTCCAGGTTTAACTAAAGAATATTGCATTAACTCCGTCAAACCTTCAGCACGTAAATAACTACGAATCTGGCGAATTAATTCCTGTTCTAAAGATAAATAACCAGCTTCAGATTTTTCTGGTAAAGTATCACAGAATTTATCATAACCATATAAACGGGCAACTTCTTCAATTAAATCTATTTCCCGTTCTAAATCTCGATAACGATAGGGAGGGACTGTAACTGTCCATAGTCCTTCCTCTACTGTCACTAATTGACATCCTAAAGCAGTGAGAATTTTTTCTACATCTTTAGCTGTTAATTCTCCTGTTTCCTGTCCTAATTCAATAGGACCGAGAACTTCATTAATTCTTTCTAAACGCAGGGTAATAGAATCAGACCAGGTAGTTGCATTAGGACGATAATCGGAAATTTCCTGTTGAACAATCACACCTACTGCTAATTCTTGAATTAAAGATAAAGCACGATTGCAAGCTATTTCTAATTCTGCCCGATTTACTCCTCTTTCGTATCTACCAGAAGCTTCACTTCGTAACCCTGCACTACGAGAAGAACGACGAATAGCTACAGAATCAAACAATGCAGCTTCTAAAACTAAACTTTGTGTACCTTCATGAACTTCCGTTTCTTCACCACCCATCACACCAGCTAAAGCTACCGCTTGATTATTAACCGTAATTAATAAATTCTGGGGCGATAAATTGCGGGTATTTCCATCTAAGGTTTTTAAAGTTTCTCCAGCCTGTGCAAAACGGACACCAATAGTTAAATTTTCCCCCCTACCTAGAGATTGTAAACGCTCTTTGTCAAAAGCGTGGAGGGGTTGTCCTCTTTCTAACAAAACGTAGTTGGTGATATCAACTACATTATTAATTGGTCTGACCCCCGCAGCGCGTAAACGTTGCTGTAACCATTCAGGAGAAGGGGCAATTTTGACTTGTTCAACAACTGTACCAATATAAGCAGGACAAGCTTGGGTTTCGGAAATTTTCAAAGTCAGATTTTTTGCGGTTTTGGTATTTTCTACCGCCGCAATTTGGGGAATTGATAATTTTCCACCAGTTAACGCTGCAACTTCTCGTGCAATACCCACCATAGATAAAGCGTCAGCACGGTTAGCAGTAGCGGTGACATCTAAAATTACATCTTCTAAACCCAATAGGGGACGGACATCACTACCCACAACCATATTTTCTGCTGGGAAGATGTGAATACCATCAATGTCAGTGGGTAAACCCAATTCTTTTAAAGAACATATCATCCCGTTGGAGGGAACACCCCGCAGTTTTGCCGGTTTGATTTTTAAATCAATGTTGGGTAAATAAGTTCCGGTAGTGGCCACGGGAACATAAATGTCTGCGCGGACATTAGCAGCACCACAAACTATATTTACAGTCTCAGCAGCACCAATATCTACTGTACAAACGCTTAATTTATCTGCATTAGGGTGTGGTTGACGTTCTAGCACTTTCCCCACGACTACACCCGAAGCCCAAGTACGACGATCTTCTATATCTTCTACTTCAAACCCTGCCATTGTCAAGGTTTCCGCCAGTTCTTCTGGAGTGAGTTTAATTTCTACGAGTTCTTTTAACCAGTTGAGAGAAATACGCATGGAGTCTGCTTTGTTTGGATTTGTCTTTTGCTCTAATTCTCTATATTAGGTGAAAATTATAAGATTTTTTCTTTTCACATCCACAGATGTTCCGGGGGAACTTCTCTTCGATTATGATGAGTTTAGTAAACATCAGATTCCTATATTTGATTTGTGAAGGTTTGTTAACGAACCACTCCAGACACAAAGATCACAGAGGAAGAGTAAAACTATACCTACGGTACTTTTGCGTTATATTTAGGTTGGTTATAGATACATTATTTGGGAGTAGAAATTATGACGGAGATGAAAAATATCAATAAACCTTTATTTTCTCAACATTATTTAGATTATCGCATTCAAGAAACTCCAGAATGGCAATTAGATATTACTTCGGATTTTGAAAAATTAAAAAATCTTTATTTATCAAAAAAAGCTATTTTACCTACTCTTAATGAATCTCAAACTGAAGATGTGTTTATTAAACCCGTCTTAGATATTTTAGGCTTTAAAAATATTCCTCAAGTTATTACTCGTGGGAAAGGTAGATCCCAACGTCCAGATTATGCCTTATTTTCTAACACAGAAACAAGAGATATTGCTTACACACTACAAACTAATGAAACTGCATTTTATAATCAAGTATTAGCTATAGCAGAAGCTAAATATTGGGAAAGACAATTAAGTAAAGTTTCTGCAAATGATCAACGGGATGTTTTTAAAAATGAAAATCCATCTTTTCAAATCTCCAGTTATTTAATAGGTACAAATGTTGACTGGGGAATTTTAACTAATGGGAGAGAATGGCGGTTATATTATCGTTTAGCTTCTTCCACTGCAACAGAATTTTATCCCATTGATTTGGTAGAATTATTAGAAAATGTAGATGTAGAGAAATTCAAGTATTTTTGGTTATTTTTTAGACGTGCTGCTTTTGAAAAAGATAGTTATAATAAAAACTTTTTAGAAAGAGTCAGAGAAGGAAGTACAACCTATGCAACTCAAGTAGGAAACGAGTTAAAAACATTGGTATTTGAACAGATATTTTCTAACTTAGCAGGAGGTTTTGTTGCAGATGCTGTCAGACGAGGAAAAAACATAGAATCAAAGCAAGTTTACACCGCAACTTTATCATTTTTATATAAGTTGTTATTTCTATTATATGCCGAAGCTAGATATTTATTACCAATTACCACAGCTTACCTTGATTATAGTTTAATGAAAATTACCCAAGAAATAGCAGAAAGTGTTGATAAACAA
>JBJTTJ010000113.1:0-13746 GCA_046080125.1 Cuspidothrix sp.
TTCACAATTTTCTCCCTTGATAAGTAAAACGGACTGAATAATTCAAAGTTTGTAGTGAGGAATTTATTCCTCACTACCAAAGCAGCTCATTTTTTTTACATTACTTAATCTACTTTGATTTATTCTCATCTACTTACTTAAGCAGGAATGAAGGAGGGTAAAAATGTGATGAAAATTAGAGTTTACCACTTTTCAAACATCCTCTTAGACAATATATTCTATCTTATTCATCGGTTCAAAGTGATACTTCGGCGATATTTTCTAAGTTAGGAAATTGTTGGTTAATATCTTCTTGTACTTCTATGATTTTTCGACGCTGACACCGGACAGCATATTGACAAGATTCACAAGTTGTGTTATGGGCTGTAATGGGTAATGGTATCTGCTGTTGATAATCTTGGATCCATTGGGTAAGATTATTTAATAGTTGATTTAAGTCATGTTGTGTCTTTTGATGTTGCTCCTGATTATAACTAAATTTAATATTTTTGGTCTGCCCTTTTGATTGCACAAACCAATAAGTCATGGAAATATTTTCTAATAAATATTGGCTGGTTTCTCCTAAAACGTACATATATAGTCGTGTTTGCCAATTTTGAGCTAAATTTTCTCGTTTTGGTGGTTGGGGATAGGTTTTCCAATCGAGAATCTGGGCTTGATTTTGATCAGCAACTAATAAATCATAAATGACAGTAATTAGATAATCTCCTATTTGCAAAGTTCGATAATGTTCACTTTCTCGAAGACTTTGATTATCAATATTATTTGTAAATATTTCTGGAGCAATTTTCCTAAAATTATTCATCAAATTTTGCAATTTAGGATCTGCTTGTAGTAAATTATCAATGGGTAAACCCATTTCTCGCTGTTGCATTAACAAGTGAAACCGACTACCTAAAATTTGATATTCTTCGCGTTTGGGATCTGGGGGTGTATTCAGTTGTTCTAAGTAACTGTGTTGAAATTTGCGCGGACAAGTTGCGAGTAGGTTTAGATGTCCCTGGGAAAGTCGGAGTATTTGGGTAGAAGTTGGTAGCATGATTCTGTTTTATTTATCTGAATCCAAAAATAAAGATTCTATATTTTTATACTCTCTAACCACTTTAATCAGCGATAAAAAATTATAAAACTGTCAAGTTTCTGGTTTAAGTTGAATTTTGATAATTGATAGTCTTCCTCTCAATTACTAACTACCTAGTAAAAAATAAAAGGTAAAAGGGTGAAGTTTGCATTTTTGGTTCATCCTCTTACCTTTTTCAAATACCTGATGCTTATTTAATATTAGCCCGTGCGTCCCTCACTGCGGCAATAAAAAATAATCCGGTGAGAGGAATGCTTAAAGCTAGGATAATGGCAGTGGTTTGGACACCAAAATCTGGTTCTCCGTAGCTAAGTTCAAAAATTGAACCGACTGCGGCGATCGCCGCTACACAAGCACCACCTAAAAATAAACCGCTTTTTGGAGTTAAATACACTACTAGACCACCCTATGCTACTGGTTTGACTGCTTGATACGAGAAGCCATTTTTAGATAACTCCTGGGCTAAAGTCAAGGAATTTTCCACACGATCTACAAATACCACACCACTGAGATGATCCATTTCGTGGAGAATACAGCGACCTAATAAATCATCAGCTTTTAATGTTTGGGGGCGGCCATACTCATCTTTATAGGCGATTGTTACCACTTCTGGACGTTTGACATCTAGGAATACCTTGGGAATACTCAAACACCCTTCCTGAGCCACACAGAGCTTAGTGCTAACCTGTTTGATCACAGGGTTAATTAATATCAGTGGGGGATGATCGGGTTCATCTGGTTTACAGTCAATAACTATTAGTTGTTTATTAATACCAACTTGGGGAGCAGCTAAACCAATGCCATCTGAGCTATACATAGTTTGCAGCATTTCCCGTACTAATTGGCGGAGTTCGTCATCTATTTTAGTTACACGCTTTGCCGGTTGACGCAAAACGCGATCGCCTAAGTAGTGAAGTTGCAAAGGTGGATTTTTTAACTTTTTCTTCTCGACAGCAATATCAGAGGGCATGGTTCTTGATGGCTTAATAGTAAATAATCTAATCTGATTCTATCGTTATCCGGGAACAGGGAGCAGGGGAACTAGATCAGGTTACAAGGATGTGGTAATGCCTCTTCTAGTAAGGTTTGATATTCTTTACTGCTTACATAATAAGCTCCAAATCTAGCTAAATGAGGATTCATCATTTGGGCATCAAATAATAAAAAGTTTCGGCTCTTCAACCTTTCTACCAGTTTTACCATAGCCACCTTAGAACCGTCTGAGATATTGAAAAACATAGATTCACCAATAAAAGCACCCCCAATGACAATTCCTAAAATTCCCCCTGCCAGTTTGTCACCTTGCCAAGTTTCAAAGCTATAGGCGTAACCACTTTGGTAAAGTAACCAATAAATCTTTTCTAATTGTGGTGAAATCCAAGTTATTTCGCGGTTAGCACAGCCAGCAACCACCCCCGAAAAGTCTCGATTAATGGCGACAGAGAATTTTTCTTGGTTGAGGACTCGCTGTAATGATTTAGGATAGCGAAAGCGTTCATCCAGGGGAATTAAAGTCCTTTCATTACTTCCATACCATCCCAGGTTATTACTCTCATCTGCCATGAGAAAATAACCTTGAGCATAACCCCGAATAATAGCAGCAACATCATATTCCATAGTTGAGTGGATCATCCATCACGAATATCCTTGAGATGCTAATTATAGGACGCTATTAGCATTCTCTAATGTGCTTCTGAAATTACTTTGGCAAACAAATTCTCTATAAAATATACAAACATGACTCCAACAATTCCACCCATTACCCTACCTCCTTCAGCAAATCCCCAACAGGAAGGAGAATGGTTGCAAAAAAACTTATTAACCTGGCTTGATGAAGAGTTTATTCCCGAAGCTATCAATCAGAATATAGCCGAACGCGCATCACAGATTTTTGTCCGCCAACGGATGGAGGGAGAAAACGACTTAGGATCTCTGGTAATTGCTATTATTACAGAGATGCAGTCATTTGATTTTTCTAAAAGCTTTTTTGGAGAGTTTGCGATCGCCAACGCTGTTAGCGATCTACTCTTAGATAGCTTGGGAATTGATCACTGTTGTGGTCAATAATATTTCAATTATTGGTCATTGGCCATTGGTTCACAGCAAATAGCTACTAACAACTGACCATTGACAACCAACCTACCAGCTAGATTTCACAACACCTGGTAACAAACCTTCATGAGCCCATTCCCGCAGTACATTTCGAGACAGCCCAAAATCACGGTACACTCCTCTGGGACGACCAGTTAACCAGCAACGGTTTTGTTTGCGAGTGGGCGCACTGTTGCGGGGTAATTGTTGAATTTTGCGGTGAATTTCTAGTTTTTGTAAGGGAGATTCTGCTGTTCTGAATTCCTCTAGCAGTGTCTCACGCTTGGCCGCATACTTCTCTACCAATTTAGCGCGTTTCTTCTCGCGCTCAATCATACTCTTTTTCGCCATGAATTCCCTAATCTAATTAAAGACAGTATTTCCCATTTTACACCTTTATGCCAGAATTAGGGAGTTTTAAACAATTTTTTTTCTCAGGTGACAGGGAACAGTCATCAGTCAACATTGATTCGTTTCCCACCCTTTCTATAATCCCAAGGATCAACAAATTTCCTATCCCCCCAAATACCCAGTTTTTGCTGTCTTGCCTGTGCCTCTGTTCGCTGTAATATATCCTTGCTGGGACATTTGTTTAAATAGGGCCGATAGACTTTAGCCAGTCCTTCCTGTAATAAGATTTGTTGTAAAAATTTCCCATTTGCTAAACGAACTTCAGCTACTTTTCTACCATACCTATCGCTATCTATAACATTTAAGTCAACGCGGTTATCTGCCTCTCTGATCAATTTCTCTATCCGTTTTTGTGCTTGTATACCCCAAGCAAACTGATTCACATCTCGAGTAATTTTACTATTCTTTTCTTGTTGAGAATGAGGTATCTCTGGAGCGTCAACACAAGCAAACCGCACGGTTATTTTTTCTCCATCTACAGTTTTTAATACTAGTGTATCCCCATCACTAACCCGTTGCACCAGATCGCCAGAAGGAGTAAACAGACTACACGCCGCCAAATTTACAGCAATAATAGCTACACTTAGCCTAACCAAACCTTGTTTCACCAATTTATTCATATTAATCTAAACAACAGTAACTCTACCCATGATGTCATTAGTGATGCTTGGGAATATGCAAGTGCTGATATCAGAGGGTATTTACAACCAAAAATAAATAGTCGCATAAATTCCTAACTTCAATTAAGCAGATAAGTAAGTGAACGAAAAAAATCGACATAAGTAACGAAAAGCAAAGTTGCCCAAAACCTCTTCCCTGTTCCCTCTTCCCTTGTGATAACGCCAACCTACTTAGTTATTCAACTTTTTTGTCTTTGGGCTTCATACAACATCAAAGCCGCAGTAATTCCTACATTTAAGGATTCTACCCCAGGACTAAGGGGAATTTTCACCTGGATATCAGCTAATGCGGCTAAATCTGCTGATAATCCCGCCCCTTCATTACCTAATAATATTAAACTAGGTTTACGCCAATCCACTTGCCAATAAGTTAAATCGGCACTGGGTAAGGTGGCTACTACCTGCATTCCTGCTTGCTGGCATTGTTTAACGGTAGCTTTCAAATCTTCACTAACAGCCTTATGCACACGAAACCATTGACCAGCAGAAGCGCGTAGAACTTTGGGATGATCTAAATCTACACTATCTTCACTTACCCATAAACCAGATGCATCTGCGGCGGCCGCCGTACGAATCATAGTTCCTAAGTTACCGGGATCTTGAACCGTTTCTAAAGCTAGAACTAAACCAGTAAAAGGAAATTGATTTGATTGTGCATTTCTAGGCGCAATTGCCACTATCCCATCAGGATTAACAGTGGTAGCTAGGGCTGCCAAAACTGCGGGACTAACCAATTCAGTGCGATGGCAATGATCACAAATAACTTCCCACAATTGAGGATGTGTCTCGTACCATTCCAAAGTACAACATACAACATCTAGAGGATAAGCAACGGCACAAGCTTCCTCTAGCAAATGTGTTCCCTCCAATAACAATAGGTTTTGCTTATTTCTCTCCTTAGTGGAGTGCAGCTTACGGATTTGTTTAACCAGGGGATTTTGTAAACTTGTTAACACAGCATTCAGATTGAGAATTTCGGATTTGAGATTAACCCAAAATTGAGATGCGGAACCCGGGACTTGAACCCGGAAGCCTTGCGGCACTAGAACCTGAATCTAGCGCGTCTGCCAATTCCGCCAGTTCCGCTGGAATTAAATCCTTTCACAGGTTATCATTATTGCTGAAAAATTTTGATTTGTCAATCAATTTTGGATTGAAGCCCACTAGGAAAATCCAATCAAACCGCGTGAAGAAAAGTGAATCGAGACAAAACCGATCCAAAAAAAGCTAACTAATGTTAGTCTTTGGTGTTTAGGGCATATTTTGATAATATCCTATCAGTTGGAGGAAATGCAAGTCTTGTTAATCCCTCTTTTTCGAGTTAACGGATGTCAATGTAAATAGGACTTACGCAAGATGTGAATGCAAACCTTATTCTTGCGTAGGGGTAATTCATGAATTACCCCCACTTTCCTTCCCTTTTGTGTAAGTCCTAGTAAAATCAAAAAAAACATCGAAACCTTTATAATTACGTACTTTTGGAGGTAGGCTTATTAATTCTTCTAGCAGCTTACCAGATGCCAAGTTTTCACTAGAAGCAGACTCCTCAGTCTTGCAAATCTGTGGTGGGCATCGTTTGGGAGGTCATGTAGAAATTAGCGGGGCTAAAAATTCCGCACTGGTGATCATGGCTGGAGCTTTCCTGTGTTCTGGTGATTGTCGGATTCGTAACGTTCCATTATTAGCGGACGTAGAGCGAATGGGGGAAGTTTTATCAGCTTTAGGATTGCATTTAAGTAGAAATGGAGATATTTTAGATATAGATGCGCGGGAAATTACCACATCTAAAGCACCATATCAACTTGTTACCCAACTGAGGGCTAGTTTCTTTGCCATTGGACCAATTTTGGCACGATTAGGAGTAGCTCAAATGCCCTTACCAGGGGGCTGTGCCATTGGCGCTAGGCCGGTAGATTTGCACGTTAGGGGACTGCAAGCTATGGGTGCGGAGGTGCAAATTGAACATGGTATTTGTCATGCCCATGTTCCTGAAAATCATGGTAGGTTAAGAGGGGCGAAAATTTATTTAGATACTCCTAGTGTGGGAGCAACGGAAACTTTAATGATGGCTGCTACCCTAGCAGATGGAGAAACTATCATTGAAAATGCGGCAAGAGAGCCAGAAGTATTGGATTTAGCCAACTTTTGTAACTCTATGGGAGCAAAAATTTATGGTGCGGGAACAAGTACAATTACCATAGTTGGTGTTACCCAGCTACACTCTACCGATTATAGTATTATTCCTGATCGAATTGAGGCGGGAACATTTTTAATCGCTGGCGCGATTACTCGTTCTGAACTGCTTTTATCCCCGATTATACCAGATCATTTAACCCCAGTCATTGCCAAGTTACAAGAGATTGGTTTGTCAATTATTGAGGAGGGAAAAGACAGTTTACGGATTTTGCCGGCTCAAACTCTCAAGGCTATCAATATTGATACTTTACCCCATCCTGGTTTCCCTACGGATATGCAAGCTCCTTTTATGGCTTTGCTAACCCTGGCGAAGGGTGACAGTATCATTAATGAATCAGTGTTTGAAAATCGCTTGCGTCATGCTTCTGAGTTGAATCGCTTGGGGGCGGATATCCGTGTTAAAGGTAATACTGCTTTTGTTCGGGGAGTTCCAACCTTATCAGGGGCGCCGGTCATAGGTACAGACTTACGAGCTTCCGCAGCTTTAGTTATGGCAGGATTGGCAGCGTCGGGAACGACTACAGTGCAAGGATTACAACACTTAGATCGGGGCTATGATCGCTTAGATATGAAGTTACAGCAAATAGGAGCAAAAATTATCCGTGTAAATGAGACACCGAAAAATCCCGGTTTACCGGATCATAATGGTAGTTCTGTAACGTCAGTTTCTATCTAGAGTTTGGAGGATTTTCTGTTTTTGCACTTAATAGCGATTGCCTCCAGTAGTGCTGTATGCGATCGCTTTTATCTATTCAAACACATACACAATTAGTTTATTTAGGGTTGACTAAAAAAGTTTATAGTTACAATAGACATTTCCTCAAATTAATGTAGAGACGTTCTATAGTCTCTACAAGGGTTGCAGGAAACGCTTATGTAATTTTCACCACAGGTCTAATGATGATTGAGCAAACTTAGCAAGAACTAAACATGATAGGGATAGCAGTTGTTGGCACGGGATTTGGTCAAAAAGTACATATTCCCGCATTTGCAGCACATCACAAAACTGAGATTAGGGCTATTTATCATCGAGATATCCAAAAAGCCCAAGCTATTGCTGTGGCTAATAATATTCCCCACGCTAGTGATAATTTAACAGAAATTCTGGCTTTACCAGAGGTAGAGGCTGTTAGCGTTTCCACGCCCCCATTTTTACACTATCAAATGGGCAAACAAGTGTTAGAAGCAGGTAAACATTTATTATTAGAAAAACCTGTAAGTTTAAATGTCAATGAAGCACAGGAACTGTATCACATCGCTAAAACTAAAAATTTAATTGCTACCGTAGATTTTGAATTTCGGTTTGTTCCTGCATGGCAATATTTTCATCAGTTATTAAATACAAATTATGTTGGTAATATTCGGTTAATAAAAATTGACTGGTTAGGTTCTTCTCGCGCTGATATATCCCGTCCTCATAACTGGTATTCCCGTAAGGATCAAGGTGGTGGTGCATTAGGTTCTTTAGGTTCTCATGCTTTTGATTATATTCACTGGTTATTTGGATCAGTGAGCAGATTAAATGCCTATTTAAGCACATCTATTTCTCAAAGAATTGATCCGACAACGGGAGAATTAAAAATAGTAAATACAGATGATAATTGTTTGATATCTTTAGAGTTGGCAAACGGTACACCCTGTCAAATCGCTATTAGCGCGGTGGTGTACGCAAATAGAACTCATGGAATCGAAGTTTATGGAGATAAGGGAACATTAATTTTAGCAAGTGAAGAACAAAAAGATTATATTCACGGATTTAAAATTTGGGGTTCTCTTGGTGGTACTTTCACAGAAATAGAAATCCCCAAACATTTATTATTTCCTCAACACTATAATGATGGTCGAATTTGTGCATTTTTAAGAGTCGTGGATCAATGGGTAACAGGAATTGAGAATAAACAAGAAATTATCCCATCTTTAAAAGCAGGTATTTATTCACAATTATTAATGGATTTATCATACAAATCAAATGATTTAAGAATGTGGGTAGATGTGCCAAATTCAGGAACGTTATGAGTTAAAACAACCAGTGAAAACATCTACTAAAGAGTTAATTGAGAGATTGGGGTAGATTTACTGCATTCTATCTATTGTCCGATATTGAATTGCTTCTGCTACGTGCTGGGGTTTAAGGTTTTCATCTCCTCCTAAATCTGCTATAGTTCTTGATACTTTGAGAATGCGATCGCTCGCTCTTGCAGATAACCCCAATTTTCTAATTGCTGTTTCTAATAAATTGCGACTTGCATCATCTAAATTGCACCATTTTTGTAAATGACGACTTTGCATTTGAGCATTGCAACGCAGATTATTTTCTGATTGGAAACGATTTGTAGCAATATCTCGCGCTTTTTGCACTCTTTCCCGTACAAATTTTGATGATTCTCCTGTTGATGCTTGGGTAATTTCCTCTGGTTTTAACCTATTTACTGCTACTTGTAAATCAATTCTATCCATCAATGGTCCTGATAATTTTGCCCAATATTGCTCTCTTTGTCTAGGTGAACAGGTACATCCTTGAATTGTATCACCATAATAACCACAAGGACAGGGATTTGTAGAAGCTACTAATGTGAATTGTGCGGGAAAAACTACAGATTGACGAGTACGAGAAATAGTCACATAACCATCTTCCAAAGGTTGACGTAAAAACTCTAAAACATCTCTTTTAAACTCCGTTAATTCGTCTAAAAATAGCACCCCTCGATGAGATAAAGAAATTTCACCGGGACGGGGAAAACTACCACCACCAACTAAAGATGGACCCGATGCAGAATGATGGGGACTACGAAAGGGTCTTTCTCTAACTAATGAACCACGATTTTTTAACAAACCAGCAACAGAATGAATGCGAGTTACTTCTAAAGATTCTGAAAATTCCAAAGGTGGTAAAATCCCTGGTAAACGTCTTGCTAACATCGTTTTTCCACTTCCAGGAGGACCAACAAAAATTAAATTATGACCTCCCGCAGCAGCAATTTCTAAAGCGCGACGTGCATGAGATTGTCCTTTAACATCTTGCAAATCTGCTAAATGCAAGGATATTCCTGATAAAGTTTCCACTGTTTTGTTTAATTTAACAGGTTTATATTTTCCCAGATTATTTAGTAAATCCACCACATCAAAAATATTATTACAACTATAAACATCTAATCCTTCCACAACCGCAGCTTCTTGAGCATTATCACCAGGAACAACTAAACCAGAAATTCCCATTTTTTGAGCAGTTGCAGCAATGGGTAAAACACCAGCAACCGGACGCAAACTACCATCTAAAGAAACTTCACCCAAAAATAAAAAATCTCCTAATAAATCAGAATTGACCTGTTCAGACGCAGCTAAAATTCCCACACTAATAGGTAAATCAAAAGCTGGACCTTCCTTCCTTAAATCTGCGGGGGTAAGGTTAATTACAATCTTTCGCATGGGAAAAGCAAAACCTGCGTTTTTTAATGTTGCTTTTACCCGTTCTTTAGATTCTTGAATAGCGGAATCTGGTAAACCTAAAATCACAATTCCCGGTAAACCCCCGGAAACATCAACTTCTACTCCCACCTTCACCGCGTCAATTCCAACAATAGATGCACTCCAAACTCTAGCCAGCATTTTTCACATATCAATAAACTTTATCAATATCAAAGCAGATTAGGTGGTGTATTAACAATGAGTAAAATCACTGAATATAAATGTTAAGTGTTTACGAAAGATTAATCACACATATTGATTAAAAACAAGAATGTGTGTATTCCTTATCTGTTCCCTGTTCCCTGTTCTCTCTTTGAAACTGCTAATTTAGTCTAAGAAGTAGGGTAGCACCGTAAAATTAGATGATTTAGATAATCACCTGAAAGCTAATAGACATTTCCTCAAATTAATGTAGAGACGTTCTATAGAACGGAACGAATAAGGGTTGTAGAAAACGCTTATGTAATTTTCACCACAGGTCTAATGGAGAGGTAAAACCGTCTCACTATGGGAGAATTAAAGAGGCGTTAGAAGATTTAGAAATTTCTGCCAAAGATATTGAGGATATAACCATACAAGAAAATGAGAAACTTATTGAGGGAGAAACTAATGAGGAAAATAATGGCGAAATAAATGTATGATAAATCATAGATTAAGTAGGTCAACCACAAAATTTAAAGGTATGTAAAGAAAAGTAAAATCGCCCAAAACTCTCTTACTGTTCCCTGTTCCCTGTTCCCTGTTCCCTCTCCTAAATATAAAATTTATTTTGCACCACTACTTATATGGATAAAATTCAAGCGGAAATCCAAGAACTCAACTTACAAATTCAAGCACTCCAACAAGAAAGAGCAGCATTAACTGAACATAATATAGAGTCTAGCGGAGATTCTACCCTAGCCATAGTTGAGGCCTATCGTCGTCAAGCTAGACAGAATCCCCAATTATGGGCAGAACTTAAAGGTATAGATGATGCTATATCTTTCCTAGAACGGCAAATAGCACAAAGAAAAGCCCATTTAAACAGATATCTACCCATATCTGTCCGCATATCCCAACAACAAGAACAGCTAGAAGCAGCCAAAAAAACTGCTCAAATGCACGCCGAACGAGTTAACGAACTAGCTGGGGAACTGGCAAAAGAAATTAAACTTCTAAAAACCTGTGCAGATGAACTTAGTCCCATGTACTGGCAAGTTTACTACAAACCTTTCATTACAGGCTTTAAGACCATTTCTGTCCCTTACGTGCGTTCAGACTGTGAAGTGTGGACAATTGTCAACCGTATTGTTTGAGAATCTTAGATAACTTAATTATAAATTAAGTTTATCCTTAATCTGGTAAATTATAACTAAAGACAGCGAATAAAACCGCTGTTTTTTTTGTTGACATTACAAAAATTTACATTTAAAATGGGGTCGTCACTCAACTCAATAAGTATTTATTCCTAGTTATGCCCTTGATTTGGAAATCTTCATAATCAATTGTTTACAAACGTAACGATTCCTTAATATAATATAAACAAAAGCAAAACCCAAAACATATTGTCAATTGTGATGAATGCCCTAGAAATTCCTTGGTTATCAACCATCATTTTTCTGCCCCTAGTGGCAGCCCTAGCAATTCCTCTCATCCCTGATAAAGAGGGAAAAACCGTTCGGTGGTATGGTTTGGGAGTCGCATTTTTAGACTTTACATTAATGATTTTTGCCATTTGGCAAGGTTACGACTTCCAAAGTTCCGCTTTGCAAATGACAGAAAGCTATAGTTGGATACCTCAACTTGGCTTTCACTGGTCTCTAGGGATTGATGGTTTATCAATGCCTCTGGTACTTTTAACAGGTTTAATCAACACTCTGGCAGTATTCGCGGCTTGGAAAGTAACCAACAAGCCGCGTTTATTTATGCGTTGATGTTGGTAATGTATGGTGCCCAGTTAGGTGTATTCCTTGCCCAGGACTTGTTAATGTTCTTCCTGATGTGGGAAATTGAGTTAGTACCCGTTTACTTATTAATTTCCATTTGGGGTGGAGCAAACCGCCGCTATGCAGCTACCAAATTTATTATCTATACAGCCGCAGCATCTATTTTTATTCTCATAGCTGGTTTTGCAATGGCGTTCTATGGTGATAACTTCACCTTTAACATGACGGAATTGGGAATGAAAGAATATCCCAAAGTCTTAGAACTAGCTTTGTATGCAGGTTTCCTCATCGCTTACGGTGTTAAACTACCCATTTTCCCTTTACATACATGGTTGCCTGATGCCCACGGTGAAGCGTCTGCTCCTGGTTCAATGATTTTGGCTGGTGTCTTGTTAAAGATGGGAGGTTATGCCCTAATCCGCTTTAACGTAGAAATGTTAAGCGATGCTCATGTTACTTTTGCTCCGGTTTTAGCGACTTTAGGTGTAGTCAATATTGTTTACGGTGCTTGTTGTGCCTTTACTCAAACTAACCTCAAACGCCGTTTAGCTTACTCTTCCATTGCCCACATGGGTTTTGTATTAATTGGCATTGCATCTTATACAGAAATCGGTATTAGCGGTGCTGTATTACAGATGGTTTCTCACGGTTTAATTGCTGCTAGTTTATTCTTCCTCTCCGGTGTCACTTACGAGCGTACCCACACCTTGATGATGGATAAAATGGGCGGTATGGCTAAAGTTATGCCTAGAACTTTTGCTCTATTTACTATGGGTTCAATGGCTTCTCTAGCTTTACCTGGTATGAGTGGCTTTGTCGGTGAATTGATGGTATTTTTGGGTCTTGCTACTAGCGATGTCTATAGTTCTAGTTTCAAAATTGTCGTCATCTTCCTCTCAGCAGTTGGTGTAATTCTCACACCCATCTATTTACTTTCCATGTTGCGTCAAGTGTTCTACGGTAACAAAAGTGAAGAGTTACATTTAGATGCTGTAGTCTTGGATATTAAGCCTCGTGAATTGTTCATCACTGCTTGTTTAATAGTTCCCATCATCGCTATTGGTTTCTATCCTAAGATGATTACACAAACCTATGATGTGAAAACAGTGGCAGTTACGGCTCATGCACGTCAAGTTTTACCAGTTATTGCTCGTCAACAACCTACAAACTTGTACTCACAAATTTTGACAGCACCAACATTAGCTAAAATGGCTTCGCCGGACGAGCTATCAGAAATAGTTAGTATAGTTGAGTGATTATAAAGCCCAACCAGGTCTACTGGTAGTAAATCTTAAATATGAGGGGAATTAGGGGTGGTTTGTCAGAAACTACCCTTAATTTTTTAGAAGTTACTCACCTGCGCTATATACAGCAAATTCCATACCTAACCCCCGACCCCTCTTCCCTAATAGAGACGCTACGGTGTACAGTTTAATCAAGTTGCCTAATAGGGTTTTAATGCCCCTAACCATTATTTCAGATTTAGGACTGACGCAAAACATAACGCAAGTAGGGGTAATTCATGAATTACCCCCATTTGTAGAACACCTTTTAATCACACAAACGCTTATCACTCTCACTGACATCCGCACTATTTCTTAAATAATCTCCTAACCAAGCGCAACCCTTATTTACCAAATCATCTAGGTTCAGATTCCACAGTTTAATAGTCTTGTCCCCACCAGCAGAAGCAAGGGTTTGACCATCGGGGGAAAATGCTACACTAATTACCCGACCTTGATGACCAGATAAAGTTTGCAGTAGCTTACCATCCTTACCCCACAGTTTAATAGTCTTGTCCCCACCAGCAGAAGCAAGGGTTTGACCATCGGGGGAAAATGCTACACTAATTACCCGACCTTGATGACCAGATAAAGTTTGCAGTAGCTTACCATCC
>JBJTTJ010000114.1:0-12655 GCA_046080125.1 Cuspidothrix sp.
GTCTTAATCTATGTCCATCATGTCTAACTACTTTTGTTTTTCCTTCCTTTGGTTCTAAGCGATAAAGCACTAAATCTGAATCTGATTCAGTAACTTCTAATAAAGCATCAACAGCTTCCAGACTATGGGTAGTTGCAAATAGTTGAACATCCATTTCTGTACACCACTTAACTAACCATTGAAAAGAATTTTGTAGGGCTTCTGTGTGAATTGTTGATTCCAATTCATCAATTAGAAGAATACCACCTTTGACGCTGGCAAGTTTAAGAGCTATATGTAATAAGCGACGAATACCATCACCAAAAGTGCTAACTGGTGCAAGTCCCAGTCTTTCATGTTGAATATAAATATTGAATCGAGAACTCATAGATTCTGGAGGTAACAAAATTTCTATATCAGAAATATTCTTATCCATCTGTTGTAATAATTTCACCACATCAGCTTTAAAATTTTGAAATGTCGCTTCTGAAAGTAATCGAAATTGACCAACTTCTGAACGATGAGATGATGGTGTTACTACAGATGTCTTTAGACTGGGTTCTTTCTTTCCAGATAATCTATACAAATGTTCACCCTCCCAGAGCGAAAAATCTGTGATAAAAGCAGATGGTTCACCAAGTAAACTTAACTGATAACCATCATCTGCAAATACTTCTATTTTTAGCTTAATTCCTTTCCTAACTCTTGGTGTATCTTCATTTTCAATTTCCTGCTCATTATTATTTTCAATTTCTTCTTCGTTGCTAAGATTTCCGATATCGCTTTCCTCAGATAACCATATTTGCTCCATTTCTTCATAGCTTGCTATTAACTTCTTTACGGAAAATAAACCAGTGCTAGAAATAAGAATAATAGGTTTATCAGGTTCTACAATGGACGCATAGTTATGCGTAAATAACCACTTTATCGCATCCAGTAGACGAGTACGATATACTCTAATATCCTGCTCCCGTTGATTTGCTGTACTAAACCATACTCTAATATCTAGTGGGTGACAGTAGACAGATAATGCTTCTAGAACACTAGTTTTACCTGAGTTATTAATACCAACAAATAGGTTAATCCGTCCGAGATTCTTTAGTTCTAAATCTCGAAGTCCTCTAAATTGGTGAATTGTAACGTTTTCTAGATTCATCATAGGCTTAGTTTATTGTAAGATGTGCATTATATATTGATTTGCATAAGATTATATTGCCTGTTTTAACAGTAACATTGCCTATGACTATAGATGGAGTTTAATAATTGATATTGAAATAAACTTATACGAGATTAAATAAATTTACTATTCTACCATCAATGAGGTAAAGGGTATGACTCTTGTTAAAGTAAATCAAAGACACTACCCTAAAGGGGATATTTCTCGTCGAGTCATGGCCTTAGCTATTGACTTCTTTGGTGCATGGCTACTGAGTTCTATCGTCAGAACTAATCAAATGGGTATTCAATTTGCCCAAATATTTGTTTTTATTTTTACTTGGATCATTTTCCGTGTTGTCATAGTTTACAACAATCAAGGACAAAGTTTAGGACGTTGGGCATTTGATTTAAAGATCCTAGAAGTAGCAAATGGAGAAATAGTCAACAGAATCCCCCAATTTCAGACATTATTGCTCAGAGAAGGTATTATTTGCTTTTCTAGCTTATTATTATCCATTTTCTTGGGGAATATCATCCTCAATCCTGCGGCTGTAGTCCTGTTGCTGCCCCTAGTCATTGACGGGGGTGCAGCTTTAAGCGATACTCAGATGCGTCAGGCTTGCCATGACCGCTTCTTTAACACAGTCATCGTTTCTTCCTGGCGTGGTTATTCATTGGATATAAAAATTAAACGGTTGGTTGAAAAATTGCCGCGAAATATGAGACAATAACCATTTGTGTTAATTCTCCCGGCTTTACAGTTTGTAAGATTATGGCAAAGAGCAAAGGTGCACGCATAATAGTGACACTAGAATGCACCGAGTGTCGGACAAATCCAGATAAACGTTCCCCTGGTGTATCTCGGTATACTAGCACTAAAAATCGGCGGAACACAACCAACCGCCTAGAACTGAAAAAGTTCTGTACCCACTGCAATAAACACACAGTTCATAAGGAAATTAAGTAAGAATGAGTTATTATCGCCGTCGTCTTTCTCCCATTAAACCCGGAGATCCCATTGATTATAAAGATGTAGATTTGTTGCGTAAGTTTGTAACAGAACGTGGTAAGATCTTACCTCGGAGAATTACGGGTTTAACCTGTCAGCAACAACGTGACCTGACTCTGGCTATTAAACGCTCCCGCATCGTGGCATTGTTGCCCTTCATTAACGCAGAAGGTTAAAAAAATTTTGGATTTTGGATTTTGGATTTTAGATAAAGATCCAAAAAGTAAGGTTACTAAAATTAACCGCTTACTTTCAGTCCAAAATCTGAAATTTAATTAACCGCAAAAGACTGTATGATTACATTACAGACTTTAAATCCTGAGATTTAGATAATGAGCAATAGGGAAAAAGGAACACATCAGGGCTAATAAACCTCAGCATTACCAATTACCAACCTAAACTAGATAACTAGCAAGGGTAAATACTCATTTAATCTAAAATCTAAAATCTAAAATCTAAAATCTAAAAATTACTAAAAAGCGCGACAGTTGTGGATAAGGGGACGTTAGTTGAATTTAGGGTTCAAGGTGATTGCCGTCTGGGAGTGGTAGATCGTCCAGACGGTAAAACTCGTTGGTTTGTGGTAGATGAACGCGGCCAATCCCATAGCCTCGCACCTCGCCAAATGACCTACACAGTTAACGAACAAACCTATAAACCAGAAGACATTCCTGGGTTTTTAGCTCAAGTAAAACCTTATCTAGATCCATCTAGTTTGGAAGTGGCGTGGGAATTATTAATTGAAGATGGGGAAACTGTTACCCCCACTCAAATGGCAAATCTACTATTTTCGGCATCAACACCGCCCCAGTGTTATGCTGCCCATTGTTTATTGTCAGAAGATAAACTTTATTTCAAACAAAAGGGCGACGCTTACGAACCACGTAGCGCGACACAAGTAGCAGAACGCAAACACCAAATAGAAGTAGAAGCACAAAAAGCCAAAGGACAGCAGGAGTTTTTAGCCCGTATAGAACAGGCACTGGGGGGTGAAACGGTAGAATGGCAACGACAGGATCGCCAGCGTTTAGAGGCGATCGAAAAATATGCCACACTCCTGGCGGATATTGTCAAGATGGGGATAAATTACGACTCCTTAGCTCGTGCCTGTCCACCGCCAACCCCAGTATTAGAAACTATGAATATGCTGGGACGTTCGGCAACTCCCCAGGCTGCGTTTCAATTCTTGATAGATTTGGGTTGGTGGAGTCCCCATGAAAACCTGTTCCTGCGTCGTTCATCAGTTTCCGTTCAATTTCCGCAAAAGGTATTAGAAGTGGCGCAAGAACGTTTGGATTTCCCTCCCACAGATTTAGATACAAACCGTCTAGACCTTACCTATCTCAAGGTCTACACCATTGATGATGAAAGCACTACAGAAATAGACGATGGGTTGAGTTGGGAAATATTACCAGATGGTAAAGAACGGTTATGGATACATATAGCCGATCCCACTAGATTATTAATACCAGATGATGAATTGGATTTGGAAGCCAGAAAACGGGGCAGTACGGTTTATTTGCCCACAGGTATGATCCCCATGTTTCCAGAGGTTTTGGCCACAGGTCCAATGAGCTTGGTGCAGGGGAAAATCTGTTGCGCCCTCAGTTTTGGCGTGATTCTAGATCAGGTTGGGGCTGTGGCAGATTACTGTATCCATACTGGTTTAATTAAGCCTACCTATCGCCTCACTTATGAGGATGTGGATGAGATGTTAGAGTTAGGTGTTCAGGCAGAACCGGAAATTGAAGCGATCGCTAATTGGGCAAAAAAACGCAAAGACTGGCGCTATGCTCAAGGTGCTATTAGTATTAATATGCCGGAAGCGTTGATCAAAGTCAAAGACGATGACATCAACATTGATATTTTAGATGACTCCCCATCCCGCCAGTTAGTCGCAGAAATGATGATTCTCGCCGGTGAAGTCGCCGCTCGTTACGGTCAAACCCATAACATCCCCCTCCCATTTCGCGGCCAACCCCAACCAGAATTACCCCCAGACGAAGAATTACTCCAACTACCCGCCGGTTTTGTCCGCTCCTGTGCTATGCGCCGTTGTATGCCTAAGAGCGAAATGAGCATCACGCCAGTACGCCATGCCGGTTTGGGTTTAGATACTTATACACAAGCTACCTCCCCCATTCGTCGTTATAGTGACCTACTCACCCACTTCCAATTAAAAGCCCATTTACGTGGTGAAGGTTTACCTTTCTCCGCCGAACAACTCAGAGAAGTGATGATGACCGTCCTCAGTACCACCCAAGAAGTAACGATGGTGGAACGGCAAACCAATAGATATTACGCTTTAGAATATTTACGTCGTCATCCTGAAGAAGTTTGGCAGGTGACGGTATTAATGTGGTTACGAGAAGATAGTAATTTAGCTCTAATTTTATTAGAGGATTTGGGTTTACAATTGCCTATGTCCTTCCGTCGTTCTGTCAGTTTGGGAGAACATTTATTTGTGAAAGTCAGTTTGGCTGACCCCCAAAAAGACATGATTCACTTCCAGGAAATTATCTACCAGGAAGCTCAATCAATGAGTAATTAGGGTTTCTATGAATAATATTAGAACTTACGCATTGACAAAAAACATTATCTATGTATTCTAGATCATGGGATGCCTACGGCGAGCGCGGCTATCGCTATGAAGATTAGCAAAAATATGCTCATGTATAACTAAAGTAAACAGATTGCGTTGTACTTCATAGCAATTGCTAATTATTTTTTCAGAGCGCTTAAACTCCAACTTTTAGACTGTGGAGTGCAGCAATGATACAGGGGTAATTCATGAATTACCCCTGTATCAAGAGTAGTCATGTCTAAGAAGAGCGATCGCTCTTTTCTTCATGCATTGCACGCCGGCATAACCGTGGGTTAAAAATAGAATTTGGTCTAAACTCCAGTAATAAAATCAAGTGCTGTTTTCACCAGGTAGGGATCATCATAGAAATCTACTTGGCCTTGAGATTCAATCCATTTTATTTTTTTCTGCCCAGGTAAAGCTTGATAAAATTTTTCTGCCCAATGGGGTGATATAGCTGTTTGAGAATGTACCATTGTGACTGGAATGTTCAATTTTGGGGCGGCAGATTGAACATCAAAGGTGAGAAAATGTTCTCTGGACATGATTGCAAACTGATTAGTATAGTTTGCCACTCCGGCTCTTGATGTACCATAGTAATCGTATAGTTCTGGGGTTGTCATGGCAGCTTCACCTTCCAGAGACACCGCAGGTATGGTAACTATCTCTCCTGTGGCTTCGTAGTGCTGACGCGCATCAATGCCTTGTTCAACTTTGCTATTGAAGCCTGATGGATCTTTTTGCTGCATTTCTGGTACATCTCGATAATAACCTGCGATCGCTCCTACCCACTTAATCTGAGGATTTTTCACAGCTGTCCAAGCAGTATAACCTGCACCTAAACAAATTCCTACTGCGCCAATTTGCTCACCATCAATATCATCACGTTGAGATAGATAGTTAACCGCCTCACTCAAATCCTCGATTTTATGTTGATAATATTCGTATTGGCGTGGTTGTCCTTCACTTTGACCATAGTGGCGATGATCTATAGCTAATGCAGCAATACCGCGCTCTGACAATAGTTTCGCATAAACACCAGTGACTTGTTCTTTAACGCTGGTCATGGGACCACCCACAATTACCGCCGGTACAGGGTGATTATTAGATTCAGGCAGATATAAATCACCGATAACACGATGATTTTCGACTGTAAATGATATAGTTTCTTTTAACATAGTAAGGATGTAATGGAAGAAGGGGGAATAGAACCCGCAACCAATTGATTAAGGGTGCAATTGATTATTATCACACTTCGGGGTAATGGTGGGTATTATCAGCCCTAAAATACTAGCTATCAAGATCAACGGGGAAAACATGGTTCAAGTATTACTAAAACCAGTAACCTTTGAGCAAAAAAGCGATCGCATTCTACGGAATTTAGTCAAAAATGCACAAAAAAACATTCCCGAAAACAAGATGTCTTGGGGGATAATCCTCAATTTCAGGCAAGTTCTAGGCAAAGGGGACTTGTATAAATCCCGAATGCCAATGGGCGAGGAGGGAATCGAACCCGCAACCAATTGATTAAGAGTCAACTGCTCTACCGTTGAGCTACTCGCCCTAATAAATAACCATAATATCAGACTTTTGATTTTCGCGCTAGTGGTGTATTGAAAAAACTGGATGCAGGAGAAATTTACCTGAAAGGTTAATTAATTGATTTTAACCGCCTATTAAGCCAGTGAAGGGATCAAATCAAGTATAGCAATCGTTCATACCCAGATTTCCGACTTCTTGTGATCAATTTATAAAAGAAGTCGGGGACTTTATCACCTCACCTAAATTTTTAAAAACTTTTTAATCAGCCAAATTAATAGCAGGATTTCTGAAAAAAAATCCTCTGGGCATTAACTTAAAACCGACACGATGAGTTGGCATTACAGGCCAATCTTCTGGACGAGGAACATGAGTGATACCCATTGTGTACCATATTACTAAATCTTCATTATTCAAAGATTCATTATCCCCAATATATTTTGGTAAGCCTTCTCCTAATTGTGTTTTACCACTATGAATTTGATTAATGGTGCGTTACAGTTTTGCCTAACGCACCCTACAAATACTATACAGAAACTAGGCGACGTAGGGATTCAGCACGTCGTTTTGCTACGGGGTTATTGGGTGCAAATTTGAGTGTTGTTTCGTACATTTCCAAAGCTTGAGTATGCAATTTTTTCTTTTCATAAGCGTGGCCAAGATTATTTAGGGCTGATATATAATCTGGTTTGAGTTTGATAGCTTCTTTGTATTGACGAATTGCTAAGTCATATTGTTCTTGAGCAAAATAAACATATCCTAAACCGTTGTAAATAGGATATATAGCTTCTTCTCCTTCTTCTTGAGCTGCTTTGAGAGCTTTTTGAAATAGGGGTATAGCTTGACTAAATACTTGTTTTTCTGAATAGATACTAGCTAATTCATAATATTCTTGAGTTGTTCCTTTTTCTTTAGTTAATTTGTTTTTCAACTTGTTCAAGGAGCTTTCTAGTTTGCGGGTTTTCCATACTTGACGCAAAACACTCACGCCGGCAAAGGTAAGTAAACCAACAAAAATTGACAGATAAATGACGACTAAATTGCTATCCATTTTCTACAAATACAAAATATTAAAATGTTTTCAGGGATATAGATCCTCGACTTGTTCAAGATATCGTGGATCTTGGTTAAGCTATTTACCAAAAAATTATACCTTAACTGATAAGTTTGATGTTTTGTACTTTGAAACACTTAATCTCAAAGGGTAGAAAAACAGTCAATGCAATCCCCAATATTCTACCCGTTGCTTTAGCCAACCTGTAACTGTATAACGAGCGATCGCTTCATTTACTTTACGTCTTAATTCATCATACTGTAATCCTTTGGGCATAACTACAGATAATGGTGCGGCTGATAATTTAATTGGCAGGATGCGATATTTAGGGTATACTTGTGCCCAACCTGTTAAAACGCTAATATCCGCAGCAAAGGCCTCTACTTGATTGTTTTCTATTTTTTCCCAACCTTGGGCATAAGAGTTTACACTGACTAATTGAGCAGATGGTGTAAATTTTTTTATGTAGGAAATAGTGCTGGAGTTGTTGAGAACAGCTATTTTACTCTTTCCTATATCTTTCAATTCCCTAATGAGGGAATCTTTTGTAATTATTGCTACACCATCATAATAATAAGGAACACTGAAGCTAACAATGCGAGAGCGTGATTCTGTGGCTGTAACCGTGGCGATCGCCAAATCAACTTGCTGATTATAGACTACAGGTAAGCGATCGCTATTAGCTACAGGTTGCAATTTTACAGCCTCTGTTTTACCTAATAAATCATTGGCTAACTGTTTGGCTAAATCAATTTCTAACCCTTGTAAATTGCCCTGAGCGTCTCTAAAACCTAAAGGACGAAGATTATCCTTAACAGCCATATTCAAGTAGCCCCGTTGCTGAATTTCTGCCATTGTTCCAGCAGATGCAGTCAAGTTTGTTCCTAAAATAGATACCCAAATAATCAAAGTTAAGGTAGCGGATAATACCAGATGTAACTTGCTCATAATCGCCCTGGGTTTGACTCCAATTAAAAATGGTAAAAAACTCTTGATTTTTAATTTTTAATGCTCCTAAGCGGCCATCTGTTACATCCGTTATCCATCCGTTGCCACCTTTATTTAACTGAGTTGGCAAGTTCGGCAATTTTAGCGAAGCTGGCAGGATCAAGAATTGCCAATTGTGCTAACATTTTCCGGTTTAGCTCCACATTAGCCTTTTTCAAGTTACCGATCAATTTGCTATAGCTCAAGCCATGTTGTCTAGAAGCAGCATTGATCCGCGTGATCCATAAGCGACGGAAATCACGCTTTTTCTTTTTGCGATCGCGGTAAGCACTGCGAAGCGCCTTCATTACCTGCTGGTTAGCGGTTCTAAACAACGTTGAATGAGAACCACGGAAACCTTTAGCTAATTTGAGAATTTTATTGCGACGTTTACGAGCTACATTACCGCGTTTTACCCGAGTCATATCTTATTCTACCTGTGATCTTTTACAAATATGGAAGCATCAAGCGCACATTCTCTTCGTCCCGTTCATGAACACCAGCCATTTTTGACATATTGTTCTTTTTACTGGAGGATTTATGCTCTAGTAAGTGGTTTTTGAATGGTTTACGGCGGACAATTTTACCGCTACCGGTAGCGCGGAATCTTTTCGCTGCCGCCTTGCGAGTCTTTAATTTAGGCATGAGATAGCTTTAATTCAACACAATCTACAATTATATACCAGAAAAGGGAATTTGTATGCTCTACTGGCAAGATTCCCCAGGACTCCCAAAAATATTTTAATTTAAGTCTTGACAAGTCGAAAACTTTATTATATACTTGTGTTATGAGTGGAAATCTATGGGCGCAATATATATAGGGTTTTAAACTTCCAACATCGTCATTTTCACCAACACCAAAAAATCCCCACCTCCAATTTATAAAGTCTGAGTCAGGATAACCAGGATTAAAGGATTTACAGGATCGTAATTTATAGATAGTTCAAATTATCGCAAAAACAACCATTTAATAACATATTGTACATCCTCAAATCCCGGAAATCCTGATGTGGACAATCCGCTAGTGGCGTACCTCAATCCGATGAAATCTGCTGTAACTATCTTCTAATTTCCCAAACCGTTTCGATAATATACTTAATAGATTATTCAGAAAACAGGTGCTATGGTCAAACGTCTCCTAGTGGTGGAATCACCCGGAAAAGTCAAAAAACTCAGTCAAATTCTCGGTTCAGATTGGATAGTTCGTGCTAGTTGTGGACATATCCGCGAACTCAGTAATGAGGGTGAAGACTCGCTAGGGTTTACAATGGAAGGTAATAATGTACATTGTAATTACATTCCCCGTGACCAACGCGCTAAGGAGACTATTCAAAAACTCAGAACTGCGGTTAAACAAGTTGATGAAGTTGTGTTAGCAACTGACCCCGATAGAGAAGGAGAAACTATCGCTTGGCATCTTAAAGAAACGTTAGGATTAAGAGAACCCAAACGAGTGGTTTATACTGAGATTACACCATCTGCTGTTAAAAGTGCGATCGCTCATCCGAGAAAACTTGATTCTAATTTAATCGGTGCAGGTTTATGTCGAGATTGTCTGGATAAGCTAGTAGGATATAAAGGTAGTCCCCTAGTTTGGGCATTAAACAACGGAGCAAAAAGCGTCGGTAGAGTCCAAAGCGCGACATTACACCTCATCTGTCAACGCGAACGAGAAATACAAGTATTTGTACCCCAAGATTACTGGAGTGTATGGGTAGACTACAAAGAAGGATTCCGCGCTTTTTATAAAGGTATGAATAATACCCCCACAGAAACCACCGAAACGGAAACCGAAACCCATGATGATGCAGCTAGTAACAACCCAGAAAAACCCGAATCTAAGCGAGTTTTATCGGAAGCAGAAGCAGATAGATTAGTTGCAGAAGCTAAACAACATCCCCATAAAGTAATCCAAGTTGAAGGGAAACTTATCTATCGTCAACCGCCTCCACCTTTTACCACTTCTACATTACAACAAGCAGCCGGATCTAAACTAAGATTTGCTCCAGAAAAAACCATGCAAGTGGCACAAAAACTATATGAAGCTGGACTCATTACCTATATGCGAACTGATTCAGTGATGTTAAGTCCTGAATTTTGTGAGAGTGCGCGTAAATGGTTAGAAGAACATGATCCGCAAAATGTACCCCAACAAACCACAAAACACCGCAGCAGTAAAACAGCACAGGAAGCACACGAAGCAATTAGACCTACAGATGTATTTCGTCCATCGGTACAGTTGCGAGCAGAATTACCCGAAGATGAGTTTAATCTATATGTGATGATTTGGAAAAGAGCAGTTGCGTCTCAATGTCGTCCTGCACAAATAAGAAAAACGTTAATTATTACCCAATCAAGTAACATATTATGGCAAGCTAGGGGACAAATTGTAGAATTTTATGGTTATGCAAAATATTGGCCTAATTTGGGTAAAGATGCGGTTTTACCAGTGGTACAACAGGGACAAATATTAACTTTAGAAAATGCTGGACATGAGAAAAAACAAACTCAACCACCACCAAGATATAGTGAACCAAAACTGGTACAATTAATGGAAAGAAAAGGTATAGGTCGTCCTAGTACCTACGCTCCTACAGTGGCAACTTTAAAGAAACGAAATTATATTGAATTGATGAAAGATCATCTGCATCCTACAAATTTAGGATTAGAAGTTGATGAGTTTTTACAAAAGGCATTACCAGATTTATTAGAAGCAGAATTTACCGCAAATATGGAAGCGGAATTAGATAAAATTGCTGAAGGTAAAAACTCATGGCAATATTATTTAACTAATTGGAATGAAAGTTATTTTGTACCTGCACTTTCTAAAGCGAAAACTGTGGTTGTTAATTCAGGGAATACAGGTAATAATCATAGTAAAGTTGAGCGTAAATATGAAAGTTCAAAAACAAAATGTCCTGAATGTAGCAACTTTTTAGCGAAAATTCCTAGTAGTAAAGTTAAGAAGAAATACTTTCTTAAATGTGTGAGTGGATGCGAAAATATTGTTTTATTTTGGAGTGATTTTAATAAACGTTGGGAAGCGCCAAAAACGAAAACTTCAGAAAGTAAAAAGACGGAAATTGAAAAGACTGTTAAACCGGAAACTAAGATTACATCTTATCCCTGTCCAGTGTGTAAGAAACCTTTGGAGGAATATAGTTATATTAAGGATGGGCAGAATAAAACTATGTTACGCTGTTCTGGTCAAGATTCATGGAAGGATAAGAAACATAAGGATGCGGCCTATTTTCATACTGCAAAGGGTTGGTGGAGTCCTAAGTTTGGGAATTTGATGATATAATAGATAATAAATATTTACCTCAATTAACTATGCAAACCACAGAATCACCCTTACAATTGCGACTGTGGACTGTTGATGAATACCACAGAATGGCTGAAGCAGGAATATTTGAACCCAGTGAACGAGTAGAATTATTAGAAGGGAAGATAATTTGTATAGTTACTAAAGGAATTTCTCACCGTTCAGCAATGGGAAGAACAAATAAATTATTACAAAATCGTTTAGAAAATCGAGCTTTTATAGCGATTCAAGACCCTGTAAAATTAAATGAAAGGTCTGAACCTGAACCAGATATTGCTGTAGTAAAAATAGATCCTTTAGACTATGCAGATCATCATCCTACACCAGATGAAATTTATTTTATTATTGAAGTTGCAGATAGCAGTTTCAAATTAGATACAGAAATCAAAGCAAAGGCTTATTCTCAAGCAGGAATTAAAGATTATTGGGTTTTAGATGTCGTCAACCGCGAATTAATTGTATTTAGAAATCCCACAATAGACGGTTATCAAAATCAAGAAATTTTCACAGAATATCAAAAAATATCACCTTTAGATTTTCCTGATGTAGAAATTATTGTTTCTGAAATGTTACCATTTGTCTATTAAATATGAGTAGGTTGGGTTGAGGAAACAAAACCCAACATTGATTATCTTAACTATTATTGTTCTTTCCTATTCATTTCTATTTTAATTTGTTAGGAAACCAGTTTGATCACATCTTTCATAGTTTTTAAAAACTGATTCCTATTTGATTTGCCAACATTACAATTGTAAATGTAAACTAAAAAAACATCAAAAAATTTACATCCATGACACTTCAAGAATTAAAACAACAACTTCTTGCTCTCCAACCTAGTGAAAAAGTCCAAGCTATACAGTTACTTGCTCAAAGTCTCGGCAGTAATTGGCAAGGAATTGAAAAAACCCCTAAAATCTGTGGTGGGGATGCTTGCATTGTTAACACTCGTATTCCCGTCTGGGTACTTGTGGAAGCTCGACAACTCGGATATAGTGATGTTGACCTTTTAACTAGCTATCC
>JBJTTJ010000115.1:0-39909 GCA_046080125.1 Cuspidothrix sp.
GAAGGTAGATTCTTACGCGTTACTCACCCGTCCGCCACTCTGTCCTAAGACATCGTTCGACTTGCATGTGTTAAGCATACCGCCAGCGTTCATCCTGAGCCAGGATCAAACTCTCCATTTTGAGTTTGTTGCTCTTTTTGATTCCGAAATTATCTCAAATTTCGGCATCTTTTACTATTTTTTTGATGACGAGGATTGGTTTAATCTATTCTTTCAAAGTATTATTTTTTCTCGGTTCAGATGCCGTTGCTTGTTTTTGCTTTCGGCACTTTCTTAATCTAGCAGTTCTTTTTTGGTTTGTCAAGTCTTTTGGGAAAAATTTTTGAATTTTCTGAAAATAATAGCTGAAAGGTTGATTTGATCATAGTTTCGGGGAGGCTGAGGTTAGATGAGTGTTTTTGGTTTTTTACAGTATTGGTGCTTGGATGGGCGTTGGGTTATTTGGATGGTGGAGGGGGAGATATCTGTTGCAAGCGTAGCAATATGTTATAAATTTGAGTTTTCAAAGCGTTGTTGTTTTGTATTTCTATAGTGATTTGATTAAATCTTTCAGTGGTCAGTTTATTCTCTTCAACTATTTTCTGAGAATCGTTACAATATTTGATAGCGATATCCTTTGCTTTGTTAGGTAGGGGATTGATGGTATTGGGATCGTTGCAAATGATTTTAGGAATGTCTTTGCTAGCAATGAGTTTTTTAATTTCTTCAAAGGCTTGTTGTCGGATTGGTTCCATTGCTAATACTGCTTTTGCATAATTGGTTACTTCTCTGGTGTCGATGGTGGGAGTTTGGGCGATTGCTGTGGTGTTGAGGCTGAAAGTGGCAGAAATGAGTGTGGTGGTGGCAATGGTTGCTAAGATAAGGGATTGAGAGAGTATTTGCTGGAATCTGTTGATTAAAGGATGAGTGTAAATTGTGAGCATATAATTAGGTGACACAGAGGAAAAATAGGGAAATATGATAGTGGGGTTGAATTATTTTTTCAATTAGAAGTTCCGGTCAAGAGGGAAGGCTGGGGTTGGTGGGATGTTAACTGGGGCGATATATTTGACAGAGTTCGATGATTTTGGTCTGTAGTGTTGATATTTCCGGTGATCCTTGTTTAAGGTTAACTTCTAAGTCGAGTAGTAGGGGTAAGGTGGAGATGAGTGGTTGGAGGGGGAGAGATTTGACTTCTTGCTGGAGGAAGTAGATGCGTTTGGGGTTGGAGATTTCAGCAGCTTGAGCGATCGCTTGGGGATTACGTTCGCCGGTTTCCATGATCATTTTTACTAATAACCAGGTGCGAAATTGACCGATAAGTGTGGCAACTATTTTTAAACCTGGTTCGGCGGCATTGGTGAGGTCGGCTAAGATGGTTAGGGCTGCGGAAGTGTCTCCTGTTCTGATGGCTGTGGCTAGTTGTAAGGTATTGTGGGTTGTATTTCTAACTAATTCGGATACTATTTTTACATCTAAGGGTTTGCGGCTACCTTGAGTATAAAGACGTAATTTCTCTAGTTCATTGTAGAGCAGACGGGTGTCATTACCTATGGATTCGGCTAATAGTTCTGCGATCTGGGGAGTTATTTTGATCTCTAGGGTTTGGGCGGTTTGCTGGACTGACTGAACTAATAGCTCGGTTTTCCAGGGGGGAATGAGGGGAAATTCGCAAAATGTGGCAAATTGTTTCAGGAGTTTTGTACTTTTGAGGCGTTCATCGGGTTTGTTACGACTGGTAATTAGTAGGGTTGAGTCTGGGGGAATAGCATTAACAGTACGCTGGAGTTCAGATAATATATAATCTGGACAGTTTTGACATAGGGTGGTGTTTGTTAGCCATACTAAACGTCCACCTGCACCAAATGGTGGGGTCATGACTTGATTTAAGGCTTGAATGATGGCATCGGGGTGGTCTGGAGGAAAGGAAGTGTAGTTAAAGCTAGTCCAAAGGGGATCGAGAATGCGATCGCGCAAAATTACGACTGCTTTTTCCATGGCAAAATCATCTTCACCCCAGTAAACATAAATTGGCATAGCAATTAAAAATTGAAAACTAGTTTAGTTAATTTGGGTAATTTTCCCTACAATCTATCAAAAGAGCGCAAGGTGATAAAGATTGGACGACAACTACCAAACCTACTTAAATCGGGTGGCGCGCATGACGCTACCAGAAAGTTACAAAACCCAGGTGCAGCATATTCAGGGGTCTTCTAAATTTTGGCTTGATGGTGGAATAAGAGTTGCTGCGCCTTTTCCGGGTTATACGCTAATTACTCCACCGGCAAAGGAAGATGTAGACAATGCTGCCTTTTACGGACAAATAGAAGCCTATCAACAGCAACTATTACAGCTACCAATTGCTAAAGATTTAATTGTACCTGTTCCCCCTGCTAGTTTTCATGTAACTGTAGCAGATTTAATTTGGGACAGTGCTTTTGTTCATGCTTGTGAAAAAAATCCACGATTTGCTGAGGATTTGAACTTCCAGTTAACTGAAAGGTTTCAAGAGTATCAACAATTAATGACAAGCGGATCTGAGATATCTTGGCAAATGTTAGGACTGATTGTGATGCCAAGGGCTGTGGGTGTGTGCTTAGTACCCAAGGATAAACGGTCCTATGAGGAAATTATTCAGTTCCGAAGGATCATTTATCAAAATCGGAAATTAATGGGTTTAGGTATTGAGCAGCATTATCATTTTACAGCCCATGTGACATTGGGTTATTTTGGTGAAATTCCTCCTGGGTTAGATCGAGTTAATCTAAGTCAGATGTTTTCTGAGTTCAATCAGTCTTTGCTATTAAATAATCCTGAATTTCTGATTAAAAAGGTAGAACTGCGAAAATTTGATGATATGACTGACTATTACCGTCAACCAGATTGGCCAAGTTTAGATTTTTAATTGATACTTTCTGGTTAAAAGTCAGTGACGTAATTAGCTATCTTAAAGGCATTCTAAAAGGATTATTAGGAGTTTAATTAAGAGTTTGTTTTTAGGATCTTGTTGAGATATGGGGGAGTTTCCCCCTTTCTCAATAATGGAATTTTTAACATTATTCATCTGAATCAGGATCTAAATGTATTCATAGATTATTTTGATTATTTACTCAATTTGATTATATCTGATTCTGACAATTCTTCCCCTTTTCTATAAGTTCTAGTAACGTTGCGGATATGTACACCTTCACTATTGCAAATGTCGCATTTCATACTACGAATTACTAATAGAATACTCGACTGAACAGGGATTATCAATATGTTTAGAAGCGTCTATTATTTCAATTCCTACAATATTTCCAGCGTCGTCATAATCTAAAATGATTCCTGGTTTTTCTTCATCACTTTCTTCAATTGGCAGATTTGTACCTCTGGGTTATTTGGTGGCGTTTGTAGAGACGCTGCTGGTCCCCAGGAGAAATCTGGGTTTCATGATTATGCACATTTGAAGTTTCTTGTCAATATCGTAAATATTATCTATAGCTAAACAAACATAGTTTTTAGTAATTGTCCTAACTTATTGTAGAATAGAGGAAATGTGCTGTGATGCAATACCTATATATGCCTTTATATGCCATTAAAAATAACTTCGGGATTATTTAGCTATGATTTCATAGATTATCACGCAATCTTATGTGTGCCATTGGACGCTGACGTTCAGAGGATACGGAAGCGTTATTTAGAAATTGCCCGTATCTTGCACCCAGATAGTTCCAGAGTGGTAGGTGAAGCTAATAAGCAGATAGCTAATCAAATTTTATCGAGGCTAGTTAACCCAGCTTATGAGAAATTGTCTGTTGAACGAAACCGGGAGGAATACTTACTGATTTTAGCACAAATGGGCAAACGGCTGGTACAGGAAGCAGCAACAATTTCATTGACAAGTGAACTAGCTCATCAGTTGTTAGCAGCGCCGAATGTTGCTATGTTATACAAACAAGCGATCGCTAAAATTGCGGAAACTCAATTTGGTGATGTACAGCAAGTAGGAAAAATCATTGCCCAAATTAGTGAGTTAAACGCAGTTTACCTGATGCGGACAGCACAGAATTCTAAGAGTAAAGCACCGTTTAATCAAGCTACGACTGTTCAACTCCCCGGACAAATACCAACCACAGAAGATTCTGTAGTCGAACAATATTTACGCCGCGCCCAAACTTTCCTTGATCAAAACCAATTATACCAGGCCAAAGTAGAATTACAGGATGCCTTAAAGTTAGAGCCAAAAAATAGTCATTGTCATAGTTTAATAGCAATGGTATATTTACGGGAAAATCAACTAAAAATGGCAAAAATTCATTTTGATAACGCAATCAAGTTAGATCCCAAGGAAAAAACGGCTTTGGAATGGAAACCCAAGGTAGATAAAGCTTTAGGAATTGCAAATGGTGGTTCTCAAGTGGATTCCTCTGCCAAAACTCAAGAGAAGCAACCAGATAAGTCTGGAAATGGCGGTTTGTTTGGCGGTTTGTTTGGCGGGAAGAAAAAATAATGGTATATCAACCAGCAGAGGGAGCAAGGGATCTATTACCCTTAGATGTAGCGCAAAAACGCTGGATTGAAGATAGGTTAGAACAAGTATTTCAACGTTGGGGATATCACAGGATTATCACCTCAACCCTGGAACGCATGGATACTCTGATGGCGGGTGAAGCAATTCAGCGTCAGATGGTCATTCAACTGCAAAATGTTGAAAATGAAGAATTGGGGTTGCGTCCAGAATTAACCGCCTCTATCGCCCGTGCAGTGGTAACTCGGATGACAAACATCACCTATCCTGAGCGACTTTATTATAATGCTAATGTTTTTCGCCGGAATTGGGAAGGCCGCCACAATCGCCAGCAAGAGTATTATCAAGCTGGTGTGGAATTAATTGGCGCAGGAGGAATATTAGCAAATGCTGAAGTGTTGCTATTGGTAGCAGATTGTTTAGCAGCTTTGAATTTACAAGGGTGGCGGTTAATTGTCGGTGAAGCGGGTATTACTCGCTCTCTTCTGAATGCGTTTCCACCAGAAATCAGAAATCAGGTTCGGAAAGCGATCGCTAATTTAGATTATATCACTCTTGATACCTTGCCTCTGAGCGCGGAACTACACCAACGCGCTAAAATAATGTTGGATTTGCGTGGGAATAGTCAAGAGGTTTTAGCAAAAGTCCGCAGTTTACATTTAGAACCAGATCAGCATGAGGCTATAAATAACCTCAAATCCCTAGTGGAATTACTAGACGATAAATTTCCCTTGATCCTTGATTTGAGCCTAATTCAAACCATTGACTATTACACGGGATTGGTTTTTGAAGTAGTTAATGAGACAAATTCTCAAGCAACAGTTTTAGGCAGTGGTGGTCGTTACGACCAATTACTAGGTTTATATCATCCCCAAGGCGAAAATATTCCCGGTATCGGTTTTGAATTGAATATTGATGATTTATACCAAATTCTGTTGTTAAATCAGCAACTACCCCTGGATATCCCCCCTAGTAATTGGTTAGTAGTTCCAGAAACACCCGGTGCTGAAGGTGCTGCCTTTGCTTATGGAGAAAAATTACGTGATTCTACTCACTTAGTGAGAGTAGAAATTTACCTAGGAAATAGAGATCCACAAGTAATTCGTCAATATGCAAGCGATCGCTCTATTATGCAAATAGCCTGGATTAAAGCTGATGGTTCACCAACCATTGAAGCAGGATGTTAAAAATAGGCATATTGGTAAACCTTCCCAAAATCAATCCAAAATCTAAAATCTAAAATCTAAAATCCAAAAAAGAGGGAATCGGAAAAAATGCCGCATACCATAGTTACAGAAGTTTGTGAAGGTGTTGCTGAATGCGTAGGTGCTTGTCCTGTAGCTTGTATTCATCAAGGTTCAGGAAAAAACATTAAAGGTACAGATTGGTACTGGATTGACTTTGCCACCTGTATTGATTGTGGCATCTGTTTACAAATTTGTCCCGTAGAAAACGCGATTTTGGCAGAAGAAAGACCAGAATTGCAAAAAGTAAACAAATAGTTGGTGGTCAGTGGTTAGTGGTTAGTGGTCAATAAAAACAACTGACAACTGACAACTGACAAATGACAAATGACAAATGACAACTGACAAATGACAAATGACAACTGACAAATGACTAATCACTATTTATTAGAAGTAGAAAATGTCCACGCTGGATATATTAAAGACGTAGATATTTTACAGGGGGTTAACTTTAACGTTGCACCAGGAGAATTAGTTACAGTCATTGGTCCTAATGGTGCAGGTAAATCAACTTTAGTTAAAACGATTTTTGGACTGTTGACACCCCATACCGGAACTATTATCTTTAAAGACCAGAATTTAGTAGGGTTAAAATCCAATCAAATTGTTTCTAAAGGTATGTCTTATGTTCCGCAAATTGCCAATGTTTTTTCATCTTTAACCATAGATGAAAACCTAGAAATGGGAGCTTTCGTCAGGAATATCCCATTGAAACCACTTAAAGATAAAATATACACTATGTTTCCCCGACTGAGCGATCGCTGTCGTCAACGCGCGGGAACTCTTTCCGGTGGAGAAAGACAAATGTTAGCCATGGGTAAAGCATTAATGTTAGATCCCAGTTTACTGCTTTTAGATGAACCTTCCGCTGCCCTATCTCCGATGTTAGTAACGCAAGTATTTGAACAAATCAAAGAAATTAATCAAACGGGAACTGCCATAGTTTTAGTAGAACAAAACGCCCGTAAAGCTTTAGAAATGGCAGATAGAGGTTATGTGTTAGAATCAGGAAAAGATGCAATTTCAGGACCCGGTAGAGAATTATTAAATGATCCCAAAGTGGGAGAATTATATTTAGGTGCTGGGAAAAGACATTGAATTGTTCAGTGGAGGTGAACGGCCGTTCACCCGTACAGGAATCAGGGTAAAATGGGCCCGCGACTTATTGAAGCAGTCGAGAATCCAAAACCTACAAAGATACTATTAAAAAATATGACTACACAAACAATATCATCACCAGAAATATATCAAGGTCAATTTGGGGAATTTAGCATTACTAAGAGCGATCGCCAAAGTGTGATAATTTATCGCACAGGGTTAACAATCGCCGCATTGTGTCTTGTCATTGGTAGCGGTTTAGTATTATTCTATCCCCATAGGGCAATTACTGCCCTAACACCTCTTTACACCTGTTTTAGTATTGCATTGGGTATTAGTTTATTAACCATTCATATTTATATGGCATTTTTGCACCGCCTTCTCCAACTTTTTTGGATAATTGGTAGCATTTCCTCCTTAATTTTTGCATATAGTGACAGTCAAACCTTTGCCATGACTATTTATCACCAACCCCTAACTATATTAGGAATTGGTTTTACATTTGCTGCATTAACAGGGATTTATTTCAAAGAAGGTTTTTGCTTCAATCGCTTAGAAACTAAAATCTTAACTCCCATAGTTCCCCTACTATTACTAGGACATTTAACCGGAATTTTATCAACACAATCAGAACAAGTTTTATTAGGAATTTGGGCAATTTTCTTTTTCATCTTTGCTGCGAGAAAAGTTATCCAACCAATCCCTCCCGACATTGGAGATAAATCTGTATTTAATTATTTAAAAAACCAACATTTAGCAAAGGTTCAATCTAAAATAGTACAGAATAAAAACTATTCGGATTCATCCGCGTAAATCTGCGTTTATCTGCGTTCAATCACTCTCAACATCTGATTCCATACAGTTTCACCTTAATATGGTATGTCAAACACAGAAGAACGTAAATATTGGTTAGCTTGGTCGCAAATTTCTGGAATTGGACCGATATTAATGCAAAGATTACAACAGCATTTTGGTAATTTAAAAACTGCGTGGGAAGCTACCCCTGGAGAATTGAGAAAAGTTGAAGGTTTGGGATTTCAGACATTAGAAAAAGTTGTTCAGCAAAAATCCCGTTTAAACCCAGAACAACTACTTATCCAACACCAACAAATAAACCCCCATTTTTGGACACCAGCAGACGGAGAATATCCCCAACTACTGCGAGAAATTCCCAGTCCACCACCATTGCTATATTATCGGGGTGAAGTTGATTTAGAGGAAAATTCAGGACAAAAACCCTTAGTAGGAATTGTCGGAACTCGTCAACCTACAGAATATGGAATTAAATGGACTCGACAAATTAGCACCGCATTAGCAAAAAATGGTTTTACCGTTGTTTCTGGAATGGCCGAAGGAATAGACACCGAAAGTCACGCAGCAGCAATGAAAGCAGGAGGGAGAACAATAGCAGTATTAGGAACAGGTGTGGATGTAATTTATCCCCATAAAAATCGAGATTTATATAAGCAAATTTTGACCTCTGGAATAGTAATTAGTGAATATCCGGCCAAAACTGCACCCAACCGTACCCATTTCCCTCGTCGAAATCGCATCATTGCCGGTTTAAGTCGAGCGGTATTAGTCATAGAAGCACCAATAACATCTGGTGCTTTAATTACCGCTACCTATGCTAACGAATTTTGCCGAGACGTTTACGCATTACCAGGAAGAATTGATGACCGACCATCCCAAGGTTGTTTAAAATTAATTAGTCAAGGTGCAGGTTTAATTAATCAAGAACTCAGTGAATTATTAATCATGTTAGGGGCAATTCCCCAAATAGATAATATAGAAACACCTATAATTAGATCTTCACCCTTACCCAATTTATCACCAGAATTACAAAAAATAATAGATACCTTAACTACTGATACAGTATCCTTCGATGTGATTATTCAAAAGACAGGTATGGATGCAGGTTTAGTTTCCAGTTCTCTGTTACAATTAGAACTCATGGGTTTAGTAACCCAACTTCCCGGAATGCGATATCAAAAGTGTTAACATATAGAACTGATATTTTATTTTTATTTTTATTTTTATTTTTATTTTTATTTCTCTAGACTAGGATATTAGCAAGTAATAGGAACAATTAACAAGGAGTTGACGAAGGATGGAAACCAAACCAATCAACCCATCACAAGCGATCGCTGACATTCCTACCGGCTATCTTAATATTATGGGTTATGTTGACCAATCAGAAGTTAATGGACCCGGTTGTCGTGCAGTTGTTTGGGTACAAGGTTGTAACCGTGAGTGTCCTGGTTGCTTTAATCCTCACTCCTGGGCATTTGAGATTAATGAGTTGGTGGCAATTGATACCCTAGCCGAAAGCATTCTCAAAAATCCCCATAATACAGGTGTAACTTTTTCCGGTGGTGAACCATTTTGGCAAGCACCTGCATTAACAATTTTAGCCAAAAAGTTAAAAGCAGCCGGTTTAAATGTCATGTCTTTTACTGGTTTTACCCTTGAGCAATTACAAGCAGATTCTGCACCTCCTGCTGCTAAGGAATTATTGGCGGAATTAGATATTTTGATAGATGGTCCTTTTGTTAAATCTCTAGCAATTAATTCTCCTGATTCTCCAGTTTCTTCTAGTAATCAAAAAGTCAATATTTTTAACCCAGAATTTGCAGATAAAATTACTTGGGCAAGTGATCAAATTGAAGTCCACATTCTCAAAGATGGTAATCGTATTGTGACAGGTTATCAAGGTTTATTAGAATTAAGTTAATTTTAGGAATCCTGAAAAAATCAAGAAAAGAATCTGCTGCATCTCCCCATCTCAAATTCTTGGAAATTAACAATACTTCCTCAGTATACTACCTAAAAGGTGTAAATCAATTGGTTTAGAAATATAGTCATTGAAACCAACCGCCAAACAGGTTTCTCGATCCCCTTTCATCGCCATTGCCGTTTGGGCTATAATTGGGATGTGTTCATATTTATCCTTCTCTCGTAATTCTTGCACTAAATCCAGTCCATTAGCATCAGGTAAACTCACATCCATAAGAATGATTGTTGGATTAGTTTCTTGAAGATTAGTCCACATTTCTCTCTGATTTTTTACCCAAATTACCTGATATCCCAATTTTCTTAAATAAATGCTGATTAATTCCCCATTAGCAAAATCATCTTCCACCAGTAAAATCAAGGGTGGTGAAATCCAACTGTTATGATTACCAGCATAACCCACTGTCTCTAAATCATTCTCTATAGTTGTTTCTATGGCTGTTAAAACTTTTCCTGTCGGTTTGATAGGTAATAGAATACTAAAACGAGAACCTTGGTTAACTAACGATTCTAACTCTAAATAACCACCATGAATTTCTGCAAGTTTTTTAGTTACTACTAATCCCAAACCCGTACCTTCATCACGATTTACTGCCGGGTTAAATACTTGACTATATGGTTGAAATAGGAGAGCCTGATCTTCATCAGATATACCAGTACCAGTATCCCAAACTGTAAAGCATAAAAATTCATCTCGACTAGAAACCTTTAACCCTACAGTACCTTTAGTCGTAAATTTAATAGCATTAAAAAGCAAATTTAAGAGCATTTGCTTCAGACGCAAAGAGTCAGCTATCACATTTTTAATATTTGGTTCTATTTCCAAACTCAGGATTAAACCCTTACTGGCGGCTTTCTCTTTCACCAAAGCTAAAACATTCCGGCATAAGCTAGAGATATCCACAATTTCCCATTGTACTTCTAGTTGATTGGCTTCAATTTTTGACAGATCCAAAATATCATTAATTAATCCTAGTAAATGCTTACCGCTAGATTGAATAATATTCAAATACTCTTGATGACGGGCTTCATCTGGTTTATAACCCTGTGCTAAAAGTAAATGGGTAAAACCAATTATAGAACTTAGAGGTGTACGAATTTCATGACTGGTATTAGCCAAAAACTGATTCTTCAGCTGATTAGTTCTTTCTAAATCCTGATTAAATCGAGCTAATTGTTGATAATATTGTTGACAAGATTGTATTTTCACCAATTCTGCCAATGCAGCACGGCAATGTTCTACAGTTTTTGTGATTAATTCTAGCTTCAGAGGAGCACAGGCATCATTAAATAATTCACAATCTGGATAAAAACTGCTGGTACTGATGAGCAACCACCCTCTAATACCCCTACTATTCTCAAATAAATACCAGGCTGTTTGCTCTTGCTGAGTCTCCATTTCCTGTACATCTTGAAGCTGAATGGATTCATGTAATCTCAGAATTAGCTTTTTCGCCCTGGGAGATATAATCTCGATACTGGGAGTAAATGGCATAAGGGAAACATGAGAAACCTGACCAATTGTTTGTTCTGGTTCAAACAGGGCAATACCTACAGTACACTGGTTAAAGGAAATTAGACTCTCACTTAAACCTTGATGAAGTTCATTCACAACTGTTTGTAAAATTTCCGATTCCGTTTCTATTCCTGATGAGGCTTTAGTAGCCACAGAAATTAAGTAATCTTTAAGACGAATCTGCAAGTGACTCAGGCTAATTTCTAACCAAAATTGATACAGCAGATGTTCAATTGTAGTCAAGAAGGGCTTTCCGTCTATTTGTGAGTTTGGTTCTGGTAAGCTGGAAGATTGGTACATGGTCAACTAGACCGCTTAGAAAAATGTTCTGCTCACAAATAAAAATGTAAACAGTATCTATGTATATTAATCTATAAATGCTATTTATATGTAACATATCATAAACAGCACGGAATGTCACTGAGAATCGAAAGATGATTGATTGAAGGAGTCCTTCCGCCTCCATTAATTATCTCTTCTATCTTCACTTAAACTAGTTGCTACCAGTTTTATTAACGCTAATTGCACAATCATAGATCCATGGACATACAACAATTTGCTCAATTAATTATCAATGGTATTGCCGTGGGTAGTATTATTGCCCTAGCAGCAGTAGGACTAACTTTAACCTATGGAATTTTACGATTATCTAATTTTGCCCACGGTGATTTTTTGACATTGGGAGCTTATCTGACTCTCATGATTAATGGTATGGGTGTAAATATTTGGGTGTCAATGATTGTTGCTGTGTTAGGAACAGTCGGAGGAATGTTACTAGCGGAAAAATTGCTCTGGTCAAAAATGCGGTCTATTCGTGCTACTTCAACCACGCTGATAATCATCTCTATTGGACTGGCTTTATTCCTCCGCAATGGCATTATTTTTATCTGGGGGGGCAAAAATCAAAACTATCAATTACCTGTGATCCCGGCTTTAGAATTTGGCACATTAAAAGTACCCCAAAATCAATTATTGGTACTGGGATTAGCTATTTTAGCAATTTTATCGCTTCACTATCTGCTGCAAAATACTAAAATTGGTAAAGGGATGAGGGCAGTAGCCGATGATTTAGATTTGGCTAGGGTATCGGGTATCAATGTTGATAGAATAATTCTGTGGACTTGGGTAATTGCTGGGACATTCACTTCATTAGGAGGTAGTATGTACGGTTTAATTACGGCCGTGCGTCCAAATATGGGCTGGTTTTTGATTTTACCCTTATTTGCTTCAGTAATTTTGGGCGGTATTGGCAACCCCTACGGAGCGATCGCTGCTGCCTTTATTATTGGTATTGTCCAGGAAATTAGTACCCCTTGGCTGGGTTCACAGTATAAACAGGGTGTAGCCCTATTAATTATGATTTTGGTGCTGCTCATTCGCCCCAAGGGTTTATTCAAGGGCACGATTTAAGCAGCACCAGTCTACTTCTAACTATTCAATAATGTGGAAGTAGTAAGCTGCTACTAAAAAGTTAATAGCCAAAAGTAGCAGTGCCCAACCAGTACGGAAAGCGTAGGAAGGTTTGACTTCGGGTTTGCTTTTAGCGGTCATAGGTCGTTCTCCTAATTGCGTGACTTTTTAAGAAATAGCAAACTCACGCCCCAATTTTGCAAATTCTTTAAAAATATTTTTGTCAGTTGTCAGTTGTTGCTTGTTAGTGGTACTCATTCGTCCCCCGCATGATAGGAACTACGAACCAGAGGACCGGAACGGACATGATCAAATCCCATATCCTTAGCTATATTACCGAGTTCTGTAAATTCCTCCGGTGTCCAATATTTTTGTACGGGGAGATGATCTAAAGAAGGACGCATATATTGACCAATGGTTAGGCGATCGCATTTTACAGACCGTAAATCTGCCATAGTCTCTATGATTTCTTCCATAGTTTCCCCATGTCCCACCATCAAACCTGACTTAGTGGGAATCTGATCATTAAATTCTTTCACCATCGCTAATACAAACAGTGACCGCGAATATTGTGAACTTGCACCCCGTCGCACAGGAGTAGTTAATCTGCGTACAGTTTCCACATTATGATTAAAACAAGCTGGTCGCGCCCTAAGAATCAACTCTATACCCTCCCGTTGTCCTTCCACACCCCCACGCCCCCAAAAATCCGGTGTCAGCACTTCAATCTCTGTTTCTGGATTGAGGTGGCGAATAGTCTCCATTGTCTTGACAAAATGACTTGCACCCCCATCAGCTAAGTCGTCACGAGCCACAGAAGTTAATACCACATAGCGCAGTCCCAACAGCTGAACTGATTCTGCTACCTTTTGGGGTTCTGCCTCATCCAAAGCCATCGGCCTATGACCTTTATTTACTTGACAAAAAGCACAAGACCTTGTGCACACTGAACCCATTAACAAAAAAGTTGCCGTTTTTTGGGCATAGCATTCACCCCGATTAGGACAACGCCCTTCTTCACAAATGGTATGAATTTGTCGTTGTTTAATGATACGTTGGACAGTGGAGATCTCACTAGCTTTGCCAATAGGGCGACGCAACCAGCTAGGCATACTCATAATCTCTGACTTGATATCAAATTGTTGTGGAGAATTCATTATAGATGTGTGTGTACTTTACACAACTATGATACAAATTGATCAAATAGTGAGTTCAAGTTTCATATAACACTTATCATTAGTTATCATTTGTACTAAAAAATACTCTTCCCCAATCTAAATAAATTTTAGATATAGTGAGAGTATTTTTGATAACAATCCCCAATCAACCATCTAAACATAAAATTCTTAGTAGAGTCATCTCCTGTGGCAAGTAACAAAATTTTAGTTATTGACGACACTACCGTTGTTCGTGTAAAAGTCCGAGAAATGTTACCCCCTGGTAATTTTGAAGTCATCGAGGCTAAAGATGGGCTAGAAGGATACAATCTAATCTGTAAGGAAAAAGTTAGCTTGATCATGCTAGATTTTCTATTACCTAGAATGAGTGGTTGGGAAGTCTACCAAAAAATTCAGGCTCAACCGGAGTTACAGAAGATTCCTTTAGTGGTCATGTCAGGCCGTAAGGAAGAAGTAACAGAAAAACTACCAGAACCATTTGAATATTTTGAATTTTTGGGTAAACCTTTTGACCAAAAGCAACTTATGGGGGCAATCAAGTTAGCAATTACTAAATCCAAAATTCCCCGCAAGGACGCAAGCAAATCTAAACTCACTCCCACTGATCAACAACCAAGCAATATCACATCTATTATCAATACATCGGACTCATCGGCACAAATCAAAGCTCTTAATGACAAAATTACTAAGATGCAAGTAGAAATTAATAGCTTAAAGAAACAGCTTAATCAGGTCATAACTTTTATTAAACGGAAAACCAAGTAATTAGGAGTTACATATTGACAATAAACCTTAAATATGCATATATATTCTCCGGCAGTGACCAACCTCTAGAACATTGTTCTTTTTGCGTCCTATGGGCAATTAAAGCCCGTAACTAGTTATTTTATATTGGGGCACAAGCTCCTCCATGGGGACGGGGAAGGCAAAGGCAGAATATGGCAGAATATTAATTAATCTTACCTGTTACCTGTCACCTCGTCACCAATTACCAAGCACCTAAAATTCCTGTGGCTCTTTACTTATAATCACACCAAGTAGGTTGGCAAAATAACACCAAACTATGTAAAGAAAAGTAAACAAGCCTAAAACCCTTTTTCCTCCTGCCCTGAATCATCCTGCCTCCTACCTTATTTCCAGGATAATTTTTAACGCCAACCTACTTAACTTGTGTACTGGCAACTTCTGCTGCTTGTAACATAGGAGTGTTAGTAACGGAATTGTTAGCCAAAGTAAACAAAGGATTAGATAGAATTCCAGAGATACTAGTAGCTATTAAAGTTACTATTAACCCCACTTGTAAAGGTCTAAGTCCTGGTAAATCCCAACGAATTGCTGGATAATTCTTCACTACCTCAGACATTTCTTGAGGTTCTTTTACCACCATCATCTTAACTACACGAATGTAGTAATAGATAGAAACAACACTGGTAATTAAACCAAGCAAAACTAACCAGTAAAGGCCAGCTTGCCAACCTGCCCAAAATAGATAAATCTTCCCGAAAAATCCTGCTAGTGGTGGAATACCACCCAAGGATAAAAGAGAAATACTCAATCCTAATGTGAGCAGAGGATCTTTTTGATACAAACCAGAGTACTCGGCAATTTGATCAGTTCCCGTTCGCAGAGAGAACAGTACCACACAAGTAAATCCGCACAGGTTCATGAACAGGTATACTAGCAAGTAGAAAATCATACTGGCATAGCCCGCATCAGTTCCCGCAATTAGGCCAATCATCACAAACCCGGCCTGGGCAATGGATGAATAAGCTAACATCCGCTTCATGCTAGTTTGGGCTAGGGCTACAACATTACCCAGTACCATACTCAAGACTGCAAGGGCGGTGAAGACAAATCTCCACTCGTCGGACACCATGGGGAAAACAGTTATTAATAGACGAATAGCCAGGGCAAATCCTGCGGCTTTAGAACCAACGGACAAAAAGGCAATAACTGGAGTGGGTGCGCCTTCATAAACGTCAGGTGTCCATTGGTGAAAAGGTGCGGCGGAAATTTTAAAGCCTACACCCGCAATTATGAAAACTAAAGCAATAACTAAGCCTAATGACTGAGTAACATTTGCTGTAGCGATACCATGAGCGATCGCATTTAGTTCCGTTTGTCCACCGGATAACCCATATAGCAAAGACACACCATAGAGAAATACGGCGGTACTAGAAGCACCAATTAACAGATATTTTAATGCTGCTTCATTGGAACGGGGATCACGTTTTGTATAACCTGTCAGCAAATAAGAGGAAATACTCAAGGTTTCCAGGGAGATGAAAATCATTACCAACTCACTAGCACCAGATAAAAACATTCCCCCCAAGGTAGCAGTTAATAAAATGGCGATAAATTCCGCTAAAGCAGTACCACTTTGTTCGACGTAGCGAATGGACATTAATATTGTCGCCATCGCCGATAGAGCAATGATCCCGCGAAAAACAATACTCAGATCATCACCATTAAAGCTACCACCAAAGCCAATGGGATCAGTTCCATCCCATTGTAAATATAGAACGGTCAGGGCTGCTGTTAAACCAGCCATTGCCAGATATCCTATCCAGCGCGAACAAGTCCTCCCCAAAATCAAATCAACAATCAAAACCCCCAAGAGGGTAAGAATAACAATTCCCTCCGGTAAAATCGTGCCGGCATTTAACTGGGATGCAAAATTAGCAAAATCCATGAGATGTACAGGTTTTAGCGATTAGACATTAGGGCTAACACAAGTTCATTCTATCTATAATATGACTATATTTTTGTTATTCAAACCCAATACTTTTCACTAAAATTGCATTGATCTTTTTATATTAAACAGTACCGCAAATATCCCAAAACAACCTAAAAATAAACAGTTCAGCACCTTGCCGAACTGTTGAAGCTATGATTTTTTAGTTAAAAACCTAATTTACCGTTGAGAGTAACCACCCCCCCCAGGACGAGTGACCTTTTCCTCCCGTGGACGAGCTTTATTAACCTTCATAATACGCCCCATCCATTCAGCACCATTCAAAGCCTCAATAGCGGCCACTTCTGCCTGATCTGATTCCATTTCTACAAACCCAAAGCCGCGCACGCGGCCTGTTTCCTTATCAGTCGGTAACTGAACTCGTTTTACAGAACCATACTCAGCAAATACTTTACTTAGGTCATCTTGCGTGACGCTGTAGGATAGGTTCCCTACGTAAATTGACATGAAATTCTCCAAAATCCATTGATTTAGAGTCAAGAGTGGTTAAACAGAAGTAAATCATTGTAAACAATGCAATCCGTTAGACCGAACTCACTCCTCCTCCCGCATTATAGCACAATTTTTGCACTCAGACGGATTAAACAGGCTGTTTATCCAGATTCAAGGCCGCGAGTAAGTAGATTGGCAAAATAAAACCAAACTGTGTAAAGAAAAGTAAACAACCTGAAAACCCTTTTTCTTCCTGCCCTGATCCTACCTGATCGGAAGGTGTCAATAAATATATTCGCCAAATACGCGCCAGATGAGTTAAAGATGGAAATAACTAATAATTGCCCTTGTGGTCAGGTTCAGTCCAAAGACATTCCCCCACAGGATCATTTTACGTGAAGTTGAGAGAATTTTGCCGCTTTTGGGCAGTTTGTGTCAGGATAAAATCACTGGTTAGGCGCGATATATTATCTTGACATTTCGCAAAAATTACTTCAACTTGACTGTTTAGCTTGATAGCTATTCTTTTTTTAATTTCCATGTCAACTCTCGTCATCGTCGAATCTCCTACAAAAGCTCGTACCATCCGCAACTACCTACCAAAAGACTATCGGGTAGAAGCTTCAATGGGTCATGTTCGTGACCTCCCCCAGTCGGCCAGTGAAATTCCCGCCTCTGTCAAAGGAGAAAAATGGGCCCAGCTTGGAGTAAACGTAGAAGCGGATTTTGAACCAATTTATGTTGTACCTAAAGATAAAAGGAAAATTGTCACTCAGCTTAAAGAAGCTCTCAAAGGAGTAACCGAACTTATTTTGGCAACTGACGAAGATAGGGAAGGTGAAAGTATTAGTTGGCATTTATATCAATTGCTTAAACCAAAAGTGCCAACAAAGCGCATGGTATTTCATGAAATTACTCAAGAAGCCATTCAAACCGCTTTACAAGATTGCCGTAACATTGATGAGCAGTTAGTTCGCGCCCAAGAAACTCGGCGGATTTTAGATAGATTGGTGGGATATACCCTATCTCCATTGCTATGGAAAAAAATCGCTTGGGGCTTATCTGCTGGGAGAGTACAATCCGTTGCAGTACGATTATTAGTCACAAAAGAACGCCAACGCCGAGCTTTCCATGAAGGCACATATTGGGATTTAAAAGCCAATCTAGAACAGGAAGAAAGTCCTTTTACAGCCGTTCTAGTCACCCTTGGCGGCACGAAAGTTGCCACAGGCAGCGATTTTGACCCTACAACGGGCGGAATTACCACAGGTCGCAATGTCGTATTACTGAATGAGGAACAAGCCACAGTCCTGAAAGCCCGCTTGGAAGGAAAAACTTGGACTGTGACGGAAATGGAAGAACGTCCCATTACACGCAAACCAGCACCACCGTTTACCACTTCTACTCTTCAACAAGAGTCTAACCGTAAATTGCGCCTGTCAGCACGGGATACGATGCGAGTGGCACAGAATTTGTATGAGCAAGGGTATATTACCTATATGCGAACAGATTCAGTGCACTTATCCGATCAAGCGATATCCGCTGCCCGCGCTTGTGTAGAAGAAAAATACGGTAAACAATATCTCAGTCCCCAACCGCGACAATACACCACCAAATCTAAAGGTGCACAGGAAGCCCACGAAGCCATTCGTCCTGCTGGTAGTAGTTTCCGCACACCCCAAGAAACCGGTTTAGGCGGACGGGAATTTGCTGTATATGATTTGATTTGGAAGCGTACAGTCGCTTCACAGATGGCTGACTCTCGTCAAACTCAAGTTATTGTGCAAATTAAAGTTGAAGATGCAGGTTTTCGTTCTTCTGGTAAGCGTATAGACTTCCCAGGCTACCTCCGCGCCTATGTTGAAGGTTCGGATGATCCCGATGCCGCTTTAGAAGATCAGGAAATAATTTTACCCACTCTAAAGATTGGTGATCATCCTCAATGTCATCAAATCGAATCCGTAGGACATGAAACCCAACCTCCTGCCCGTTACACAGAAGCAACTTTGGTCAAAACCTTAGAAAGTGAAGGTATTGGTCGTCCTAGCACTTATGCAAGTATCATTGGCACAATCATTGATAAAGATTATGCCCAACTGGTCAATAATGCCCTAATTCCTAGTTTCACTGCTTTTGCTGTTACTGATTTACTAGAAAAACATTTTCCAGATATTGTTGATCCTAGTTTTACTTCCAAAATGGAGCAAACCTTGGATGAAATTTCCACAGGTGAAGCGCAATGGCTACCTTACTTAAAGAAATTTTATCTTGGTGAACAAGGTTTAGAAACTTTGGTGAGGGAAAGGGAAACCGAAATTGATGCCAGCAAGGCTAGAACCGTAGAACTGGAAAATTTAGATGCTAAAGTCCGTATTGGTAAGTATGGAGCTTACATCGAAGTTGCTAATGGTGAGGATGTAGTTACAGCTTCTATCCCTAAAAATCTCACACCGGCTGACCTTAACCCTAAACAGGTTGAAGTTCTCCTTAAACAAAAAACCGTTGGACCAGAACAAGTTGGTCGTCACCCGGAAACTGGAGAACCAATTTATATCAAACTGGGTACTTATGGACCCTATGTACAATTGGGTGATAAAACTGAGGAAAACCCTAAACCCAAACAAACTTCTTTACCTAAAGGTGTGACACCAGAAACTCTCACCTTGGAAATGGCCGTCGGGTTATTGTCTCTCCCCCGTGCTTTAGGAACTCATCCAGAAACAGGTGGAAAAATCCAAGCCAGTTTGGGACGATTTGGTCCCTATGTTGTCCATGACCAAGGGAAGGGAGGAAAAGACTACCGTTCTCTAAAATCTACCGATGATGTGTTAACAATTTCTTTCCATCGCGCATTAGAGTTACTGGCAGAACCCAAAAAAGGACGTGCTGCCGCTAAAAATAAGTCTAAAGCAGCTTTACGGGAGTTGGGAACACATCCAGAAGATGATTCACCAATTAATATTTATGATGGACCCTATGGCCCTTACATTAAACATGGGAAAACTAACGTGAGTATTCCTGAAGGTGAATCAGTAGAAAATATCACCCTATCTACAGCCATCGAATTACTGTCAGCTAAGGCATCTACTACAAAATCTACAAAGAGTAGGGCAAAAAAACAGATGGGGCAAGTTAGATAACCTGCTGACTGTTGCCTATTCTTTTTTTGCCTATTCCTGATCATGAATTACCCATTACTCATCATGGATATGATAATCTAATAAGTAAGGGAAAACACAAAATCAGAATTTCCTAGTATCCATTACCATACTTATGGAAATGTGTCAACCTTATTAAAGGCTAAATGTGCGATAATACGCCAGTTTCTGCGAACCTGTTACATAAAATTGAGGTAGTATCCCCAGGAGCGGTCAGTTTAATGGATTATATAGAAAAGGTGCTGGAAAAGCTGAAAGAATTAGCTCGAAAGTTAATTGATAGTCTGCTAGGTCCTGAGGCTGAACCGGAACCGGAACTGATTCCGATTCCTGTGAAGGAACGCTCTATGCGCCGTCGTTAAAAATCCTGAAGGTTTGGGAGTTGAATTTGTCAGATTTGAGTATTCTTGTATTGCATGGTCCAAATCTCAATTTGCTAGGAACTAGAGAACCAGGTGTTTATGGTTCTTTAACTCTGGCAGAAATTAACCGTTTGTTAGAGTCCAAAGCCTCGGAACTAGAAGCGGCAGTGTTGTCCGTGCAGTCAAATCATGAAGGGGTTTTAGTAGATGCTATTCATGGGGCGTTAGAAAAACATCAGGGAATTGTCATTAACGCTGGAGCTTATACTCATACCAGTGTAGCTCTCCGAGATGCGATCGCTGCTGTTAATTTACCTACCGTTGAAGTACATCTAAGTAATATTTATCGTCGAGAGGATTTCCGCCATCATTCTCACATAGCACCAGTGGTAATTGGCCAAATTAGTGGCTTTGGCGCTCAAAGTTATTTGTTAGGTCTGCAAGCACTGGTGTACTATTTAAGGCAGAAATAGACAAGAAGCAAGAAATAGGTAAGAAAAAATAATTTCAACTACCTATGACTGATTACAAGTTATGATTTATTCTCTGTTACATCGGGTGAGGGGTACTTTCCTGGGAGCTTTCTTAGGAGAGGTTCTATCCCGCCCCAATGTTTTTAATTTGGGTACAATTGCTGTTGTCGGTACGGAAAGTTTAATTAGTTTGGGTGGGTTAGATGTAGATGACTGGTTAAAACGCCAACAACAAGCTGGAATTAAATTAGAAACAAATATTAATTCCTGGGGAAAAATAATTCTCGCTACGTTACCAGTGGCGATTTTTTTTCATGATGATATTGAGAAAATGCGAGTTAATATTCTCGAAGTACAAAGAATATGCAATTGTTCCGATGAGGTAATAGTAAGAGATGCTAGTTTGATTATAGGATATGCGATCGCTCAATCTCTCAACCAAAAACTCAACCCTTTTACCCTCATCTCCGAAACGATTAATTTCCTAGGTGAAACATCAACTTATCTACCAGAACAATTAATCAAGGTTAATCATTTATTAAAAACAACTGCAAGTCTGGATATAGCAGTCAGAGAACTAAGCAGTCCAGAAAAATTAACGAGCAATATAGGTTTAGCTATTTATTGCTTTTTGAGTACCTTAGAAGACTTTTCTCTGACAGTATTACGAGCTAGTCGAAATCATGGCGATTGCTATCAAAATCTCACCAGTGCGATCGCTGGGGCATTATCAGGTGCTTATAATACCACAATGGGTATACCTGTAAATTGGCAAATCTCAGCCTCAATTAGCAATTCTGCGGCATGGGGATTAGAGAATTTTACCCAGATATCAAAATTAAGCGATAAAATGATAGCAGTGTGGGCTGGAGTATATGACTGGAGTGATGATTTTGAGGAATTTCTAGAGACAAGACATACTATCTTTGCTGCTCCTCATATTATCCGTAGACGTTGACAAAACAGTGAACAGTTAACTGTTATAGGTGTAACTCATTCAACTACACACCTTTATACTAAACTCGAAAACTGTTGTACTTAAATCTCAATCGTTTTAAATACATAGGACTTACCCACCAGTTACAGAATAAATGAACCACTCCCGGCACAGAGAACACAGATAAATGAGGGTTTGAGAGATATTTTACCTGAGTCCTGATACAAACTTCTATCCCTACCTAACTTACTATCAAGCTTGGGTGGTATTAGCGGTAAAGTACCGGAGGCATTAGCCATATTTGGGGTATTTCGCGGCAGGAAAGATGAAAACACAGCAATTTTTGCAGTCCTTGAGTCAACAGTTCAAACAATGGCAGCGACAGTATAAAGTGCTATTTCGTAAAGGATATTTTTTCAAAAATTTACTTTTGTATTTATCAGCCACTAGTCATCAAGGCAAACAAAGACCTACAGAAAAATCAACTACTAAATTAGCTAGAAAACACAGTATTATTGAGCAAATTCTTTTTAGATGGTTATATCAAAAACGCTCCTCAATAATGTTGGTTATAGCAATATTATCACTTACAGGTGTAATTGGTTATGATTTCTATAATCAGCCAAAAATCAAAGTTAATCATATTGCTTCACAGACATTTATTGCCCCCTATACAGATTCTATTGAAGATTGGCAAGAGACGGAACGAAAACGACAAAATGCTATAGATAATTCCCGCCCAATTTTGATGATTAATCAACAAATAAATAATCAAATTAATCAAAAATTAGAAACAATTTTAGATACAACTAATCAACTGCGAGAGATGGCTGGAACTTTTCCATTCTTTGATACATCAGTTTTATCTCTCTCCAGCCAGAATTATCTGCGCTTTGTTAATGACTCAGAATGGCAAAAACTCAAACTAAATTTGGAAAATAATCGCCAACAAAATTTTAAAAAACAACGTGCAAAATTTATGTCACCACAACCAACCTTAGAAACTAGGAAACAACTTCCCAATATGTCAAATTTACCAGCATTACCACTATCTGATAACTTGGATAATATAACAATGCCTTTACTTGGTTATACCAAACAGAATGATCAATATACACATCTGAAAGCATTGTCAGAAATCGAACTTTATCAAGCTACAACATCAGCAGCTAATTTTTCTAAATTAATCGCCCAGATATCTCAAGTAAGGCAAAGATATAATCAGGCGATTAATGAAGCATTGCGCCTAGATAATGAATCCGCAACTACAATTTATGCAGAACCCATAATTTTAAATTTAAGCGGTAACGATTGGCTAAAAATACAAATAAGAATTCGTAAAATTGCCGAAAGGATTCTTGCTCAAGGTATCTCCCCAGGATTACCAGAAAATATTCTGAATAATGCTGTTGTTTTACAGGTAAGATTATCTGTACCTAGTGAAGCTGAATCATTAGTAAGCAAAATATTATTAGCAGTTATCAAACCAAATCTCACCGAAGATAAGGCTAAAACCCAACAAAAGGCTGAATTGGCGGCTGAAGAAACACCACCCGTAATATTATACACTAAACAAGGACAAATAATTGTTAGCAAAGGAGAAAAAATTACTGAAAAAATATTCCAGATATTAGCACATTATCACCTAATTGGTCGGCAGATAAATTGGATAAGTTTAATGAGTATTGCTATCGTTGTAACAATAGGAATTTTAATTTTTATCAAGTTAGAAATAAGAATTCATCATTATTTACGACAACGGGATTATTTATTAATTTTATTACTAACTCTGACCGTTCCTGGAGTGTTAACCATTGGTTTACCCTATACTACCTGGAGTGCAATTGGTTTATTATTAGGCAGTTTTTATGGACCGACTGTAGGTTTGACTGTGGTAGGATTATTATCATTAATACTACCATTTAGTATGGAAACAAGTAATCTGTTACTACTAGCTGGTGCAGTGGGAGGGATGTTCAGTAGTTATGTCGCCCATAGATTGCGATCGCGTGAAGAATTAGCTTTATTAGGTCTAATTACCTCCCTAGGTCAAGCAGGAATATATTTATTATTAAAAGTCGTCACTGGTAGAGTATTTGGTTCAGGTTTATATGTCTTCCAAGAAGCAGGTTTATTTGCAGTTTCTGGATTATCTTGGAGTATTATAGCTTTAGGTTTAAGCGCTTATTTAGAAACCATATTTGATCTGATTACTCCCATTAGACTAGCAGAATTAGCCAATCCTAATCGCCCATTACTAAAGCGACTAGCAACAGAAACACCAGGAACTTTCCAACATACCTTACTCGTAGCTACTCTCGCTGAGGCGGCGGCTAAAGAATTAAAATGTAACGTAGAATTAGTTAGGGCCGGAACTCTGTATCATGATATTGGTAAAATGCACGATCCCTTGGCATTTATTGAAAATCAAATGGGAACTCCTAATAAACATGAAACAGAAATTAAAGATCCTTGGAAAAGTGCTGAACTAATTAAAAAGCACGTGACTCAAGGGTTATTAATGGCAAAAAAACACAACTTACCAACAGCAATTCAGGCTTTTATTCCCGAACATCAAGGAACAATGGCGATCGCTTATTTTTATCACCAAGCCCAGCAAATAGCCAACGAAAATCCGCATATCATACTAGATAAAGCCGATTTTTGTTATGATGGCCCGATCCCCCAATCACGGGAAACAGGAATCGTTATGTTAGCAGATTCTTGTGAGGCAGCATTGCGTAGTCTCAAGGATGCCACTCCAGAACAAGCCCTAAGTATGCTCAACAATATTGTCCGTGCTAAATGGCAAGATGAACAATTAATAGATTCGGGGTTAACTAAGGCAGAAATGCCAAAAATAGCCCAGATTTTTGTGGAAATTTGGCAGCAATTTCATCATAAACGCATTGCTTATCCTAAGTCAAGATCGGGCAATTCGTAGTTTTTAGCGTTTTAACTGTAGAGTCTGTATAGATCAAAATTCTCCGATCAGGAGACTTGCCATGATTGTGAATATGTGTTTTAATGTACTGTAAGAGTAGGGGTAAATATATGCAATTTACAGTTACCTGGCAAAAATGAAAAACTTGGAAATTAAGGATATAGCAAACAAAACGTTGATCCCAAAATTAAGACAGAGAAATTAGTGCCAATTTTTTCTATTTGCGTTATCATAGCGATCGCTAGGCTTAAAATATTGTCCACTGGCTGTTGCCACAACTAAATCAGCATCAGTAGCCTTTAGTGGTGGTAATTACCGTACAAAACCGAATTACTTAGCAAATTACTGTTGTTAGTTATGGTATACTGGAAAAGTTAGAACTAGCTCCGCCTAACCATAATTGCTCCGCGCACAGGTAATCATTGCCAACGGAAAGCTGTTTTAATCAAGCATTTACACACAAAAATCTGAAATACATCGAGGTTATGACTCAGCAAGTAATTCACCCAATGGTGAAATTGCAGCGTAACGTGCAATCACTCATAGAATCCAATATTATCAAGCCCAACGATAAAATTTGGAAAATTGCCTTACTATATGGCGATGAATGGCAACATTGGAAACAAGAGTTGCTAGACTTTGGATTTAGTACCCAAGACCCAATTAGCGACTTAGTCGCAGTAGAAAAATGGGACGACGACTAAATCTAAATATATAAACTAGACCAGCAATATCTCATACAGCTTGGCGCAAATACGCCTACCCTTAGCAATGATAAAACTTTATCTTTGTTTTCATGGTAGGTGTAATTGTGTCATTGTTGATGCTGAGTTTAAGTATTCACCTGGACATGACATCAAATCCTTTTAGGTGCTAACAGAGATTAAAGCCTGAGCTAACTCTTTTGCATTAGGATAGCGATCGCGTGGTAAAGGTTCTGTCACACAATCAATAACCTGTTTCAACTGATTACTAATAGCAGGTATACCTTTAACATCAAAACGGAAACTGCGTCCTCGTTGACGATAAAATTTTAAAGGATTTTCTCCAGTTAATAAAAAAATTAAGGTCGGTCCAATAGCATATAAATCAGATTGAGTTAGGGGTTGTCCTCGTTCTTGTTCAGGAGCGCAATAACCCTCAGCACCAATTCTCGTTCCTGGTTTTGTGCCTATTTCTTTCACAGCACCAAAATCTAAGACCACAATACTATTATTTGCACCTTTAACCATTAAATTAGCAGGTTTGATATCGCGGTGAATAAGTGGAGGGTGTTGGTGATGAAGATAATCAAGAATATCACAGGTTTGTACCATCCAAGCGATCGCCTGTTTTGGTGTCACAGGGCCATTTAACAGAATGCGTTTTTCTAAATCTTGACCATGAATCAATTCCATTGCCAAGTATTTTCTACCATCTTCCACAAAAAAGTCATAATACTTAGGTATTCCTGAATGGTTAAGGAATTTAAGAATACTTGCCTCCCTAGTGAACAACTCCCGGGCCTTGGGAATTTTCGCCATATCAGCATTCATTTGCTTGAGTACCAACAATTGGGGCACACCTGTAATTTTCACCACACCATCCCAAGCTAAATATGTAGTACCCATACCGCCTTGACCCAGAGTGCGTAACACCTGATAATGACGAATGGTTTTTTCTACTACTATTGGTTGACCACAGTGGATACAAAACAAATTTTGAGGAGAGTTACCTGCATGGGTACACGGAGAACCAGAAGAGATAGGTCTGATACCGTGATTAATTTCTCCGCCCACTGACCGGACAGAAACACTAGATCCTGATGATAATTGCTGAATTTGTACCCTGAGCACAGGACCGCCCTGAGCCAATTGTAGTAGGGAATTATCACTAATAATAGATTTAGTCACCAAAGATCCATTCAGGAAAGTACCATTAGCCCCTTGACTAATTACTTCCCAATCATAGCCTTTGCCATTATTGACTAATTTCAGTTCTAAATGATATCGAGACACTAAATTATCAGCCAAAACAACGTGATTATCCACCGCCCTACCAACCCGAATCTCGGTAGAACCATCAAAACACCACTGCTTGGCAGGAGTTGTTTGTGTTTTTTCTAATAGAGTCAGAGTAATCACAATAAATAGGTTAGTACGTAAATAATTGTCCTGGCGATCAAACAAGCTTGTTTCAACTCAGGGATTGCACCACACTTTGTTGAGATGGACATACTCTTATGCGTATAAGTATGGCGGTAAGATTATCATGACCATTATGTTCATTACCCAAATCAATTAGATCTTGAATCCCCTTTTCCAAATTACTAGCTGAACTAAGCAAAGGCTGGAGATGGGTTTGCCAATTAGTTTCTAAACAGTCATTATCGGATAAACCATCTGATGCTAGTATCAGCAACATATCCTCATTGATATCAAAAAATTTTACATCAGGATGGAGACATTCACCATCACGTGGTCCCAAAGCCTGGGTTAGTTGGTAAGCATCTGGTCGTCCGTAAGCAATGCTTGCTTCTACACCTCTGGCAATTTCTCGTTGACCAACTTCATGGTCTATAGTTAGTTGTTCCAGACTGCGCTGACGAGTCAGACAATAAAGGCGACTATCACCCAGATGGGCAATAGCTCCCTGATTATCCTGGAGTAACAACATGACTAATGTAGTACCCATACGGCCAATACCAGAACGGGCTTCCTTTTGATTTATTTCATAAATAGCTTGATTGGCCAGGTAAATGGCCTCACGGATAGATTCCTCTCTCGGCAGTTCCCTATCTAACCAGTGTGCTTGGAAGTATTGATGGATGGTATTTACAGCCAATTCACTAGCTACTTCACCCCCAGCATGACCACCCATACCATCACAAAGAATATATAAACCCTGTGCTGTAACTATCTGGTTTCTGGGTAATTCTTGACGATGAACCTTAGTATCTACACCAAAATAGTCTTCATTGTGATTGCGTTGCCGACCAACATCAGTATATGCAGCAGATTCCAAACTGCTCAACTCCATGGATAAAACCATAGTTGGGGCATCATCATCTTTAGTGGTGCTATCTCCGATGGGATCATTCAGTTGTAATACCGTTGGGGAAAAATTTAGTTTTTCTAAGGTAGATGTTTCTTCTATTTTTGTGGCTATTTCTAACAGACGCGATCGCAATTGCCCTACATCCCCAATCTTCCCCGATTCCAAATCTTTCAGCATTGCCAACATAGGGCTAAATTGAGTTGCTTGGGATTCTCTAAATAAACTTTGCCACACCTGACCCAAATTTTTCACAGTTAAACTTTCTGATTCATGTTCTGATGATTCAGTCAAATCCAGAGGTAGGGCAGCACCACACTTATAACAATATTGTGCATTTAAAGCTACATCAGCACTGCATTTAGGGCAGGCCTTATGAGTGAGGGATGTACCACAACTTTGACAGAAATTATTACTATCAGGGTTTTCAAATTTACATTGCGGGCAAATCAGCATAATGAAAGTTCCTTGATTTTCCTGCTGTTGATGCTTTTAGCTACTAATATTCTAAGTTCCACAATTAGCTGACCCAGTCTATAGTATATTTACATAGATACTGTGGATTCACCGGAGAATTTAGACAGCATAATTAACACTATTCAGTATACTGATCCTACAGTAGCCTAACATAAGTTTCCAGTGTATGATTTAGCTTGGTTAGTTCTAAGGGAGTAATTTCCCGCCATTGTCCCGGCGCTAAATCATCTAGCTGAATATTAGCAATACTCACGCGGATCAATCGCAAAGTGGGAAAACCCACAGCCGCCGTCATACGACGAATTTGGCGGTTTTTACCCTCAGTTAGAGTCATTTCTAGCCAAGCACTAGGCACACTCTTACGATATCTAATCGGTGGAATACGCTCATTGACCTGTGGTTCTCCTAACAATAGCCTAACTTGAGCAGGACGAGTCCGGTAATCTTGAATTTCTACCCCACTTTGTAGCTGATAAATGGCATCAGCATCGGGAATACGTTCCACCTGCGCCCAATAGGTACGACGATGACCAAAACGGGGATGTGCTAAACGATGCTGTAATTGTCCATCATTTGTTAATAACAGCAAACCTTCACTATCCCAGTCCAAACGTCCCACAGGATAAACATCAGGAACATTTATATACTCTTTCAGAGTAATATGTTTAGGACTTTCTTGAGTAAATTGACTCAAAACTCCATAGGGCTTGTGAAAGATAATATACCGATTATTCATAAAATATAGAGGAAAGAAGGAGTCACCAAGTCAGGAGAAACAAAGAAGAAAAAATTAATAAACATCAACAATTATGACAATTACTAAAATCAGCCGCAGATCATTTTTATTTTTGGGTGGAGCAACCTTAGCCCAAGGATTAACCCTAGCATTACCTAGTTATGCCCAACCTGTACAAATTGGCAAAAGTCAAATTAATGGCATCCCATTCTATCAAACCATAGTTGATCTCAAAGATCCTAAAACCTTTATCACCATAGGTTTAGCTAAAAATGCTAACTTTGCCAACACCATTCAAAAAACCAGTGGTGATGAAGAATTTAATAAATTAGTAGCTCGTTATAAAGCTACCGTAGTTGCTAATGGCACATTTTTCGCCAAAAATGCCCAGAAAACCGTCATGGGTAACATGATAGCTGGGGGGAAATTTCTCAAATACAGTCCTTGGGAAAACTTTGGGACAACCTTGGGATTACGAGTTGCTAACAAACCAGAAATGATTACAGCCAGAGTAGAGGGTAAACCAGAATGGGATAAACATTGGTTTTCTATCACTTGTGGACCTAGACTCTTAAGAAAAGGAGAAGTATGGCTCAATCCCAGTATAGAAGGTTTTAAAGATCCTCATGTTTTAGGTAGTGGGGCACGCACAGCCATTGGTTTTACCCAAGATGGTACAAAGTTAGTTTTAGTCAACTTTGAGATTAATCTCTCCTTACAACAGGAAGCGGAAGCCATGAAAGCCATAGGCTGTTATGAAGCCATGAATTTAGATGGTGGTGCATCTAGAGCCTTAGCCAGTAAAAATACTATTTTAGTCCCGCCAGGTAGATCATTAACCAATGTCATTGTTATTTACGATGGCATTAATCCTGCTCCCACGGCTCTGCAACAGGCATGGCTAAGATTTCAACAAGGGGAGCGCTCTGCTCTCAAGTAGCGTTAGCCATACTCCTGAACTCCTACCTCTGACTACGGAATAAGGAGTATGATTTTTAATTTTTAATTTTTAATTTTTAACTTTTAATTCCTGACGGGGTTTGACGGCAAATACGACTATAAAGTTACGGTTCACCCCAATTCCTGAAAGTATTAATTCTCATACATTAGTCAATGTGAAAGCACATTAATCCATGAAACCAATAAACATATTTTATAAAAATCACCGTCCCCCTAACGGTTCGGTAAACTGTCCTTCATGGAATGGCTACCACTGAGTTTATATATATCAGCCTAGTTTGGAATTGGATTCCTAGCACAGCCTCAGCCAACTGATTGTTATTGGCAGTTGGTTAATGCAATTTTATATTCTCCCTGATTCATTTAGTAATTTTATACGGAGTAAACACCCAAAATGGCAAAAGTAGTTGGAATTGATTTAGGTACGACTAACTCTTGTGTCGCAGTAATGGAAGGTGGTAAACCCACTGTTATCGCTAATGCGGAAGGTTTTAGAACAACACCCTCTGTAGTTGCCTTTGCTAAAAATGGTGATAATTTAGTCGGTCAAATCGCTAAACGTCAAGCGGTAATGAACCCTGAAAATACTTTTTATTCTGTAAAACGCTTTATCGGTCGTCGTTTTGACGAAGTTACCAACGAAGCTACAGAGGTTTCTTATAAGGTTCTCAGTAGTGGCGGTAACGTTAAGGTGGACTCTCCTGGTGCTGGTAAACAATTTGCTCCTGAAGAGATATCTGCGAAGGTTCTCCGCAAATTGGTTGAAGATGCTAGTAAATATCTGGGTGAAACTGTTACTCAAGCGGTAATTACTGTTCCTGCTTATTTTAATGACTCTCAGCGCCAAGCAACAAAAGATGCTGGTAAAATCGCTGGTATTGATGTTCTTCGCATTATCAATGAACCTACGGCTGCTTCCCTAGCTTATGGTTTTGATAAGAAGAGTAACGAAACTATCCTAGTATTTGACTTGGGTGGTGGTACTTTCGATGTATCAGTGCTGGAAGTAGGTGACGGTGTGTTTGAAGTATTATCAACATCTGGTGATACTCATCTAGGTGGTGACGACTTTGATAAGAAAATCGTTGATTTCCTCGCTGAACAGTTTAAAAAAGAGGAGGGTATTGACCTGCGGAAAGACAAACAAGCTTTACAACGTCTGACTGAAGCGGCAGAAAAGGCAAAGATTGAACTTTCTAGCGTTACCCAAGCGGAAATTAACCTCCCATTCATCACTGCTACCCAGGAAGGTCCTAAGCATTTAGATACAACTCTAACCCGCGCTAAGTTTGAAGAACTCTGTTCGGATTTAATTGACCGTTGTCGCATTCCCGTAGAAAATGCCCTCAGAGATGCGAAATTAAACAAGAGCAATATTGATGAAGTTGTTCTAGTTGGTGGTTCTACCCGCATTCCTGCGGTGCAAGAGGTAGTTAAACGAGTATTAGGTAAAGATCCTAACCAAAGCGTTAACCCTGATGAAGTCGTAGCTGTTGGTGCTGCTATTCAAGCGGGTGTTTTGGCAGGTGATGTTACTGGTATTTTGTTGTTAGATGTAACACCATTGTCCTTGGGTGTAGAAACCTTGGGTGGTGTGATGACTAAGATTATCCCCCGGAACACTACAATTCCTACCAAGAAATCAGAAGTCTTCTCTACTGCTGTGGACGGACAAACTAATGTAGAAATTCATGTTCTCCAAGGTGAGAGAGAATTTGCTAATGACAATAAGAGCTTAGGAACTTTCCGTTTGGATGGTATTCCTCCTGCTCCCCGTGGTGTCCCCCAAATTGAAGTTACTTTTGATATTGACGCTAACGGTATTCTGAATGTAACCGCGAAGGATAAGGGAACTGGTAAGGAACAATCTATCAGCATTACCGGCGCATCTACTCTGGATAAGAATGATGTGGAACGCATGGTCAGAGAAGCTGAACAAAATGCTTCTTCTGATAAGGAACGTCGGGAAAAAATTGAACGCAAAAACCAAGCTGATTCTTTAGCTTATCAGGCTGAAAAGCAGTTAGAAGAGTTAGGTGATAAAGTCCCTGCTGCTGATAAGACTAAGGTGGAAGGTTTAGTTAAGGAAGTCAGAGAAGCTGTTGCTAAGGAAGATGATGCTCAAATTCAGAAGTTAACCCCCGAATTGCAACAAGCGCTATTTGCTATTGGTAGCAATATCTATCAACAAGCTGGTGGTGCTGCTCCTGGTGCGGAAGCTCCTGGCGCTGGTTCTCCTCCTAGTGGTGGTGGTGATGATGTAATTGATGCTGATTTTACTGAAAGTAAGTAGTAATAAATTCTCGTAAAGGGTGGGAATTCCCCACTCCTACGTGATTAATACTCATCCAAGGTAATGACCGGATGGGTATTTTTTATTTACTGTACAGTACAACTGCTATATAAAACGGTCTATGAAATTGTCAATTCAGGACTAGCTTAATTTGAAATTCTATATGGGCAGGAGGAGAATCGAACTCCTATGACCTCACGGCCGCCGCATTTTGAGTGCGGTGCGTCTACCAATTCCGCCACCCGCCCTGGGTGTCACTTTATCTATTCTAACCTATTTTTTTATTTTGGCAATAGGTAATTAGGTGGAATTTAGAAGTTTTTTTTGTGATCGCAGTATCCAGTTGAATGAGATACAAACGGTTACTGAGCAAGGTCGAGGTGCTTGAAACTTAAACATCATACAGGATAAGGTTTTCCGTCCTGCCTTCTGCTATGTTGACTGACTAAACTAGAATCAATATCTTGTAAGGTAGGACAGCCGCTAAGTGTCATTGCTAGTTTTAATTCATCTTCTAGAAGGGAGATGATATGAGATACACCGATTTGCCCGGCTACTGCTAGTCCCCACAATACAGGGCGGCCAAGGAGTACAGCTTTAGCGCCTAAGGCTAGGGCTTTAAGGATGTCTGTACCGCGACGGATACCGCCATCTAATAGGACTTCGGCTTTACCGTCAAGTGTGGCGATAATTTCGGGTAGGGCATCCAATGTGGCGATCGCTCCATCTAATTGTCTACCACCGTGATTAGAAACTACAATTGCTTGCGCTCCATATTCCACAGCCCGGATGGCATCATCAGCCCGTAAAATGCCTTTTAGCACCAAAGGTAGGGGACTGAGAGATTGCAGCCATTCCAAATCTTTCCAGGTTACTGCGGGGCTAATCTGTTGGGCAAAATAAGTCAATAATCCAGATTCGCCTTTTGCTGGGGGAATTTCTAAACCTGAGATATTGGTTAAATTAGCGGGATGTAACCCATGGGGTAAGGTAAACTCATTGCGTTGATCTTGTTCTCGCTTGCCTAAAACAGGCGCGTCTACAGTCAGACAAATAGCTTTGTATCCTGCTTTATAGGCTCGTTCTACTAAGGCTTTAGTTAAACCCAGGTCTTTGTGGATGTAAAGCTGGAACCATTGCAATCCATTGGTAACTGTAGCAACTTCTTCCAAACTTTTAGTAGCAAGGGTACTCAACACCATACCCACACCCGCACTGGCGGCAGCTAAAGCTGTGGCTATTTCCCCTTCTGGATGTGCCAGACATTGAAAAGCCATGGGGGCAATTAATATGGGTAGTTGCAAAGATGCTCCTAAAACCTTGGTAGTGAGGTCAATTTTACTGACATCAATTAGCATTTTTGGATGCAGTTTCACTCTTGTGAAAGCGGCGAGATTATCCTGTAAGGTGACTTCATCCCACGCCCCACTACTGTAATAATCAAAAGCCATCTGGGAAAGATGCGCTTTTGCTAGTTGTTCATATTGAAATAGGTTAATAGACATCTGGTGCTAATTAAATGTGCATAATTATATCTAATAAGAGGTAAAGCATTCATATCGCCATTGCATTTAGCAGCATCTACCAATTGCGCCATCCTCCTTTAGACCTAGGGGACTTTCCGTGATTAATACCTTGATTATGCACCAATTTTTGGTACTCTTGACTACCTGCCCACCGCTCGATTTCTCGGGATCTGAGTACGGGTACAGGATGGGTTAATTGGGCTGTGCGGGCAGATTTGACCATTTCGCCTAGTTCAGTTTTACTGATGTCATCATAGGCACGAGCTTGAGCAATAAAGGCATCTAGATTGAGTTGGGGTGCTAAAGTGGGAGAACCGCCGGCTAACTTCATTAATACTGACATGACCACTTTGGGGTTTTGGGTGGCTAACAAAGCAGCGCGATCGCAGGTAAACTCAGCACAGCGTACCCATTCTAATAATTGTGACTGGATAGCTTGAGCCAAGACAGCACCAATATTTGGTACAATTGCGGCTGCTAAAATTAATAGATTCACTGGGGTTAAATACAGACTATGATCACATTTGAGATGACCTAATTCATGGGCAATCACAGCCTGTATTTCTTCGGGTGTCAGAATTTCAATTAAGGATGTATGGAGGACAACAAAAGGCTGCTTACCCCTCATGGCAAAGGTATAAGCATTAGGGACTGGATGCTGACGTACATATAACTGAGGGGGATCAATATCAAGAATTTGACAAGCTTCTAATAATAACTTGTGTAAATCTGGGAGTTGTTTTTCTCCCACCAAAATACTAGAAGCGATATTTTCCACATAAAAAACCTGTTCTGCCATTGGCCCCAACCAATTCCGCACCATGATATCTAAACCGGGAATTTGTTTGAGAGTTTTGGTAGCTTCTAAGTCCAGAGGATGACGGAAGGAGTCAGCTTTTAAACCAGTCAGTGAAGTTTTGAGTAAGGACATGATATAGAATAACTTAGGAGTTCAGTAGGGGTGAACAGACGTTAGCCCCTAGAGTATTTAAGGATGAAGAATGAAAATTTCTTGGCAGTAAAGACGTTCCGTGGAACGTCTCTAAGATTTTTGAGTTTTAACTAACCCATGCTTCAGCAATACCCACGGGACAAGTTACGTTAGTTCCACCTAAACCACAATAACCACCTGGGTTTTTAGCTAAATACTGCTGATGGTACTCTTCAGCATAATAAAATTCAGGTGCATCTAAAATTTCTGTGGTTATTTTACCATAACCTGCACTACTCAGGGCTAGTTGATAAGCGTTACGTGATGTTTCTGCTAGTTGTTTTTGATTTTCGGAATAGACGTAAATTCCTGAACGGTATTGAGTTCCAGTATCATTACCTTGACGCATTCCTTGGGTGGGGTTGTGACTTTCCCAGAAAACTTTCAAGAGTTGGGTATAGGTGATGATTTTGGGATCATACACAACCAGGACTACTTCATTATGACCTGTTAAGCCGCTACAAACTTCTTGATAAGTAGGGTTAGGTGTGTAACCAGCCGCATAACCTACCGCAGTGGTATAAACTCCTTCCAGTTGCCAGAATTTGCGTTCTGCTCCCCAAAAACAGCCTAAACCAAACATAGCAGTTTCTAAGCCTTGGGGAAAAGGTGCTTTCAGAGGATTTTTGTTAACATAATGATGTGCTGGTACTCGCATTACTTCTGCCCGTCCTGATAAAGCTTCCTCTGGTTTAGGCATGGCTGACTTTTTACCAAATCCAAATATTCCCATGGTTGTCAATGTGTATTATCTATGATTATTATTCTTTTATATTGTAAAGATTTTTATAGATTATTGTTGTAAGTAGTCGGACAAAATTAAATAGACATCTTGTGGTCATTAAATCCGCATCAGCATCAAACCCTCATAGGGACAATTCATGAGTTGTCCCCACCATCATTTGCACAAGATGTCTAATTGACTGGTGGAAAGAGGGAACATCTTCAAGAAGTCTGAAATCTAAAGTACAAAGGAAAAATACAGATGAATGTCTCTTTAGAAGTTCTGATAAGTAGCGCGAAAGGAGGAAAATTGATTAGTTTTCCCACAGATACCGTCCCCGCACTGGCGACAATACCAACACAAGCGGAATTAATTTATGCTGCTAAACAACGGAGTTTGGACAAACCGTTAATTTTAATGGCGGCTACTGCTAAGGATCTATGGGATTATGTTCAAGGTAGTGAATTAGAATATCAAATTTGGCAAGAAGTTGTAAATCAATATTGGCCGGGGGCGTTAACTTTAGTTTTACCAGCTAGTGATAAACTCCCTCCAGTTATGAATCCTAATGATCCAACTACAATTGGTGTTAGAGTTCCTAATCAAGGAGTAGCTCAAAGTATTTTAACCCAAACTGGTCCTATGGCTACAACTAGTGTTAATTTATCGGGTCAACCTGCTTTAGAGAAGAAAGCAGAAATAGAAGCTCAATTCCCAGATGTTTTAACTTTAGAATCAGTAGAATATCAAGGGTTGGGTATACCTTCGACGGTTGCAAAATGGACTGGAAGTGATTGGCAGATTTTAAGACAAGGTAGTATTAAATTAAAGAATTGACTGCAATTTTTGTAAATATGAATTTTAACAACTGGTTGTATTTAGGAATGGGAATAGGATTAGGAATAGGTTTTTGTAGGTTGTTTCTACAGTCTGCCAAATCTGAATTGATTCCTTCTGAAAATTCCCCACAGCATCAAGAAAGTCAACTTTTGCAAGAATTGAAACAAACTCAATTAGCCTATTATCAGGCGCGAGAAATGAGTAAATTTAAGGCTGGTTTTTTAGGGAGAACTGGCCATGAATTGCGATCGCCATTAACTGGTATCATCGGATTACATCAATTAATTTTAGCAGATTTATGTGAAAATCCTCAAGAAGAGAGAGAATTTATTGAACAAGCTCATGAGAAATCATTAAAACTGCTAAAACTCATTGATGAGATTTTGAATATTTCTCAATTAGAATCTGGGAGGAATAAATTAGATATTGAAACTTTACAATTATCGGAATTTTTACAGGATATTTATGATTTAACTTACTTACTGGCGGCTAATCGCAATTATCCTTTTAGTTTATCATTACCAGATACAGAAATTCATATCCTAGCAGATTCCCGATGGTTAAAACAAGTATTAATCAATTTAATAGATACGACGATTAAGGAAATGGAAGCAGGGAATATTTATCTTTCTAGTAATTTGCCAACTACAGGTAATCATGTAAATATTTGGTTGGATGTACCAAGTTCTGCGGTAGTCACAAGTGAATCTATAGATTCAATCACAGCTAAAAATCCAGAACTTGAGAAAAATATAGATTTGTCAATGGGAATGAAACTTTTACTAAATCAAAGTTTAGTAGAGTTGATGGGAGGAAAATTAGAAATTTTACCTTTACCCATCAATGAAAAACAAACACAGCAGTTAACCAGACTGCAAATATCCATACCTAGAGAGACTCTTGAAAACAAATCTCCTCAGTTATGAAAGCATCATAATTAGACTGATTATGTAAAACCATTGTGGTGGTGTTATTGACTTGAAAACCAATCTTTTCATAAAATTCTTGTTGGTGAGTCGTCATCAAGTAAACACGCTCTACCTTTTGCATTCGCGGATGACTTAAAATAGTTTCTACTAACTTACTCCCTAATCCATTACCTTGATAGTCTGGATGAATAACAACATCCCAGATTGTAGCACGATAGATACCATCAGAAGTCGCTCTAGCAAAGCCAATTAATAATTCCCTATCCCAGATAGAAATAACAGGTTCGCTGTTAGCAATAGCTATACCCCAATCCTTAATACTGCGTCCTTTTGCCCAAAAAGCAGTCAGGTTAAACAGTTTTTGGAGTTGATAAAGATCAATATCCGCATGACTTTGACTAAACTGAATCTGAGAATATTCCATTTATAGACACCCAATGATTCTAGTATCTTCGCTTCTGTTATGACATATTTTCAGGGAAATTACCCAAGTTGTACAGATATATGCAACATTTTATTTAAAAATTAAACAGGAGTTATAATTCAAGAGTATAGGAAATGGTATTATAGGCTCTTTGGTTCAATAATTGCGTGATGGGGGAAGAAGGTGGTTATTAAAACTTTTGATTGGGTATAACCAGTTGCAAGGGCAGATTTATCATCCCCCTACAATTTAGGATAATTTATATAGATGCACTCAAGTCAATACTTTTATGCAAATCGATCTTCAGTATATGCCTTGATGGAGCGAGGTCTAACTGTTTGCCAGGGATATCGAGGTTGTAATTTGTTTAATGGGAAACTACCAAGACGGTTTTCAATGTGATTTTTTTCTTGATCAGTGATGTTGAACATGGTGTAAACAGTTTCATCAATTTGGTGAAGAGCATTGAAAAAATCGGATTCAACTTCTTGAAAATCAGCAAATCGCTGGCGATAGGTTTGCATCAAAGTGGTATAATTTTGAGGCACATTCAATTTTTGAATGGTCGCTTTTGAAATAGTTTCATCAGTGCTATTAATTAACAGTAAATAAACTAACTCGGCTAAATTAGCATCAACCAGTTCTATTGAAAACAAATCTGCACGAATACAGTTATCATCAAGTATTAATTCTTCTGCTAATACGTCTTCTTTACTCCAGTTAGAAAAATTTAAACCCAAAAGGCGATCGCTCAACCTGTAACGACTGGTAACAATTTGCTTTTCCACTTCTGATAATAGCCACTCATTGGGATTATTTCTAGCGATCGCAGCTAATCGGGCTAGATTATTATAACTATCTACTAATTGCTGTTCTATATCAGGTGCTAAATTTTTAATCCAGGGTAAACTATCTAAATTTCGGGGATAAATAGTAGCATAGCAACCTTGAATTACAGTGCTGCGTAATCTAACAGCAAAGTAGAATCTAGCAACCTTACTGCATATCAAAGCTGCAATTGACTCTGCTTGAGGTCCATTTTGTTTAGGAACTGCTATAAGCACCGTGTTAATAGCAGCTAGTTCTTCGGCAGTGCTAATTACTGATGCAAAAATAGATTTAACAAGAGTGGGAACAGCGATAAATTTTGAGGGTTGCTCATCAGAAGCCCATAAACTCAATTTTCCGTAGGTTCTATTTTTTACTGCGTCTAAATCAACCCATCCAGCAGGTTCACCTGGCCATCCCATTGCTAAACCTCTACCAGCAATTACTTGAATAGGTTTAGTTCCCGTAGGTTCTAATGTAACTTCTACACCTCCACGTTGAATCCCATAAGTCCATGAAAAAGGGCGATTATTGCGACTTATTTGCCGTGCTACGGCTTCTTTTAGCTCCACAATATTGCTACCATTGCCATTGGGATATAGTTTCTTGAGAATGGGTACATCTTCAGGATGCAAGAGTGGTAGTAAATAATCTCCCCATAGTCCTTCTAAAGGATTACTAGGATCAATGTCAGTTACTCTCGGAGTAACTTTAGCATCAAAGAAATCTGCATATCGCATTTTTACAGGTAAGTCCCGTTGTGGAAGTAGTGATGCTAGTTGGCATAAACCAGTTTGTATTAACACAACAAAAGTAAAAATCAATACTTGCTCATTTCTACCCCAAGTAGAAGGAACATAAAGCTCAATTTCGTCATCTTCTTGGGCTGGTGTGCGCTCAATTACTAAAATCATTGGTACACGCGCGACATCCCAAATGGGCTTGTCTGTAAACTCTAGCCAAACTATTTTTCTTAACACTGCATTTTGTCTGGGATAAAGAAGTTTCCAAACCTTTGCGGCTGCTTCTGAATTAGCATAGCCACCACTGACCACCATGCCTAACAAACCACCCGGTTCTAGCCATTCTGTCAAAGAACGATAGAGAAAAACTAAACCTGTATCAGCATTTTGTCCCCAGACTTGTTGCCAAAGTCCTTTCATTTCCTCGCCATATTTTACTCGTTCTGCACGAATGTAAGGCGGATTTCCGAGAATATATTTCCACTGACTGCGATCGCGTTCCAATGATCCAGGAGATAAGAAATCTTCTCCTAAAATCGAAACCAAATCATCATCCCGCAGCAAACTGTTTAAGTTATAAACATAAATATTGGGAATATCTGTTTGATTTCTAGAA
>JBJTTJ010000116.1:0-31882 GCA_046080125.1 Cuspidothrix sp.
TTTTGCTTCGTAAGTGCTGTTTTGTATTTGTAAAACCATAAATTTTGTGAGTTGTTTAATTTGTCCGTTGTCAGTAATAAATATTTATAATCGTGGTTGTCTTGAATGTCTGGAAAAATCTCCTTTTAGCACCCTTGGGGATAGGTATAGTTTGCTGGGGAGGTTGTACAAAAAGACCGAAGGATGAACAATTAGAACTGTGGCAGAAACAAGCAAGGGATGGTAATGCGGAAATTCTAGCAGATAAAACCAAAAAGAATTTAGTTTAATCAGCAGAAGCCCCACGTCTCACTCTTAGGAGCGTGGGATGAATGCGCGTGAGTTGAGTTGCGTAGCCCAAATTGTATTTGAGCGTAGCGAAAACAAAGAAGGCTACAGCGACGAAACGAACAAAATATTGATTTTATGTTATTATAAAAAAGTAGGTGTAGTCCAATTAAATGCAGAAATGCAGCCTACAAAACAAAAAACAAATCTCAAAACCAAAGAACCGTGAGGCGCACGGTCTTAAAGCTCAGTTAATGTCCTCATAGAGGAGTCACTGAGAAGCCCACACTCGCCTGAAAGGGAGTGTGTGGAGTACGTCACAGGCAGTGATGATATAGTCTCTTTTAACAGGAACAGGTAATCAACCTGTATAAAAAATTACCTAAATATGGCGATCTGTGCTTAATCAAGAATCCGCGCTCCTTGAGGACGCAGAATGTCAGTTTGATAAATTAGCCCAACTATTTATGGGAGTTGACAAATGACTGCTTTTTCTCCTACTTCAGTATTACAAAAAACTGCTAGTATTACCCTTTCTAAACCAGTACAGGTAACACTCTATATGATGTTATCTTCTTTAGTTATTTGGACTGTGTTTTTCTCTACCTATCCACCAGCGCATAACACAGCACACTCAGCGCGTCACCATGCTTTAGGTGTGGCTTGTCATTAAAGTTGTCTTTGGATAATTTGTTTATGGTGGGCAATGCCCACCATATATTATTTTTAAAAAATCAAATATGATTTGTATATATAGCCAAGATGTGACTGAAAACTTTATTCTTGCGTAGGGGTAATTCATGAATTACCCCTACTTTCCCCTTTGGGTAAGTCCTGTAAATAAATCAGGGTGTACCTCATGAGATTGGGAAAAGCTATAAATAACATATTCCTTTGCAATTTAATCCTAGTTTACTATGAAAAAATATCGGCTATTTGCTATTATCAGTGCTGCCTGTATTTGTTTATCAATTTTATATTCTGTGATGGGATTTTCCCAAACTTCTCAATCCCGAGTTTTGCTAACGACAAACCCACCTCTAGAGAAAATTCTACCATTTGAAGCTGGTACGGATAGGGAACAATCTCCGGTTAAGTTTACATTACAAGCTGTTGATGCTGGTGGCAAATTATTAAACAATGCTTTAATTAAATTACAAATTTCCACACCTCCCCGTAATCCTTTTTTAACTACAGATTTTCCCATTGTTGAAGGAACAAAGTTATTAGAACTGGAGACGGTTGTACCTAATGGTAAATTAGAGTTTGAGCAGATGTTACCAATTCGGGGTAATTATCAAATTCTAGTTAATGTTTCTCCTGTGGTGACAAATACTTTTGCTGGTTATGAGCAAACTTTGAATTTGAATGTGAGAGAAAATCCCGTCAAATATAAATATTTTGCTGTCATCGCCGCGATTTTATTGTCATTAGGATTGTTAGGTGGTTGGGTAATTGGTGGACAAGGGGAAATTAAAGAGGGGGAAATTGCCCCCCAGTCTGTACGGTTGTTGTTAACTGCATTAACTGTAGTGGCAATTATGACGTTATTATTTATTAATATTACGGCGGAAGTTGCGGAAGCTCATGGTGATGGACATGAGCATAAAAATGAGAAGATTGCCCCATCAATTAGCAAATCTCAGGGTATGGAAATCAAGATTACAGGCGATAAGATGGCGACTGTGGGAAAATTGGCAAATTTAGCAGTTGAGGTCAAGGATAGTGTTACAGGGGCTGCTATTAAAGATGTAGGATTGCGAGTAAAAGCGATCGCATTGGCAGATAATTTCACAGTGTTTGCTTATCAGGGATTTCCTAATGCAGAAGGTAAGTTAATCTGGCAGGAACAATTTTTTGATGGCGCACCTCATAAGGTAGAGGTAGAAGCAATTTCTGTACCGGAATCTTCACGTCAATTTCCAGCCGTGAAGGTAGCGCAATTTTTAGAAGTCGAGGGAATTGCACCACCAATGTATATCCGGTTGATTGGCTTATTTTATTTTACGGCTATTGTGGGTATGGGAATGGCGATTGGGTTGTTAATTCAGCATAAAAAAGAATTACCAGTGAGGGGAAATTAAGATGTCAGAATCAGGATTTACAGGATTTTTTATGAGATAATAGACATAAAGACACTGTGAACATACAATTGTCAAGAATAAAAATCTATATCCTATTAATTTCGGCATGATAGAAATATCGTAAACACACAATAAATTAAATTTTTTAGGAATAGTAATATGTATCAAACAGATCCGCCCCGTTCTCCCCAAGAAGTGTTACCAACGATGTATGATCTCAAAAGTGAAGATCCGGAGGAGAAAGGTTTGCCTGATCAATTTCATTTATTACAACCTCGTTTATTAGACGAAACTTTTAATTCTCCAACTTATCCTAGCAATACAATATTTACTGCTAGTGATATGAATTTATATTATGATCCAAATCATCCAACATGGTATAAAAGACCTGATTGGTTTGTATCTGTGGGTGTTTCTCCACTTTATAAAAATGGCGATTTACGATTGAGTTATGTAATTTGGCAAGAGGGAATTACTCCTTTTATTATAGTCGAATTACTATCACCAGGAACAGAAAAGGAAGATTTAGGGCAGACTTTACGAGATGTGGAAAAACCGCCGACAAAATGGGAAGTTTATGAACAGATTTTAAGGATTCCCTATTATGCCATTTTTGATCGGTATAAATATGAATTTAGAATGTTTAAATTAGATGGTGGACGTTATGCGGAAATAGATTTATTATCATTAAATAATCGTTTTTGGATACCAGAAATAGAGTTAGGTTTGGGAGTTTGGGAAGGAATTTATAATAATATTCAGCAGCATTGGTTACGGTGGTATGATGTTTCTGGTAGTTGGGTTTTGACTCCAATAGAACAGGAAAGAAAACAGAAAGAAAGATTGATAGAACAGTTAAGAAATCTTGGAGTAGAACCTGATATTTAATTTTGTTATCCTAATTAACATACAAAACCATAAGGGTAATGCTAGAATCTTAAAAATTATGCTTAGTAGAATTAAAGAAACAGAAATGATATTAAGATGAGATAAATAAACCGAATTGCTTTCCAACCCAGATTCAACAAATCTTAAAACATATTCAATATGGTATCTACTCCTGCACGATTTTCTGATATTCAAAATCATTGGTCACGACCATTTATTGAAGCTTTAGCCGCACGGCGCATTATTAGCGGCTATCCCAATGGTACTTTTCGCCCAGATAGTCCGGTGACTCGTGGGGAATTTGCAGCTATTATCGCCGCAGTTTTTTCCCAACCAGTCAAACGGGAATATGTGGCTTTTGTGGATGTTCCTAATATACATTGGGCGATAAATGCAATTAAAAAAGTTTATGAAACAGGATTTTTGACAGGATATCCAAATAAGCGGTTTGGCATAGATGACAGTATTGCTAAAGGGGATGTTCTAGTAGCTATAGTTAACGGGTTAGATTCTATTTTGACGGGTAAAGTTGAACCTGATCTGGTAAATAAACTAGCAGAAATCTATCAAGATGCAGCTTTAATTCCCTACTATGGAATTAATCAGATTGCTTTAGCTACTAGACTAGGTTGGGTAGTAAATTATCCCAATCAAAAAATACTTAATTATAAAACAGACTCTACCCGTGGAGAAGTAGCTGCTATTGTTTATCAAGCTTTAGTGTTTTTGAACAAAGCAGAAAAAATTGCTTCTAATTATATTGTTGTGCCTCCTCTACCCGTAGTAGTTAAAACTGTTAAAGTCAGTCATCGGCGAGAGTTTCGAGGTGTTTGGGTGGCAACGGTTTGGAATAGTGATTGGCCTTCTAAGGCTAGTTTAACTGTGGAACAGCAAAAAGCGGAATTAGTAGCAATTATTAAACAATTACAAGCTTTGAATTTTAATGCTTTAGTTTTACAGGTCAGGCCGGAAGGGGATGCTTTATATGCTTCCAAGTTAGAACCTTGGAGTGCTTGGATTACAGGAACTCAGGGAAAAGCACCAGAACCATTGTATGATCCTTTAGAGTTGGCGATCGCTGAATGTCATAAACGTAATATTGAATTACACGCTTGGTTCAATCCCTATCGCGCTAGAGCTAATAGTAAAATTAATCCTGTTCATCCCCACATCGCCGTTACCAATCCTGACATTGTTTATCCCTGGGGTACTCAACAATGGATGGACCCAGGCGCAAAAATAGTTCAAGACCGAGCTTATAATGTCATCATTGATGTTGTGCGTCGTTATGATTTAGATGCAGTTCATCTAGACGATTACTTTTATCCCTATCCCATATCTGGTCAAAATTTTCCCGATCAAAAAACCTATGCAGCTTATCAAGCTAGTGGTGGTAAACTTAGTTTAGACGATTGGCGACGGGAAAACGTTAATCAAATGGTATTGCGGCTATCTCAAGGAATTAAAACCACCAAGTCTCATGTTAAATTTGGCATTAGTCCCTTTGGTATTTACCGTTCTGGAGAACCGGCGGGAATTGTTGGTTTAGATGCTTATAGTGTCCTCTATGCTGATTCTAAAAAATGGTTACAGCAAGGCTGGATAGATTATATCGCGCCTCAACTCTACTGGCGTACAGACCAAACTAAACAAAGTTATGAAGTGCTGCTTAAATGGTGGACGGAAATTAATAGTCAAAAGCGCCACGTTTATGCAGGTAATAATCTCGGACAACTAGATGGTAAAAACTGGAAAAATAGCGAAATTGCCAAACAAATTCAGATTTCCCGCAATTTAGAGCCTAATCTATCCTTGGGTAATATCTTTTTCAGCATGAGTGGTATCGAGGAAAACCGTCAAGGTATTGCAGACGAATTTAAAACCTATTATCCCACCCCTGCCCTAACTCCTACCATGTCCTGGAAAACTGCCACCACACCGCCACCACCCCGAAACCTGAAATTTATTGATGGTAAATTAAATTGGCAACCAGGAAATGATCAACCTGTGCGTTCCTGGACTTTGTATCTAAAAAATGGTAATAATTGGCACATTCAACGCATTTTATCTGCTGGTACTACCTTTGCCACCGTCTCGCCTGGAACTTATGCTGTATCTGCTGTAGATAGACTAGGGAATGAAAGCGAAGGCGTGACAATCACCGTAATTTAACTGATATATTGCACTATTATTATTACTACAAAAATAACCATCTATAACCCTGATAATTCTCTAGGGTTGGCATTGCCCAGACTACATTATAAATTAATTGAATATGTAGTTGATATATGGTATTTTGGACTCGGAAAACTTATGAATACGGAAAGTATCACGCATGGATCACCAAAATAAAAGTCTTCAAACTAGCCTAACTGACAATTTTGACTATCCTGAATTTTGTTTGAAAGCCAGTTTAGACTATTCTATATTTAGAAATTTTCGTCAAAATGAAATATACAATCTTGCGTTAGAACATGATTCCTTTGAGCAAGGTTTGGAGTATTTGGAGGCAACCCAAAAGTCTGGGTCTAATGTATTAAGCAATATTAACGAGTTTCGGAAAAATGATGTGATTGGAAATCCGAGAGTTTTTGATTACAAAGAGATTGGGACAATAGCACCGCCTACTCTGAGATACATAAAAATTCTATCAGATTTAGAATCTGAATTTGGAACTCTAGACAACTTCAATATTTGTGAAATTGGTGTTGGTTATGGAGGGCTATGTAGAATTGTTAGTAGTTATTTTAATATCAAAACCTACACATTGGTTGATTTGAAGCCCGTGCTACAACTAGCTCAAAGATATTTAGATCATTACCCGTTAAATACGACGGTTATTTACAAAACAATGAATGAATTACAAAGGAACAGTTATGATCTTATAATTAGTAATTATGCTTTGACTGAGATTAGAAGAGAAATACAAGAAGTTTATTTAGACAAGGTTGTACTTCCTGCTCAACGAGGTTATATTACATACAATGAAATCAATCCAGAAGACTTTAACTCTTATACCAAAGAAGAATTAATTGACTTAATTCCTCACATCAAAATTAAAGAAGAAGTTGCTATCTTAGATAATAGAGATTGTACCCTAGTTTGGTAATCAAAATTTATCTATTCACATCTGCGATTCATTTTAAGGAGTTAGCTAGATCCAGAAACATTCGGTGTACAGGCAAGTTCTGTCTGTTTTGTGCTTATTTAGCCCCCTAAATCCCCCAGGATTGGGGGTTAAGGGGCATTAGATGGCAAGATTAGACTGTACAAGATCATCTATACGGTGGACAGAATATACACAACTGGTGCTAATTTTGGATATGCGATCGCGCTGGTAACATATAAATAATTTTACTTATCCCAAATTAATCCATAAGTAACAAATTAGTTTACACTGTAAATAACAAAAGATTAAGAAATATTACATTCTATCTCCGGTGTCCCCATGCAGTGTATAGTCAATCGCCGAGCGCAATTCCTAGCCAGTCACCACTATTCTTTACCAGAACTTTCTGAGGCTGAAAACAGAGCCAAATTCGGACTTTCTGCTAAATTCCCCGGTCAAGGTCATAATTATACCCTTTTTATCTCTCTTGCAGGTGAGTTAGACGAATACGGGATGGTGTTAAACTTGTCCGATGTTAAACAAGTCATTAAACAGGAAGTTACCAATCAATTGGATTTTTCCTATCTTAATGATGTGTGGCCAGAATTTCAACAAACTCTATCCACTAATGAGAATATTGCTAGGGTAATTTGGCAACGTTTAAAACCTCATTTACCAGTGGTTGGCGTGCGTTTATATGAAGAACCACTACTTTGGGCAGACTATACTGGTAATGGTAATAAGGCTAGTTTAAGCATTTCTACTCATTTTAGTGCAGCCCATCGTTTAGCCCCTAATCTTAGTCCTGAGAAATATGGTAAATATACTCGTAATCATGGACATAATTATCATTTAGAAGTAACTGTAACGGGAGAGATGGATCCAAGGACAGGAATGATAATTGATTTAGAGGATTTAAAAGAATTAGTAGAAAACGATGTAGTGACAATTTTTGATCATTCCTGCATCAATGATGATATTCCTTATTTTGCAGAAATTGTTCCCACCACTGAAAATATCGCACTTTACATTAATAATTTACTAGAGTCAAAAGTTAAGACGTTGGGAGCAAATTTATCTCAGATCAAAGTTGTGGAAAATCCTCAGTTATGGTCAGAATATTTAGGCAATGGTAAAGAAGTTTTGTTAACTGTCAAAAGTGAATTTAGTTCTGCCCATAGATTAGCTCATCCTAGTTTGAGTTTAGAAAAAAATCGAGAAATCTACGGTAAATGTTCTCGTATTAATGGCCACGGACATAATTATCAATTGGAAGTTACTGTCAAGGGAGAGATTGATGATCATACAGGAATGGTAATTGATTTAGGTGCATTAAATCAGGTAATTACAGATTATGTAATTGTGCCTTTTGATGTGAGTTTTTTAAATCAGGATATTCCCTATTTTGCGGAAGTTGTACCCACAGCAGAAAATATCGCTTTTTATATTAGCAATATTTTGCGATCGCCGATTCAAGAATTAGGAGCAACATTACATAAAATTAAACTTGTAGAAAGCCCTAATAACTCCTGTAAAATTTACCCATCATTAGTATCTAATTCCTTAGAAACTATCAACCTTACACCTGTTTTTGCTACTGTTTAAAACAATATGTTAGGTTGGGTTTTGTGATGTAACTCAGCCTACAATAACTAAAAAAGTTAAAATTCTCAGGATATTAGGAATTGGGATCTGGCCAAATTACTTCTAATCTTTTTTGTGCAGCTTGTAAAGCCACCTCAGCCGAAGACTTACCTAATAAAGTTTCTTCAATTGCTCTCCCTAGACTATCAGAAATGCGACTATATCCAGCCAGAATTGGTCGAGAACCGGCGACACTCATTTGGTCTACAAATACTTGTAACCAGGGTTTATCACTGAGATATTTTTGATATTCTGGACTAGCTGCTGATTTCATATTAACTGGTAAAAAACCAGTACCTATTGCCCATTCAGTTTGAAATTCTTCACTCAAAACAAATTCTAAAAATTTAAAAGCAGCTTTTTCTCTTTCTGGTTGGGTTTTCATAATAAAAAAACCACCTGTACCTGTCACTGTAGATGGAGTTACATCGGCAGGGATGGGAAAAACTTGATAATCTACTTTAGACTTGGTAATGTAAGTCCAAGGTCCAGTAATTTGCATAGCTGCACGACCACTGAGAAAAGCATCTTCTTCATAACCACGTTCTGGAGGAGAAAGAGTGGCAGAACCATCTTTAATTAAATCTTCCCAAAATTTTAAAGCATTGATAGTTCCTTGATTAATTAAGTTAGGACGGTTATTAATAACTATTTCTCCTTGAGAACTTAATAAAAAGGGAAACAAACTAAAAACAGTCCATTCTCCCTTACCTAAAGGTAACAACATTCCATACTGTTCTGGGATTTTATCGCCATTTTTATCTATTGTTAATTTTTTGGCAACTTCTCTGAATTCTGTCCAGGTTTTAGGAGGTTGAGAAATTCCGGCTTTTGTAAACAAATCATGACGGTAAAAAATGCCTATGTTGCTAGTGTAAAATGGAATTGACCATTGATGACCTTCTAATTCTAATTCCTTAAACAAGCGGGGACTAATTTCTGATTTAACAGGTGATTTTTCTAACCACTCTTCTAAAGGTACAATTGCGCCTAATTCTGCAAATTGTCCCGTCAGTTGTGGATCAAATGCTAAAATATCTGGAGATGCATTACCAACAACTGCGGTTAATATTTTGGGTAGTCCTTCGGCATAAAGAGAATCTATTTTAATATTCTGATGGTTGTAATTAAATCTGTCTACTAATTTATTAAAAACATCTCGATTTTTAGGTGGATTAATACTTTGCCACAGGGTTAAATGAATAACGCCTGTGTCCTTATTCATATAGCTTTGACAACTGGATAAAAGTGTTATACAGAAAAAAAATGCGATCAATAAAAGAGAAAATTTACCACGAGAATTAAATAAATGTTGGTAAAATTTTCTGATTTTAACTACAATTTCAATTTCGCTGATATTCATATAATAAATTAACTAGATGATGATAACTGATTAGTAAAATTTTTACTTACACTGGTTTCTGCTCTTGTATAAATGTAAGTTTCTGGGTTTTGGATGTGATGGGTTTTAAATATTTTCCCCGCTCGCTCCCATAAATCTGTATCTTCTCCATAGATCATGTGATTAAATCCATGCAATTCAAAAAATACCTTTCTTTTTCCAAAAAATGTTGGACCTAAAACACATTCTTTTAAATTAATTAACTTACCTGGTTGAAAATAATCTGCAACTAAAATTTCTTCTTCGCTAAAAAATCCTCCTTGAATCAAATCAATTTCTGGATGAGCTTGCATATATTCTAATCGTGACTCTAAATGATTTGGTTTGTATGAGTCGTCACTATCAAGCAGTGTTATGTATCTACCAAATGATGCCTGTATACCTGCATTTTTGGCATAGCATTGTTTTTTATTTTGATGCTTTAAATACCGGATATTATTGTATTGACCAAGATAGGGATTGACAATTTCAAATGTATTATCACAGCTACCATCATCCACTATTAAAAGTTCCCAATTTGTAAAAGTTTGATTGAGGACACTCTCAATGCCTTTATTTAAGTAATGAGCGCGATTATATGTGCATACAATTACACTAACTTCAGGAGTGTAGTCAAAAGCGATGGGACTCATAATATGATGATTTTGAGAATAACTAAAGTTGAAGCATAAAATACTCTTAACATAGTATCATAGTGTAGTTTGGGTTTATCTGGGGAAAAAGTATGGTATCAGCGCTAACTCCACCTGGTTTAGAAAGCTATTGGGAAGATTGTTTTCAATTAAAGCAACATCTACAAAAGTATTTACATTTAGATTTAACAACTCTAGAAGCTAAATTAGAGATCAGTCAACAAAAAATGGCTGAATTAGGTCATAAAGATTTTGATTGGGAAGAAGCTACAAATTTCTATCGTGATAAGGTAGGAGAATTTTATTTGTTTGAATTGGGAGCATGGCATTTGACTAGCCGTGATTATATTGGTGATACTTTACGATTGGTTGCAAATTATACTAAAGGTAAAGTATTAGATTTTGGCGGTGGTATTGGTACACATACTATAGGTATTGCTATGTGTCCCCAAGTTGAACAGGTTTTTTATTGTGATATTAATCCTATTAATCTTGATTTTGTGAAATATCGAGTTGAGCAAATGGGTTTGAATGACAAAGTCGTATTTTTTGAGGATATTCCTAATAATACAACTTTTGACACTATTGTGTCTTTTGATGTTTTAGAGCATCTACCAGATCCTAGCCAGCAGTTGTTAAAGTTTTATCAGTCTCTAACTGATGATGGAAAGATGATTTTGAATTGGTGTTTCTTTAAAGGATTTAATCAAGAACATCCTTTTCATCTTGATGATCCTCACTTGGTAGAAACATTTTTCCGTACAATTCAAACTAAGTTTTTAGAGATATTTCATCCTTACCAAATTACTGCTCGTTGTTACCGGCGCTGGGATTAAATAGTACGAAATAGTTTATAGTGTAGTATGCAATCTCCCCTGTTCTCCATCTAAAATCACATTTACACCCACAGGTAAAGCTGCATTAGGACTATCATGACCAAAGGGTAAATCGGAGACAATAGGAATGTTTAAATCAGATAATCTATCTTGCAAAACTTCCCCTATACTCAAACTTGGTATATTAGGTGATGCTTCACACTTGGTAAACCCTCCTAATGCAATACCCCGAACTTGGGACAGTATACCACTTAACCGCCATTGAGTCAACATCCGATCAATACGATAGGGTGCTTCTGTGACATCTTCCAAAGCTAATATTACACCATTTAGGTGGGGTAAAAGAGGTGTACCTAAAAGATGGGTTGCTACTGTGAGATTACCAGGAAGTAATACACCTGTCGCTGCACCACCTCCCCAACCGCGACCCTTTAAAGGTGGAATAGGACGGCCTTCCACAAGATCAAATAACCGTTTTATTGACGATTCTGGCTCATCTGCTAGGGTAGTGAGTACGGGACCATGTACACCCGAAATACCAGCGTTATAGAGACTCCAAAGCAGGGCTGTGACATCAGAAAAACCGATCAACCATTTAGGATCTACCTTCTTTTGTTCCCAACTCCAATCTTCTAAAATCCGGGTACTACCAAAACCACCTCTCGCGCAGAGAATACCCTTGCATTCTGGATCTTGCCATGCTGCTGCTAGGTGCTGACGACGGTGATCATCTGTACCAGCTAGGTAACCATGTCTATTATCTATGTTATCGCTGATTTTGATGCGGTAGCCGTGGGACTCCCAAATTTCCACACCTTGATTAAAAGCCTCAACTTCTCGCAATGCACCACTAGGGGCAATAACGCGCAGTAAATCACCTGCTTTGAGGGGTGGGGGTAGGAGGGCAGATTTAAGGTTTTGAAGGTTAGACATCGAGAGAATTACTGGCGGTTGTTAAATTCTGAGTAGATGTGGTATTTGTATCCATGATAGTGGTTGTCTGATTTCCCCCGATATTTTCCCGTTGGTTAATTAAATAAATACTCATTAAGGTCAGAAAAACCCCGAACCATTGAATAGTAGTCAGGACTTCATTGAGAAAAATATAACCGAATATTAAGGCAAAAACGGGTGTAAGAAAAGTCAGAGAACTTAAACTGGTGAGATTACCACTAGAAGCAAAGTAGAAAAATAAACCGTAAGCGATCGCACTACCAAACACAGTAGCATAACTTAATGCCAACCAATCCACAGGTAAAATATTTTCCCATTGTTGAGATTCCACTACAGAAGAAATTCCCCACAAAGGCAAGCCACCAATAATTGTATGCCATCCTGTAGCTACAACTGGATCTGCATAACGGCACACAAACCGAATTAACACAGTCCCCACAGCCATAGATAAAGCTGCTAGTAACATTAATAACTCACCACTATTAAATAACTGTTGCCAATTATCTGTGGTAATCATCACTCCTGAATCCAGCAGATGAAAAATCCATGCTTTTGGTAAACCGATGAGACTAATACCGGTAATTCCCAATCCTAACCCCAACCATCCCCACATACCAATATGTTCTTGGAACAACCACAAAGAAAGTAAAGCTACTACTAAAGGTTGGGAATCTATCATTACTGAACCTAATCCGGCATTAGTTCTGACTAAACCCTCCGCTAAAAAGCCTTGAAATAAAGTCCCATCAACTAGGGCAAATATACCAATCCAGAACCATCCTAACCAACTTTTCGGTTGAGGTTTACCCATTAATGCGGCCACAATCAGAATTAACACCCCCGCAGGTATTAACCTAAATCCCGCCATAAATAGGGGTGTGGTATGGGGAATTACACCTTTCATGGCTACCATTGCCGTACCCCAGAGGAAAAAAGGAGTAATTAATAGTAGATAACCTAGAGGATTTTTAGATCCACTGATTTGCACTTGCATGGGCTAAAATATTTTTTAGTAAACGGATGGAAACATTACTTTACCTGATTTTACTAAATATTGAGTTTTATGTTCAGGCTAGGGCTGATAATTCAGATGCTAAGGTATCTGTAACTATATTTGGTAACAAAAAATGATCGTAATTAAATCTGCTATTCCCATTAAACCAAGGATGGAAGATAGCTTTGGTATTACCTTGGCACCATTATCTGTGTCAGAAATCTACAGTCAAGCAGATAATTCTGCTAATGGTGCAGTGGTGGTAATGAGTGGGATGGTGCGTAATCAAACCGATAATAAATTAGTGATAGCTTTAGAGTATCAAGCTTATGAGCCTATGGCTTTACAAGTGTTTTATCAAATTGCAGATAATATTCGTCATCAGTGGTATAATATTAACCGTGTAGTTATATATCATCGCATTGGTAGATTATCCGTTGGGGAAATTAGTGTACTGGTAGCGGTAGGTTGTCCCCATCGTGGTGAAGCTTTTGCTGCTTGTCAGTATGCAATTGATACTCTCAAACACAATGCACCAATCTGGAAAAAGGAACATTGGCAAGATGGTTCTAGTAGTTGGGTAAACATTGGTATGTGTGATCAAGAATGCTGATATATACAGTATATAGTCTGTGTTCTGATGACAAATTTACAACAACTTTAAATAATATCTAATGGGTAGGACTTTGTAAAAATATTTAACAAAATCAAGGGATTTTTTTGTAATTATTTACAATATTTCAGTTTGTAACTATTTTGTGTAACGTCAATCAATATGCCTTTAGACTAATTATAAATATAGCGATCATGGGATGGGAATAAAGGCAAATGTATTTAGTAAATATGTTTGGTCACGAATTCGTACTTGGTGTTTCCTTTATAGCTTGCATTTTGGGTTTATTGTTACTTTGGGATAACAATAAGCAAATAGATGAGGCACAAGCAACAGAAGAAAGTCTATTAAGAATGAGTTTTGCTTACTGGCTAGTTTATTGCATCTCCTTTGGTATTGATAAAGTATTTCTATTTAACTGGGAGGTTGTAATTGTAACCTTAAAAATTACTACAGCTTTGTCATATTTTTTAACATTTTCTTGTATTCTCAGTTTGCCATTACATAAATTTGCAGTGCATGAAATTAGGGAATAATCATAGATCAAAGGAGGGGCTAAAAACAGTCCTCCCTTGATAAATTTTCATATTCATGCAAGTTTCATAGCAATGGCGATCGCACTTTCTAGTTCATCCTGTAGTAAAGTTGTGAGGATAAAGACCTCTTGCACAGTCTTACCATGACGAGCAATGATTTTATAACCGCCACGAATGGGTACAGAGACGCGCAACTGCATTTTTGGTGCATGACCTCTAACTCTACCAATCACCGCAGGTGTCACAGTTCCAATACCATCCTGCTGACACAGACGTTCTAAAATGGCAATTAAACCGGGAATATGTGTAGAATGATTGCATACAAGTCTACCATCCTTGGATTTAGACATAATGATTACGCTGCTTCCAGGGGAGCCATTGTCAGACCAGCACGACGTAGTTGTTGATGGTACAATTCTGCTGGTTCTTGGGGACCTGTCCAGACAATAGCTTGTCCTTCATAGTGTACCTGATTAGTTAGTTCCCAAGCGCGATCGCTTGACATTCCCGGAATATATTTCATTAAGCACTCAGCAACGTGCTGAAATGTATTGAAATCATCATTCAAAACAATCACCTTATAATTGGGATAGGTTTTCCGAGTTACTTGATTAACCCGATCAGGTGTCACAGTGGGGGCTGATACCATGGTATATACATCTATAATTCTTGTCACCATAGAGAAATCAATCAAAAAGGATAACACTACAAATGTCTAGTTTAATCCATTGCCGGCCGAGTTAGTAGTCCGATAGAAATTAGACATTTCCGGGAATTAATGTAGAGACGTTCTATAGAACGTCTCTACAAGGGTTTTAGAAAACGCACATTTAATTTTCGGACAAGTCTATTGAATATAACTAAATTCGCTGGCTATAATTTGTTAAGATATTAATTTACAAATGTAACTAAAAATATATAAACCTATAACAGGTGCAACCATGACCACCTTTCCAGGTTATACAAATGACTTCCATGCTTGGACTCAAGAACAGGTTAATTTACTCAAAACTCAACAATGGGATATATTAGACACTGTTAACCTAATTGAAGAATTAGAAACCTTGGGCAGAAAAGAAAGACAAGAATTGAGAAATAGATTAGCTGTGTTACTAGGACATTTATTAAAATGGCAATTTCAAGCAGAAAAACGCAGTAGTAGTTGGTTGAGTACCATTCGAGAACAACGTATTCAAATTAAACTATTGTTAGAAGATAGTCCTAGTTTAAAACCTTATTTAGAACAAGTTTTTCTCACAGCTTACGAATTAGGTTTAGCATTAGCAATTCGAGAAACTCAATTAGGTGAACAGATATTTCCAGAAATATGTCCGTATACTTCTGAAAAAACCCTTAATTCTGAATTTCTTCCAGATTAATTTGTAGTTAAGGTAAACTGCCGGATTTTGTAATTAAGCTGTTTACATTAGAAGCTGTTGCTTCTGGTTTGCCAGATCTAGGGAAAACTAAAACAATTCAACGAGAATATTCTTAAATAAATTAGCAACTTCAGGAATTTCTACATCTAGAACATAATGATCAATCCCAGAATAGGTTTTATCTATGCCAATCAAAAACCCAATATTATTATGAGTTATTGTCTTAATTCCCTGTGTTCCCATCCAGAAAACCCTGAGAATATGAAAGTGTGCCAAACTTGTGGCACAAAATTATTCCTTAAAGAACGCTATCGTGCCATTAAACCTATTGGACAAGGTGGTTTTGGCAGAACTTTTCTGGCTATAGATGAGGATAAACCATCTAAACCTCCTTGTGTGATTAAGCAATTTTACCCCCAAGTCCAAGGTAAAAATACGGTACAAAAGGCGATAGAGTTATTTAATCAAGAGGCTGTTCAGTTGGATGAATTGGGACAACATCCCCAAATTCCCGAACTTTTAGCATATTGTACCCAAGATGACAGACAGTATTTGGTGCAAGAATTTATTGATGGCATTAATTTATATCAAGAATTGTCTCAAAACGGTGCTTTTAATGAGTCACAAATTCGGCAGTTGTTAAATGATTTATTGCCAGTCTTGCAATTTTGTCATGATAAAAAAGTGATTCATCGGGATATTAAACCAGAAAATATTATTCGTCGTCGTAGCGATCGCAAATTAGTTATAGTTGATTTTGGGGCGGCCAAATCCGCCACATCAACGGCACTTAACCGCACAGGTACAAGTATTGGTAGTCCTGAATATGTTGCCCCGGAACAAATGCGAGGAAAGGCACTTTTTGCCAGTGATATCTATAGTTGAGGGGTAACTTGTATTAATCTGTTAACTGAGCGATCGCCTTTTGACTCCTATGATGCCCATAATGCAGTCTGGGTATGGCAACAATATCTCACCACCTCCCTAAGTCAAGAATTAAGTTCCATTATTAACAAAATGGTAGAAACTATCCCCAGTCAGCGCTATCAAAATATTAATCAAGTTCTCCAAGCTTTAGATTTTCACCCCCCTGCTTTACCTCCGACAAACATTATAGTACCTACTTCTCCACCCGCCCTTGTGGTGAAAACTTCCACTCAAATAGATCAAGAATTGCAGGAAGTGAAAACTCAATTTACAGGTATGACATCAGAACATCAAAATCCTTTACCAGATAAATTTCATGAACTCACTTCTGAGATAAATAGTGAGGGTAAAGTGAAAAATAAAATAGATCAGGAATTAGAGGAACTAAAAGCTAAATATCTTGGTAATGATTGAATCTCATCATCTCATACCATTTCTTTATAAAGTTGCATATAATTTACCCCCCAGCTTCGCATTACTAAGGTTGAGTACAGGGGGGGGCTGATTATGTGCATCTTCATACAAAATTGGCATCAATAGCAAAAGTCCTGAATAACTGAGTCTTATTTTTCCCCTCTCAGCAGCCAGGACTATGATCAGAAATAAATTCAAAAGCATCTAGATATTGATGAATGACCAGGAGACGGAAAAAATCTCCTGTTTACCCTCAAAATTCATCTAATCAGGAGTTAGCAATCACAATATTGGATAGTAACTCTGATGGATGGATGCTAAAATCATTAACTAATTTGTGTAGCATTCATCACTACTGTGTTAACAAGGTTGACAAATTTATTTTTTCGGCGAAATCAGCATCATCATATTTCGGCCTTCTTTTTTTGGTGCTTGCTGTACTTCACCAAAAGGCTCTAGATCGGTAGCCATACGCTTAAGCAAAGTCTCTGCTAAGTCGCTATGTTGAATTTCTCGACCTCGGAACATGACCGTAGCCTTGACCTTATCCCCATCTTTGAGGAAGCGTTCGGCTTGTTTGACGCGCACATTATAGTCATGTTCTTCTATTTTGTAGCGCATTTTAACTTCTTTTACATCAGCCGTGTGTTGCTTCTTCCTGGCCTCCCGCGCCTTCTTCTCCTGCTCAAACTTATATTTCCCATAGTCCATAATTCGACATACCGGCGGATCGGCTTTGTCACTAATTAGCACGAGGTCTAATTCCTTTTCCTCCGCTAATTGGATCGCCTCTTGGGGGGTAATAATTCCCAATTGTGCGCCATCAGTGTCAATCACCCGAATTTTCGGGAAGCGAATCCGTTCGTTAATTTGGGGCAGATCGCGAGTTCTTTTTTTCTCAATCACAGGCATTATGATTTAGTGGCAGTTCTTTAGTTCAGAATTTGGATTGGTCTTGATTCAGTTAGCTTAGTTTAATATGCCAATGAAGGCAAAATACAAGAGTAACTTAGAATGGAAAAATGAGTATCTATCCCTAGGATAGCCAATTCATACATCAGTTGGGTAAACTAACATACTTGCTATTCTACTCACTTTGAGATAATTTCCCTACATTACTTAATCTAAATTACATAATATTTGACAATAATTTACGATTATAGCTGGAGACGAGGGGGCAGGTGTAGCTTACAGAGGTAGTTTTTACGATTTATAATAGGGAAAGACTTGGCAGATGTACAATCTGCTGGGGTGGGGTTTTTTTTAGGTACATTCACTACTTATTTATATATAATTCACTTTCTCCTGAATCTGTTGCTATACTTTTAAACAAATCCATGAAAGATCAACGTGACCACTGCAATACATTGGCAAAAACGAATTGGTAATCAAAGGGACTGGGTATGGCGTGGTTGGCAAACCCGTTATACATACATTCGTCCGTCGGCAATCTCTCCCAAAAAAACACCTCTGATTTTATTACACGGTTTTGGTGCTTCTATTGGCCATTGGCGACACAATTTAGAAGTATTGGGGCAATATCATACCGTTTACGCCCTCGACATGATTGGTTTTGGTGCTTCGGAAAAAGCCGCGACTAATTACAATATCCTACTTTGGGTAGAACAGGTTTATGATTTTTGGCAAACTTTTATCCGTCAACCGGTGGTTTTGATCGGTAATTCTATCGGTTCACTCATTTCTTTAGTCGCCGCCGCCACCCATCCTGATATGGTACAGGGTATAGTCATGATGAGTTTACCCGACCCTAACCTAGAACAGGAAATGATTCCACCGATGATACAACCTCTTGTTAGGGGTATTAAAAGTATCTTTACTTCCAGATTAATTCTCAAACCAATATTTTATTTTGTCCGTCGTCCCAGTGTATTACGTTTTTGGGCTGGTTTGGCCTATGGGAATCCTGAAGTTGTTTCCGATGAGCTCATAGATATTTTGGCTCTTCCTCCCCAGGATAGGGGATCTGCCCGTGCTTTTAGAGCCTTATTTAAGGCCACAACAGGAATTGATTTTAGTCCTAGTGTCAAGCAAATTTTACCAAAATTAACAATTCCTATGTTGTTAATTTGGGGTACAAAAGACCGATTTGTTCCTCCCAGTCTAGCTAATCAATTTGCGCGCTGCAATGACAACCTACAATTACTATATCTAGAAGATGTTGGTCATTGTCCCCATGATGAGTCACCAGAACAGGTTAATCAAGCAATTTTAGATTGGATAGGTGGGGTATCAACAGTAAACATCAAATCTAATAAATCCTACTAAATACTACCAATATCTGATAGTCTATGATATAGTATATGTATGGTCGTATGTAATTGCTATGAACAGCAAAAAGGTAATCAGTGTTACAAAAACTGAGTTTGAGTTGGAAGACGGAACAATTTATCCTCATGTAGTAGAATTTGATGAAGTTCCTACAAAGAGTTCCAATTGACCTTGGTTTAACTAATTTAATAGCGTTAACTTCAAATCAACCAGGATTGAGACATTAGATTTTTGACTACCCAGCTTATTATGCGTCTAGATAATTACACACTTGGCAAGTATACACCCGGAGCACCATACAGTCAACAAATTTTATGGTACTTCATTGGTTCACCCCTAGTGGAAAGTTATTGGCTGCCTATATCATCTATCAAAGTTTCGATTTTAAGGCTGTTTGGTGCTACCATAGGCGAAGGTGTACGTATGAAAACAGGAGTGAAAATTAAATTTCCCTGGCGGTTGAGTGTTGGTAATTACGTTTGGATTGGAGAAGATACTTGGGTTGATAATCTAGCTAATGTTACCATCGAAAATCATGTTTGTTTGTCCCAAGGGGTTTATCTATGTACTGGTAATCATGACTGGAATCATCCCAACTTTGAACTGATTCCTGCTCCTATTCATATTCAAGAGGGCAGCTGGATAGCGGCAAAATCAGTCATCGGACCTGGTGTTACTATTGGAAGAGGGGCAGTTTTAGCATTGGGTAGTGTCACAGGAAGATCCTTAGAAGCGAATATAGTCTACTCAGGAAATCCAGCTCAACCAATCAAAAAAAGGACAGAATGGGAAAACTTGGCATCAGGCACCAGCCAAAATTAGCGGAATACGGGTTTTAAGTCGTGCTTATTTTTAATATAATTTAATCAATAGATTTTAGCTTGAACAGCAAGAAGCCTCACACTTCCGCTATTGCGGTAAGTGTTGAGGTGAATTGCGCGTGGGTTGACCACAGTTCTGCAACCAAATTCTTCCGCAGGAAGAACATGGAGGAAATGAACAAATCTTATATTATACCCTTTTATACCTCTGGAACGGGGGATAAAGCCTGTCGCCCAGATGTAAGTCGAAGTAATGGAGGACGAAAGAAATCCACTACTGCACTTTCTGCTGGGCAGGAAGCCTACACTGTACCGCGAGGTCGGTGTAAGTAGTTCACTGGTTATTGGTGATTAACGTTTAAAGTTGCTAAGCTATGAGGTGGGCTTCCCACTGTAGGCGACTGTACCTCATAACATCAGTAAGTGCCGTATATCAAATTTACCAGACAACAGGAGGCCCGACCTCTTCAAGAAGTCGGGTTTCTAGATATTGTTCACAAATCAAATCAGAGAGCCATAGGAGTTTTTTGCGTTTTGTCTATCCTGAATTGTGACATGAAAACGTCCTCATTTGAAGATATCTGCCTACTCAACAGCAGTATGACTTAATTTCATACTTTCCCACAAAACCATGTTGGGTGTAGTTGTGGGTGCGGGTTGATGGAGGGCAATTAGTTGTGCTAAAGTATTTTTTAATTGTGTGCGGGGGACTATATCATCCACAAAACCGTGCTTCAGTAAGTCCTCAGCCGTTTGGAAATCCTCTGGTAGTTTTTCTCTGAGGGTTTGTTCAATTACTCGTCTACCAGCAAAACCAATTGTGGCTTTGGGTTCAGAGATGATGATATCACCCAACATAGCAAAACTGGCGGTGACACCTCCGGTAGTAGGGTTAGTTAAAACGGGAATATATAATAGTCGGGAATCGCGGTGACGTTGTAGGGCGGCGGAGATTTTGGCCATTTGCATTAAAGAGAGCATTCCTTCCTGCATTCTGGCACCGCCGGATGTGCAGACAATAACCACAGGATAACGGCGTTGGGTAGCTTGTTCAATCATGCGGGTGAGTTTTTCGCCGACGACAGAACCCATACTACCGCCCATAAATCGGAAGTCCATCACCCCTAAAGCAATGGGTAAATTATTAATTTGTCCTAAACCGGTTTTTACAGCATCTATCAGTCCCAGTTTATCCTGTGTCTCTCGGAGGCGATCGCTGTAGGGTTTGCGATCGCGGAATTGCAAGGGGTCTGTGGGGCGTAAATGCTCATCCAATGGATGCCAGGTACTAGGATCAACTAATTGGCGGATACGTTCATCACTATCAACGCGATTATGATGACCACATTCCCCGCAGACCATTTGATTAGCTCTTAAATCCTTTGTATAGGCTAAAACACCACACTTAGGGCATTTATGCCATAAACCATCGGCAATTTCTCTTTCTTGGCGTTCTAAATTGGTACTTCCTGATTTACGCCGATTTGCGAACCAATCAAATAGAGACTTTAAACCGCGTGATTCTTCGTTGTTTGCCATTTTTATTTTATGATTTGTGTGATGGTTGTTATTTAGATGATTAGTTAATCATAAGAATCCTAAAAATCATGGCAGTCATAGCTGCGACTACTTGGATATTACCAAAATCTAAAATCTTGATGAAGTAATGCTGGCTACAGTCAGAGGTGGCACAGATTTGGCCGGATAAAATCATTAGGATGAGGCAAAAAAGATTAAAAAGGTGATTTTTAAGATCCAGACAAAAATAATCTCATATAGTGGGACAAAATAGTTTCGCCGCTAAAAACCGTGATTACCGCACCTAGGGACAGGAACGGACCAAAAGGCATTTTTTGTTCCATTTGTTGACGTGAGAGGATGATTGCTCCTCCTCCTACTAATACTCCCGAAAGACAGGCAATAAAGCCAGCTAACAATAGATAACGCCATCCTAACCATGCTCCCATCATGGCGGCTAATTTAGCATCCCCAGCGCCCATGACTGTTTTGCCAAAAGCTAGAGAACCTAAAAAGGCGATCGCATCGAACAGCCATAATCCCACTATAGCACCGGCTATTGCCGCAATTAAGCGTCTTGCCAATCCTGCTAGAGTCCCTTCTGATGACCAACCGATAGCCATCTGAAAGACTATTCCCAGGATTAATCCCGATTTAGTTAGAGGGTTGGGTAAGGTCATTGTATCTAAATCTATGAGGGATAAAGCCAATAACCAACTACAAAAAGCCCAATAACCCAGGGTGAAAATTGAAAATTGAAAAACCCAAAATACTATTAAGAATATTATGCCTGTTAAGGTCTCTACTAATGGATAACGGCGGGAAATTTTAGTTTGACAATAACGACATTGCCCTTTTAACCACAACCAACCGCAAACCGGGACATTATCATAGGCTTTTAACCTATGAAAGCAATTGGGACAGCGAGAAGGTGGCCACAGGACTGATAGCCCAGTCGGTAGCCGATAAACGACAACGTTAATAAAACTACCGATAGATGCACCCAGAGCAAAGACAATAATATTGGCGGGAATGTTGATCAAAATGTCCATGTTGTTGTCAGTAGTCAATTGACTAATACATATAGGATTCAATTTGATTTAAGGCGACAAAACATTCCTGTGGTAATAGCACTGGATACTGAGTAAAAATCACCTTACCTCGATGAGTTACCCGACTAATTGCGACTCCGGTGGCTTTGCCTACTATTTCGGGGTGTACTCCACAGTAGGTATAATAAATCTGACTAGCAGCCCGAATTATAGCCGGATCAACTAAAGACGGGGGCTTTTTTGGGGGGGTAAAATTTGCCTGATCTTGTTGCAAAGCGTACACAATTGGCGTTTTATTTATAGATTTGCTATTAGTGTATCTGAAAGTTTTCACAAGAAATGCTAAAATTTCCAGATTGGCGATGTAATGTTATTTTAACTCCAGAATTTCTATCAGTGCGTCGCCCATAGCTCGACAACCGACAAATTTCATTCCTGGGGACATAATATCTCCTGTGCGATAGCCTTGTTGTAAAACTTGTAACACACTATTTTCAATTAATTCCGCTGCTGCTGGTTGGTCTAAATCATAACGTAACATCATGGCTGCACTTAAAACTTGCGCCAAGGGGTTGGCCTTATCTTGTCCAGCAATATCTGGGGCTGAACCATGAACTGGTTCATAAACACCTGGACCATTAGCACCTAAACTAGCAGAGGGCAACATTCCTATACTACCTGTAAGCATGGCAGCAGCATCGGAAAGAATATCGCCAAATAAGTTTCCTGTTACAATTGTATCAAATTGTTTGGGAGCGCGAACTAATTGCATGGCGGCGTTATCTACATACAAATGAGATAATTCTACGTCAGGATATTGACTGGATAGTTGGCTTATGCGATCGCGCCACAATTGAGATACTTCTAATACATTGGCTTTATCCACGGAACAGAGTTTACCGCCTCGTTTTTGTGCTGTTTCAAAAGCTACGCGACCAATCCGGTCAATTTCTGACTGGCTGTAAACCATAGTATTTACACCGCGTTTTTCTCCAGTTTCTGTCTCAAAAATACCTTTGGGTTTACCGAAATAAATCCCGCCAGTCAGTTCGCGCACGACCATAATATCCACACCTTCCACGACTTCCCGTTTCAGGGTAGAAGCGTCAATTAACTGGGAGAGAATTTTCGCTGGACGTAAATTAGCAAATAGTTCTAAACCTGACCGCAGTCCTAATAAACCCGCTTCTGGACGTAAATGAGAGGGTAGAGAATCCCATTTATAACCACCAATAGCTGCAAGTAAGACAGAATCACTATTACGGCAAGTTTCCAATGTCACAGCAGGTAGAGGTTCGCCGGTTTCGTCAATAGCAGCGCCACCAATTAAAGCTGTGGAAAATTCAAAGCTAATATCAAAGCGTTTAGCGATGACTTTTAGCACGTCCACCGCTACGGCCATAATTTCCGATCCAATGCCGTCGCCAGGGAGTAGGGTTATATGGTAGTTTTGAGTCATAGTGGAGTTTTATTGGGTAAATGTAGATGTTTGCAGATTAAATATCATACCCAGCAATTGTGCTAAATGGGTAATGGGTGATGGGTGGTATGGCCTACGATCACAAATTTTATCCCATACCTAGCATTCTATTCACCTGTGCTTGGACTAAAGGTTTACGTTCGATATTCTGGAAACATTCGATTTTTTTAAGTTGGATATAAGCAGTTTTGAAATTACTGATTTTTAATAAAACAATATCTTCATAAACTGAATCTTGGGGACTTTTGATATCTATGATTAAATCCTGAAGTTGATTTTGAGTAATTGCCAATTTGAGATATTTTAAAAATACTTCTCTTTTTTTGGAACGGACACTTACTAAATACCAATTATTAACACTTGTTCCTGATGGGGTAGAGTCTAACGGTTCAATAGGTGGCATAATTGACGGTTTGATGTTTTGAATTTCTTTCAACAGTAACCAAGGACTATAATTGCTGTGATTTTTATGCTGTTTCTGATGTTGATGATTAGTTTAATTCATGAAAATAATTAATTATCTTCATCAAAATAATTACGCAAATTATAGTTCTGACTTTAGCCAATATTTATAAGCTGCATAAGCCAAGGTCACTACTCCCGTAATAATAGCAGATTCATCAACTTCAAATTGTGGATGATGCAAGGGATGATTAATGATTCTATCTTCATAGCCTACACCTAAACGAAACATTGAACCAGGGGCGTGTTCTAAATAAACAGAAAAATCTTCTGCACCTAAAGATGGTTCTGATAAAATTTGCAGATGATCACTTGTCCAAGCTTCTTCGACTGATGATTGTAATAATTGCGTTAAAACATGATCGTTTTGTACACCAGGTACACCTTGATGATAATTAAGCTGATATTTAGCGTTATAGGAATTACAAACATTAGCAACTATATTTTCAATCCATGCTGGTAGGTTGTTGCGGGTTTCTGGATGAAGCGATCGCACTGTACCTAATAATTGTACTTTATCGGCAATGACGTTTGCCGCTCTACCGCCATTAATTTTTCCTATACTCAATACTACGGGACGCAATGGATTCTGAGTCCGACTAATTGCTTGTTGTAATGCTGTAATTACTTGCGCTGCAATCCAAATTGCGTCTATGGCTTCATGGGGACGAGCACCATGTCCAGATTCACCAATAATGATAATTTCTAAACTATCTGCTGCTGCTGTTAATGCACCATAGCGAATACCAACTGAACCTGCGGGAATGGAGGGAAAAACGTGTAAACCCAAAATAGCTGCAACATCATTCATGACTCCATCTTCTATCATCCAGGCTGCACCTTGGGCAGTTTCCTCTGCGGGTTGAAATAAAAACCGCACTTTTCCCCCCAATTCTGGGGTAATTTGAGAAAGTACCATCGCTGTTCCCAAACCTACGGTAGTATGAATATCATGACCACAAGCGTGCATGACTCCAGAAATACGAGAAGCATAGTCTAAATTTGTGCGTTCTTGAATGGGTAAGGCATCCATATCAGTGCGAATTGCCAATATTCTATCACTGGGTTGAATCCCTTTTAATTCACCAACTACGCCTGTTTTACCTATACATTCTTCTACGTGCAATCCATTGGCAGATAATACACCTGCAACAAAAGCAGCAGTTTGATATTCTTCTCCGCTCAATTCTGGATGTGCATGAATATGTCGGCGAATTTCAACTAAACGGGGTAATATATTTGTTGTTAATTCTTTAATTCGGTTTAGCATAGAAAAATTCTCATTCATTAATTCTGTATTCCATCATAGGAAACTGTTGATAGTGAAAATGCTACTACCGTAACCAGACAAATGGGGAAATTTCCGAGTTTGGTTAATCTTAAATATAAAGAAATAACAAAGAATTAACAAAATTTATATAAATTGTTATTACAGAACTATGCAAATGGGAAGAAAGGGTGTATATTAGTCTCAACTTTATATACCGAAAGATTTATAGTCTACCAAATATGGGATACCCCTGGTTCGCAACTTGATGCAATCTGGGGTATCTGTGTTTTTGGGGATAGGTAGAACATTACCGCCAACCCAGCCACCGTAGGCAAGGAACAATAAGGTAGTAAGTTATACTTAAACATAAGGTAATTAAGATACTAACAAAACTGAAAAAGCCCAGAGGTGCTAATATATCTAATCCTTGGGGTTGTTTGGCAAAATGGAATAAATTTAGCCCTAACCCTAAACGTACTAAAATAGCGATGAGGTTGGCGCTACCTAAACCAGTAATTACAGTATAAGCTATTTTATGTCTAGGAAGACCTAAGCCCAAGGTGAGCAGGGGAAGTGAAATTACAATCCATGTTACTAATGTTTCAGCATTATTTTCTGTAGTGATGAATTGGCAAGCTATCCAGCCTAAACTATAAGCGATTAGTCCCATTAAAGATGCCATGAGAAAGCGTCGCTTTTGACCAAAGCAATTAGATAGGGTTAGTCCCCAACCTGTGCCCAAGCCAGCAAAAGCATATACTATGGTTTCTGCTGCGGTGTAGGGTTGATTTTTGACTAGATTTGGTAGTTGATAGGCGAGTAATTCTAACCAGCGATCGCCTAAACTGGTTTGGTAAGCTAAGATAAAACCAATTATAGTTCCTGTTATGGCGCATATACTTGTTACTATCATTACCCAAGCAGTAACAAAACAAGCTAGTAAAGACTTGAATATACTCCGAACTATAAATAAAATAGTATTACTGACTAATTGAGTAAAATCTGTAACTGACTTATTAACGGTATTGCTAGTGCGGGTAAATAGATTTTTGCCCGATGATGGAGAAGCAATTTTAAGTAATCGCTTGTGAATAATAGCAGCATGGGCTGGACGCAATTTTACATCATCTTCGACCATTTCATCTAGCAAATCAGCTAAATCTGGGTGAATGTGTCGGCAATTACGCCATTGTAATTTTCCCGTCAGATTATCTTCCAATTCTGGGGGATATTTACCTGTGAGTAATTGAATCATAGTCCGACCCAGCGCGTAAAAATCTGCTGCTGGTCCAACACTGCCTCCCCGAACTTGTTCTTGAGGGCTATAGCCAGAAGAGTATAATCGCGTAGAAGTGGGATGCGATCGCAATACTGAACCACTAAAATGTTTAGCTCCGCCAAAATCAATTAATACAAGTTGATCATTCTTAGCGGGTGTAACGGGTGTGGAAGTACGCAACATTAAATTAGAAGGTTTAATATCTCGATGAATAATTTGGCGTTTATGCAACTCCTCCAAAATCTTCGCAATTTGAATAAACCAACCAACCACCAAATCCTCAGCGCAACCTTGAGGAGAACTTTTTAATACTTCCTCTAAAGTATAGCCATTGATTTTTTCCATCACCAAACAGGGTAATTGATGGGGTTTAGGGCTAACCAAGCTAATTTGAAAATAACCATCAACATCAACTTTAGGAACACCATGAATACGGAAATTACTTAAAACTTCCGCTTCTTGCATGAACAATTCCAGTGCTTTCGGTGAAGTGTCAACCAGCACCTTTAGCACTTTTTCTGTTTGTGTTCTCTCATCCCAAATCGTGTAAATTTGGGCAAATCCCCCTTCACCAAGGCGTTTTAGGGAGAAATAACGGTTTAACAAATGTAGCGGTGCGCCACAACTGTTACAGAACTTGTTTCCCCAGGGTTGGGGATAGGGACGTTGACAATGGGGATTTATGCAGTGAACCGCACTCTGAGTTGTCTGGGTCAAAACCACGAAAATACAAAAGCTCGATCAATTTTAGCGTTTATTTCATCTGAGTTGTAGATATTGGTGTAAATAAAGCACAAAACTTTAACTTTGCAGTGGTTATGGAAAAAATTCTCATTACCCCTGAATCATTTATTATAGATATTAGGACTTACGCAAGAATTACGGAATAACGAACCACTCCAGACACAGGGTTCACGGAGAAATGAGGGTTTGAGAGCATTCTTCATCCTGAACTCCTCAATTCTTGCAATTAACAACTATATCCATCTCCAGTCATGGGAAAATTATAATCAGCAGATATGGCATAATTATGATCACCGCTAGTTTCTAAATCAAGAACTTCTATCACTTTGTTATAAATATCTTCCGCTTGTCGGGGTGAATCACCAATATTGGTTAATACTAATTTACCAAACTGAGACAGACAACCCATAAGATGAAATACCGTACCTGTTTCCGTGCCACTATCAAAATGTAGGCGATGGTGGGCAATAATATCCATTAAATCATTTGGTAATAATCCTTTATAAATATCTTTTTGTAAATTGTCAGTAGCAATATAATATTTAGGTTTACCTTGTTGACTATAAAATAAGCCATCCTCAAAATTATAATGGCCATTAGTTAGTAATTTTAACGCCATAAATGGGTGAGTTGTTCCTCCTTTGCGGAGGTTAATTTCAATTCCTTGAATATTCCATTTACCATTACCTTCATCCACGGTCACAAAATCAAGGGCAAATCTTTCTAAAGCGCCTTTTTGGGCTAACTTTTCGCCAACTTTTAACCCTAAATCCTGTAATTCACAGCGATACTTTTGATCCGCGGGAAAGCGACAACCCATATAAATTTGCCCATCTGGTCCGCCTAAAATTTGGTCATGGGTAGAAAGAATTTCTACTTCTCCAGTGGGTGTAACTCTACCTTGAACACTGGGAGAATATTTGATTTCTCCTTCTATAAAAGCTTCCGCAATTGCACCTAATTCGGGAATGCGTTGAGAAAAGTTTTCCCAGGTTTCTTGTATAGATTGAAAACGTAGATTTGGGAAGCTATTCTTAATTGCTGTTACTCTTTGCATATAGTCAGTTTTTCCTGGTGCAAAATCCATGATTTTTCTTAAATCTAATAGTGCATTGCCTTCACCTGAAAAACCTTCATTTAATTTAATTACTATTCTTTGTAATGTTGGTTGACGTTCCCACAAATCAGCCGCAGCAATAGCTAGTTCTTGAGAACAGTTGACTAATTCACTACCATCGGGAAAGGGAATAGCACTTTCTTTAAAGATTTGCCTGCTCCCACTTTTTGTTCCCCATATTTGCAAATCTGGTGCAGCAGCATATAAAGGTATGCCGATTTTTAAAGATAATTGTGCTTCTAAAAATGTGGAATTATAACAAACCATAAAAGCTTTATTTAACCGTAAAGCCTTGTGGATTCTTTCTAATAACCGAGGACGTTCTAATATTTTTTGGCTCAGGGGTTTTAAAGATGCATCATAGGTAGAAAGTAATAACAATCGCTGCCGCGCATGAGAAAAGGGAATACCGGGAAGTAATTGTAAATAATAGTCAATGACGCTGGGGTGTAGTGGCATTGATGTGACATAAATTAATCTAGTTCGGGGATTTTGTAACCGAATTAGGGAAAAAAGTAATCTTTCTTCATAATGTTCACAACCTTCTACCTTCAGCAGTTCTCGTTGATCTATGCTTAAAGAGGGAATAATTAAAATATCCACTTCGCTATTGTCGAATAACTCGCTTGTTTTCCAGCGATCGCGTAAACTTAATTGTAAGCTCCGAAATTGCTCAATTTGTTGCCAATCATTAATATCCATATTCCCATCCCCATATCTTACCCAAACTATTTTATTATCCAATATATATCTCAAGGCAGAGTAGAAATATCAATTGTTTATGTATCTTTTTGTAAATCAAAAATGATTAATTAGCTCTCATCAGTGTGGTTATGGTGATGACATTAATAGACCTGTGGTGAAAATTACATAAGCGTTTTCTACAACCCTTATTCGTTCCGTTCTATAGAACGTCTCTACATTAATTTGAGGAAATGTCTAATACATTTGCTCAAGAATTACGCCAAGCTCGAGAAAAAATGAATTTACAAGTTAAAGAGCTCAATTAATTACCGATTAGGATATAGCGTTTCCCAGTCTAATGAAGTACACACCAATTTATTCACTGTTCCCTAAAACGAAAAAACTTTGTATCCTATTTTGTGCCAAATTTTCAACCCATAAAAATTGGATTTTGTCAATTCTTTAACAGAAGAATACTATTTGCAGCCTAATAACTGCGTGTAGTGTCACAGCAACATAGGGCAATTTAGGCAGAAGAAAAATCAACTTATTTATTGATTTTGTCGTCAAAAATGGTAAAATATATAAAAAAACAAAAAAACAGACTTGTACTAGTACACAAAGGCGTAAGTCAATCAACCATTAAAAATTTGACAAAAGCTTGTGTAATCTGCTTTTTTAATTTTTAATTTTTAATTCCGCACTGCGGTACTAGCTTGGGTCTCAATAACAAAGGTTTAGCGATGTTTACTTCCTCAGAAACTCCTATAATTGCAGCCATTGTGCTGATAGCGTCCGGCATTTTAGGCTGGGGCTTTTATCGCGCCAGACCTTTTGGTAAACTAGGCATCTTAGCCTGGTTACAATCCGTTGTCCTCATGACACCCTGGCTATTATTCTTTGGATTATTTGCTGCTGGCATTTATATCAATATCATCGGCATATTGTTCCTAGTAGTAGCTTCCGCAGGTTTGTATATTTTCCTGGGTAGAAAGTTAAGGGCTGCTGGTCAAGATGCTATTCTCAAACAGAGAGCAACAGAAAGACTAGCAGCACAAGGTTTAGGCGAAGGGGACAAAACCAGTCCAGTCATCGTTCCAGAACTGAAATTAGAACCAACCCCCATACCCGAAGCAGATTTAAGCCTCATTAAAGGCATTTTTGGCATTGAAACATTTTTTGCTACAGAAACCATTCCCTACCAGGAGGGAGTAGTTTTTAAAGGCAACTTGCGAGGTGAGGCAGAAACAGTTCACAAGCGACTCACCCAAAGCCTAGAAGCACGGTTAGAGAATAGATATCGGCTATTTTTAGTAGAAAATACTGACGGCAAACCTGTAGTTATTGTCTTACCTAGCCGTACTGATCCCCGTCCAGCACAGGTAGGACAAAAAGTTTTTGCCATAATTTTGTTGATAGCAACTATCGCTACAAGTTTAGAAGTTGGGGGTATATTACAGAATTTTGATTTATTTAGTAATCCTGAACGATTTGCAGAAGCTTTACCCATTGGTTTAGGTTTATCTGCAATTTTGTTATCTCATGAAATTGGACATTGGTTGTTAGCACGTCGTCATCAAGTCAAGTTAAGTTGGCCATTCTTTTTACCAGCAGTACAAATTGGTTCTTTTGGGGCAATTACTAGGTTTGAATCCCTTGTACCTAACCGCAAAGCATTATTTGATATTGCTTTAGCAGGTCCAGCTTTTGGAGGAATTACTTCCTTATTATTGCTAGTAATTGGCTTATTACTTTCCCATCCAGGTAGTTTATTTCAATTGCCCAATCAGTTTTTCCAAGGTTCGATTTTAGTCGGTAGTTTGGCTAGGGTTGTCCTTGGTTCAGCTTTACATTCTCCTGTGGTGAATATTCATCCTTTGGTGATTATTGGTTGGTTGGGATTAGTCATAACTGCCTTGAATTTAATGCCGGCTGGCCAATTAGATGGCGGGCGCATTGTACAGGCGATTTATGGACGCAAAACCGCAGGAAGAACCACCTTTGCCACAATAGTTTTACTGGCTATCGTATCATTAGGTAATCCTTTAGCGATGTATTGGGCAATTGTTATTCTATTTTTACAAAGAGATTTAGAACGTCCTAGTTTAAATGAAATCTCTGAACCCGATGATGCTAGGGCGGCTTTATGTCTTTTGGCTTTGTTTTTGATGATTACTACTCTTTTACCTTTAACTCCTGCTTTAGCTGGGCGTTTGGGTATCGGTAGTTAAATAATGAAGTGATATAAAGCAATGACAAATTATCAAAAAATCAATGGTGGGGGTAAGTCTCTTAGCAACTTTCAAGCCAATTCAGACCTTCCGGCAGCAAATGCTGAAACTGATAGGATTGATGAGAAATGGTATGGAACTAACGAGCAATGGTGGAATTGGTATACTTCATTAGCTGACAATAGCAAAGAGTCTTTGAACGAAGAAACGTTCATTCCCATGAATGAACAAGTTGCTCCTCAAATTCCCTCAATTA